>CAMKOU010000177.1 GCA_946414505.1 uncultured Clostridia bacterium | reverse complement strand
AGCCGTCCTCGGTAACAAGTACCTGGATTTCCCACTGCGCCGAGGGTAACCCGTCCTTGGTGTAAATGGTCCAGCCGTTATCCTCATCGGTGTAAATGTCGGGCTTGCCCATATTGATCATCGGCTCGATGGTGAAGCAAAAGCCCGGCACCATCAGCATTTCGGTTCCCGGTTCGGTGACATAGCTGACCCACGGATCCTCGTGAAACTCCAATCCGATGCCGTGACCGCCGACCTCGCGAACAACCGAATAGCCTTGGCTTTTAACATATTCATGAACGGCATGACCCATATCACCGAGAAAGCCCCAGGGTTTTACTGCCTTTAAGCCCTCTTGCAAGGCTTGCTTGGCAACTGCTACCAATCGTTTTTTATCCTCGCTGACTTCTCCGATGCAAAACATGCGTGAGGAATCGGAAAAGTAGCCGTCCAGCATCGTGGAAACATCAACGTTGACGATATCGCCGTCCTGTAAAACAATATCCTCCGACGGGATACCGTGGCAGACTTCATCATTAATGGAGGTACACACGCTTTTCGGAAAGCCCTCATAATTCAACGGCGCGGGAACACCGCCCATTTTGATGGTGACGTCATACACCCAGCGGTCGATTTCCGCTGTAGAAATGCCGGCATGGATATGCGCGGCAACATAATCGAGTACGGCAATATTGATTTTTGCGCTCTCTTTTATCTTGGCGATCTGTGCGGGTGTTTTGATAATACTGTGGTCGGGGACAAGATGCCCTTTCGCCTCTATTTCCTCGATACGTTCGTCAAAGTCAATATGGCATTTTTTATATTTTTTTCCGCTGCCGCACCAGCAAACATCGTTTCTGCCGGGTTTTTTCATGCTAACCGCTCCTTAAATAATTTTTCCAATTCCCCATCTATTATAGCACTTTGGGAAAATAACTACAAGAGGTATTTCTTTTTTGTTGCGAATATCAGGGAAATGATGTATAATACAGTTGTTCTTCTGCATAGTTTTTGGCAGAGGTGTTGCTGTCATGCTGAAAAGGATCCTGCCCGCAGCAGGTGTTTTGCTCGGGTTGCTGGTGTTTGCAGGTTTGATGACGCGCGCTGCCGCGCAAATCCCGGCAGTGGCAACTGTTTTTACAACAAAAGAAATGCCGCATATTCTCATAGACGCAGGACACGGCGGTGAGGACGGCGGCGCAGTTGTCGGCAGCGTATTGGAAAAGCAGATCAATCTTGCCATCGCGCAGGACGCCGCCGATTTGCTGACCTTTTGCGGCTTTGACGTGCAAATGACGCGCACCGGCGACGACGCACTGAGCGATGAGGGAGCGGACGTTAAGCAACGCAAATACAATGACATGAAGCAGCGGCTGGCGCTGTATAATGCCTCGCCGCAAAACGTTGTTATCAGTGTGCATCAAAACAAGTTTTCCAACGCGTCCTCCCATGGTATGCAGGTGTTTTATTCACCAAACAATGACAAAAGCGCTGTTTTGGCGGAAGCGATCCGCCGTGCAGCTGTCGGTATGCTGCAGCCGGACAACACACGCGAAAACAAGGCGGCAGGCAAGGATATTTATTTATTGAAAAATACGGTCAATCCCGCCGTTTTGGTGGAGTGCGGCTTTTTGTCCAACCGCGAAGAACGCGAAAAGCTCGTGACCGACGCCTATCAAAAACAGGTGGCGCTGGCAATTGCCACGGGATTGATGAATTATCACAATACAATCTAACGGAAGTGACGATATGGCAAAAATCAAAAGTGTATATATCTGCTCGGAATGTGGACATGAATCGCCGAAATGGTACGGTAAATGCCCGTCCTGCGGCGAATGGAACACCATGAATGAAGAGATCAAGGATACCTCCAAAGCCGCGCCTGCGGCAAAAACAAGGTCGTTTTCGCACTATGCCAAGCCCGACCCCATCAATGAAATATCCACAGAGGACGAACACCGCTATGACACGGGCTGCAAGGAGCTGAACCGCGTGCTCGGCGGCGGCATCGTCAAGGGCAGCCTGATACTGCTGGGCGGCGATCCGGGCATCGGCAAATCCACGGTGCTCATGCAGATTTGCCAGTTTATGGGTGACAGCCTGCGCATTCTGTATGTGTCGGGTGAGGAAAGCAAGCGGCAACTCAAGCTGCGCGCCATCCGCTTGGGCGTTACCTCGCCGAATTTGCTGGTGATGACGGAAACGGATGTGGAGATCGTCTGCGAATCCATCAAAACCATCAAGCCCGACTTGGTGATGATCGACTCGATCCAGACCATGAATCTCACCGAGTTGAGTTCATCACCCGGCAGCGTCACGCAGGTGCGTGAATGCACCAACATGCTCATGCGCACCGCAAAGGGCATGGATATTCCGATGTTTGTGGTCGGTCACGTCAACAAAGAAGGCTCCATCGCCGGTCCCAAGGTGCTCGAGCATATCGTTGATACGGTACTGCATTTTGAGGGCGATAAACAAATGGCGTGCCGCATTTTACGTGCGGTAAAAAACCGCTACGGCTCTACCAATGAAATCGGTGTGTTTGAAATGACCGATAAGGGCTTGC
>CAMKOU010000176.1 GCA_946414505.1 uncultured Clostridia bacterium | reverse complement strand
TGCAGATATGCAAAAAAGGAGCAGCGCTTGGCTGCTCCTTATCAGCTAACCGTCCAGATGCAGCAACTGCGTGAACGCGGCGGTCGGGATGGCAAAAATCAAAGGCATGCAGATATCCTTTGCCACGGAAAAAACATAACCGCTATGGGTAATAAAAGAACCTAATTGAAAAAAATATCATGACAAACACATAGGGCGGACACACAGCCCGCCCCATTAATAATTTAACTGAAATTTTACCGATTACGACAGTACGCCTCTCTGCGCCTTGGCAAGCATTCTTCTTGCCGTGCCAATATACAGCAGCGCCACGATATATCCGATAAACTCACAGATGGTGCTGATCACCGAGAGGTTTTCCGCGATATCCACCTGTTCGGGAATAAATGCTACGAAAATGTTGATCAGGAACGCAGCGCCGAAGAGCACTGTGACAAACAGCAGCGCAAGCTTGCCGCGCTTTTGCACAGATGTATTGCCCAGCTGCTCGGCAAGGTTAAACACGGAAATGAAGATATACACATAAATCAGCAATGTGGATATCTCGTCAACGCCGCTCGCGATCCTGCTGAACATGCCGTTGCCGAACAGCAGCGCTATAGTACAGGCGGCGCAAACTATGACAAAGTACATAGCTTTTTTAAACAGCCGTTCGTCCCTGCGTGCCTGATTCAAGCCGACAAGCTGCAAAAGAAACGCAATGACGCCCATCACAACGCCTGCTACCGATATGCCGATAGTGATCCACACAACGTATTCGAAAGCATCGCCTTCCGGCTCCGGTGACGCCGCTAACCACACCGCCGAGACGAAGAAAAACACCGTGGAAAGAATATGAAGTATCTGGGACGCAAACAGTTTTTTCACGCCCGTATATGCATTAGGGAATATCATACAGTATCTCCTTCCGTCACTTTGTTTTGATTGTCGCGCCTGAATATTCACCCAAGGTCGCCAGTGTGACAACGTCCTCCTGCGCACCGCGTGCTTCCTCGCTCTTGGACATCAAATCGTCGCAATAGCGGTACAGCTGGTTGGTGGCGGTAACGGCGTCTTGCCAGTTTTCGGTCAAGTCCTCCTTGAGGGCGTCGGCTTCCAAGCCCTCGCGATGCATAAGCTTTTCCGCAAGATAATCTGTAAACTTAAGCGCGCCGTACACGTTCATATGATCTCTGTCATAGAAATCGTGCTTTGGGTCGATGCCGATGTGCTCTGCATCGTTTTCCAAGGTATAGTAGTGGTAGCCGCGCTCGTTGCAGAGCCGAGCCATGCGGTTTGAGCGCTTGACGCGGTTGTAGGTTTCCTTTGTGACATAGTGCGGAGCACGGACAAACACGACCTTTAAGTGTTGCTGGTCACAATAGTCGAGCAGATCATTGAGCTGTGCTTCAAGGTTGGGGTCGAGCGCAAGCTCGCCGTTTTCCTCGCTGAGCTTGCTGTTGAGACACGGTTTATCGGTTTTGATGATCTGCGCCGTAGTGCGGTAGCCCTTGAGATAATTGTAGCCGCGCACATCCAGCGACAGGTTGCTCGCCATCATGTTTATGCGGTCGGGATATTCCGTCCACAAGCTGTGATATTTGATCAGCGGGAACACATACTCCCACCGTTCGTCTACCGGAACATTATGCGTAATAAAGTCGAGCTTATTTACGCTGAGCGGCAGGTTGTCGAAAAATTTATGGATATGCGCCTGGTTGGAATCGTTGTCATTATCGCCGTATAAAAAGGCGTTTGCTTCGATCACCACCATGCCGGGATGCTGGGTACGGACTCCCTCCTTGACAGCGGTTTTGATACCCTCGGAGGTGATAGCCTCAGAAGCCAGCAGGTAGCTGGTGAAGCCGTATTGTTCATATGCTCTGCCGGGCATAAAGCTGCTGTAAATATCGCTGGCGCCGATAAACACCGCATCCAGCGAGTCGCGAGGCTCCTGATAAAAGCCTTCAACACGCAAGCTGTTGTGATCCACGTTACGCAAAAAATAGTGCTGCAATACCAAACAGGAAGCCATGACGCTGAGCAAAAAGATAGCGACCTTGACTGTGCGGGTTATTTTGTCTTGGAATTTCATCTATCTTCAACCTCCTGTTAAAATTGCATATATACGAAGTCCGCAGCATTGTAGCCCGAACCGTAGATACCGAAGATTACGATTGACATTACGGCGACGTACAGCACCACCAAACGGACGAGATACGGCTTTTGGTCGAGCATAGTGCGGATATCGGTATCGGGATGACGCTCCTGGATAATACTTGCGACCAGTACAACAAGCGAGGCGACGATCAGCACGCAGTAGTCCTGCGGCAGCAGTCCTATCTTGCCGATTTGCTCTACACCGAGCGCAACGTTTTGTCCCGTAAAGAACAGCGCAATAGTGCGCATGCCCTCGCTAAAGCTTGGCGCCACGTCAAACACATAGCCGACGAGTACTACCAGCAGGGTGCGGAAGATCTGGAAGCCCACAAAGAACGGGTTCTTGCGGTTGATATGCAGCTTGTCCACCGCGCCGTCAAACAACGGCTGCATTAGGATACTCAGCATGATGATCACGCCGTTCCACAAA
>CAMKOU010000175.1 GCA_946414505.1 uncultured Clostridia bacterium | reverse complement strand
GACGTCTGCCGATTTTTCTAAATTACACGTGTCCATTTTCCGGGGTATAGTTTACCGGCGACCACTAACCACTGACAACTGACAACTAATAAAGGGTGAATCACATGGTCACATTAACCGATATCGATCTCATACAACTGCTGCGCAAAAACGATCTCAACGCAGATACGCTGCAAGAAGATGTGGTGGCGCTGCTGCTGGAAAAACACTTAAAGGTAGCCACCGCCGAAAGCTGCACGGGCGGCTTGCTGAGCGAGCGCATCACGCGCGTCAGCGGAGCCAGCGCGGTGTTCGACTGCGGCGTTTGCTCCTACGCCAACGCCGTCAAAGCCAAGGTGCTGGGCGTGAGCGAAGAAACCCTGTCTGTTCTCGGCGCCGTTTCTGCCGAAACCGCCATCCAAATGGCGGAGGGCGTGAAAAAGCTGTCGGGCGCGGATATCGCCGTCAGCACCACCGGCATCGCCGGACCCACGGGCGGCACTCCCGAAAAGCCCGTCGGCTTGGTGTATTTGGGCGTGTGCACCGACAAAAAGGCGTACGCCGTCAAGCTGCTGCTCGGGGGCGCCAACGGTCAAAACAACCGCGCCGCCATTCGCCGGATTGCCACCGACGCGGCGCTGTTTACGGTTCTTTCGGAGTGTCATTCCCGGTGAGCAGCCGTTCGCGGTAGTGCGTGGGCGTCTCTCCGTTGTACTGCTTAAACACCCGCGAAAAATACATTTGGTCGGAATACCCCGCCGAATAGGCGATGTCCTTGATGGACAGCGTGCTGTTGGCAAGCAAGATCATCGCCTTGCTCATGCGGCGGTGGTTGATATACTCCATCACCGACATACCCAGCTCCGCTATAAACAGGCGGTACAAATAGCTGCGGTCGATCTTCAGCGCATTTGCCACATCCCTGACATTTAAGCCCGGTGTTTCGATATGACGGTCGATATACCGGCACGCGCGAAACACATAGCTATCGTCTTTCACCATTTTGCTCGGAAAATATTCAATGTAGTAGGACAGCAGCAGCATCACGCCGCCGCCTTGGCGGTACAGGGTATAGATTTCGCCGGAAAACAACGGAATGTCAAATTTGTTTTCAAAGCCCTCCTGCACCACAGGACCGACAACGGGCGCGGTCTTGGAGAACGCTATTCTGCTCAAAATCGAATCGACGACAAAGCCCGAAAACTCCAGCCACACATACCGCGCCCCGGACGGGCAGTGGATGGTAAAGCGGCACGTCGGATAGATCAGCGCCGAATACCCCTTTGGCACGCCGTAGGGCATTCCGTCGATATCAATTGTGCAAACGCCCTCGTACACGTAAATCAGCTTGTAGCTCTCTTCCGGCAAATCTTTACACAAAAGCGCGCCGTTCACATCGTTTTTTCCGACGGAATGACATCGTAAATCATTTTTTGATTGTTTCTTATCGTTCATATCTCACTCAACATTTGTCCATATAAAACAAACAAAAACACATAGAAAAAAACATTTATACCGTATATACTAAATATATTATCGTATTATTCCTTATTTTGCAATAGGTCAAGGAGTCATTTTTGATGGATTATCAATATGATGTAGTCAATTATAACAAAAACATCCCCGCAACCATTATGCGGCTCGATCTTTCGTCCGATACGCACAAAACCGAATTGCAGTGGCACCGCGAGCCCGAAATCGTATTTGTGATCGAGGGACGGTCGGAATGCAGCTGCAACGGTGAATCGCAAATCGTGGAACAGGGCGATTTTATTTTGTTCAACAGCGAGGATGTGCATTTGGTGCGTCCGGTGGAAGGCGCCGGCTGCCGGCTGCTGTGCGTGAATTTTTCGTTTGAATATATCCGCATGTTCTGCAAGTCGATCGACAGCCTGTATTTTGACGTCAGCGCCGCGCCCGAAACAAGAGCGGATATCGTGCAGGTGCTGTCCCGTCTTGCCGCGATGGACAGCGAAAGCGACTATGCGCCGCTGATCCAAATCGCCTACATCAACAAGCTGTATTATCTGCTGCTGACCAAATGTGTGCGGTTTCGCCGCACGCCCGGCGCGACGGCAACATCCAAGCGCGATTTTTCCTACGCCAAAACCGCCATTGCCTACATCAACGAAAACTACAAGCGCGAAATTTCGCTGGGCGAGATCTCCGGCGTGGTCAGCCTGTCGCCGTCGTATTTTTCCAAGTACTTTAAAAACGTGACGCAGGTCAGCTTTTCGGAGTATCTGGCAAATTTGCGGCTGGAAAACGCCGTCAACGACATGCTCACCAAAAACCTGACGGTGTCCACCGCCGCGTTTGAAAACGGCTTTGCCAACGTCAAGTCGTTTATCACGCAGTGCAAAAAGGTATACGGCTGCACGCCGGCGCAATACAAAAAACGCCTGCTCGCCAAAAAGCAGGCTGCCGGCGGTCAGTAATCAGTCGTCAGCTGTCAGTTGTCAGTCATCAGTTGTCAGTCGCCCCTACGCATTTTGCCGCAGCGTTTCCGCACTATCGCAGGATAGTTGCATTCTCTATCTTGATAAGCAAAGGGGCTGGCTCAAAAGTGAAAAAGAGCCAGCCTCATAATTACGACAGAAAAG
>CAMKOU010000174.1 GCA_946414505.1 uncultured Clostridia bacterium | reverse complement strand
TTTGCCTTCCGCTTTGCGCAAAGCTCCGGCGACATCATGCAGTATATGTCAACGAATCAGGGGTCGCAGCTGGTGAAAAAGCTCGCTTCCTACGACAAAAAAATGAGCGAGGTCAATCCTGCCTACATCAACGCGCTGTTCCTGTCCAACCACGACCAGATCCGCATTGCCAACGCCCTGCAAAGCAAGGGTGTTCCGGCGGAAAAATTCGCCGCCAATGTGTATATGCTCGTGCCCGGCAATTCCTTTACCTACTACGGCGAGGAGATCGGCATGACCGCCGAAGGTACCAACGCCGACAGCTATTACCGTATGCCGATGGTGTTTGACAGTGAAAATCCGCAAAATATCACGGTTGAAGGTAAAATAGCGACCGAACAGCCCAAGGAGGGCGGTGTAAAACAGCAGCTGGCAGATGAAAATTCGCTGCTCAACCACTACCGCCGTCTGATCACGGTCAAGCTGCAAAATCCCGCCATCGCGCGCGGCAGAATCACCTCGCAGCAGGACTTCGGTGACACGCAGATCGGCGCTTACTTTATTGAAAAGGACGGCGAAAAGCTGCTCGTGATCCACAATTTCAGCGGCAGCGAGGCAAAAACGCTGAGCATCACCGATGACATGCTGCCCAAAGCCACCGTTTGCGCGGACTTTTTGGGCGATGTCAAGGATGGTCACCTCCGCGTGCAGGACGGCAAGCTGACGCTTCCTGCCTATTCGTCCGTCATTTTAAAGACCGCTTCGTAAACCGGTATTTCTTTCTTTGCCGCACGCGTTGTTTTTGCGCAAAACGACATTTTTCTAAAGGTTTATGCGCAAAATTGATAAAAGTTACCTAAAAATACCTTGACACTACATGGGATTTATGGTATCATTTTCAACAGAGGGATTGCGCTTTCGCGGCAATACAAATGTAATTTTTTGAGGTGTGTTATGGATATTAAAATTTTAACCACAAGATACAGTACCCCCGGGTTTGTAAAAATTATCGGAACACTTCTTTTTCCCGCAGTTCTCCTTTTGATGCTGGTGCTCCCTGTGTTTGAGATGATTCCCGAGGATCAGTATCTCAATGTATTTAATAATCAGGGTGTTGCCTCCGGCAGCTATTCCTCCAAAACCTTCACCATGTTCACCATGCTCGAAAACGATTATCACAACAATGCCATTATGGTGTGGTTTATCATCGTTGCGGTTTTGGCAGTTCTGTGCGGCATCTGCTTCCTGTGGATGAACCGCCCGAAGCTCGCGGCAATCCCCGCTTCTGTTCTTTTGGTTGAAATCATCTTCTCTATCTTCCGCAGCCCCTTAAAGCTCTACACCGGCGCGGAATACTGCAAAATCAGCGGTGCCACCGATGACGGCGCTGCAGGCTTTGTGCACCGTTACCAAACGACGGACGGCTTTGCCATTTTCCACAGATTCGGTCAGTACTGGCTGCTTTGGATCGCAGGCATCATTCTGTTGGCATTCATTATCGTTGCCATCGTGCGCACCAAAACCTTGATCGAGAAGAAAAAATAAGTGCATACAACACGTAAAAGCCGGCTCACGTGAGTCGGCTTTTTTGTGTACCGGCACCGGGCGCTCGACTGTCTTTGCCGGAGGGAGTGTCGGGGAGCGGCAGAAAAAGGCGCGGAAGTACCGTGCGCGATAAAAAATTCACCAAAAGGATTGCAATTATCGCAAAAATAGTGTAGAATAGTAACATCAAAAATAAAATCGGGGGCAATTATATGGCTGAAATGTACAAAATCCGTACAAAAAATAAAAATGTCTTTTTGCGCGTGGCAAAGGGTCACTTTGCGACCATGCACATTCACACCAACTACTATATTGACGTTACCACGCAAAAAACACGTTTGTCGGAAGCGCGCGCTGTGGCGGAGCAGCTGGTGCATGACTATCGCGCCAACACCATCATCGACACGATCCTCTGCCTGGACGGCACCGAGGTCATCGGTGCCTGCATGGCAAGCGACCTGACGCGCGACAATTACATGAACATGAACGCGCACCAAACCATTTATGTGGTGTCTCCCGAGTTTATCGGCGGCGGTCAAATGATGTTCCGCGACAACCTTACGCCCATGCTCGCCAAAAAACACGTATTGGTGTTGGCGGCGTCGGTCACCACCGGTAAAAGCGCGCTGGCTGCCATTGATGCCATCAACTACTACGGCGGCACCGTGGTCGGCGTGTCGGCCATATTTGCCACGGTGGACGAATGCGACGGTCATCCGGTGCACTCCATCTTCAACCCAAACGACCTGGGCGACTACGAAAGCTACAAGCCGCACCATTGCCCGTGGTGCCGCAACGGTGAAAAAATCGAGGCGCTGGTCAACAGCTACGGCATTTCGATGCTGTAAGGCGCGAAAAGCAGAGCGCGTCTTTGCGGCAAGGTATACCGGCGGCTTGCCCCAAAATGCCTGACTGGACAGCAACATCGGCGACAAACAGGGGTTGGCTCCTGCCTAAAAAAGGCCGGCGCCGACCCCTGTTTCTTAAAGCGACAACACAGAAAAATAACGTAAATTCTCAAAGTAAATTCCACAGTAGGAAAGGTAGCGGAATTTAGCATG
>CAMKOU010000173.1 GCA_946414505.1 uncultured Clostridia bacterium | reverse complement strand
CCTGAGTGAGTGCCTTTTTGCAGTCCATCATGCCGCAGCCGGTTTTTTCTCTGAGCGCTTTGACATCCTGCGCTGTAAATGCTGCCATTATGATAACATCCTTTCGATTGTAATAATATCGGAAAATTAAGCCTCTTCAGCTGCCTCTTCCTCGGGCTGCTCTGCCGCAGCAGCGCCCATCTGTCCCTCTCTGCCCTCGATCACGGCGTTCGCCATGGTGCTGGCAATCAGTTTAACGGCACGGATCGCGTCGTCATTACCGGGGATCACATAATCAATTTCATCGGGATCGCAGTTGGTGTCAACGATCGCCACGATCGGGATGTTGAGCTTCTTCGCTTCGGAAACTGCGATTCTCTCTTTTCTGGGGTCAACGATGAACAGTGCGCCGGGCATTTCGGTCATGTCCTTGATACCGCCCATGAATTTTTCGAGCTTTTCGATTTCGAGGTTCAGCTTGATAACTTCCTTTTTGGGAAGCAGATCAAAGGTGCCGTCCTCCTGCATCGCACGGAGCTGCTTCAAACGCGCGATCCTTCTGCGGATGGTCGCAAAGTTGGTGAGCATACCGCCCAGCCATCTTGCGTTGACATAGAAAGCGCCTGCGCGCTCCGCTTCGTCCTTCACGGACTCCTGCGCCTGCTTTTTGGTGCCTACGAAAAGAATGTTTTTGCCCTCGGCGCTCAGCTCACGAACGAAGCTGTACGCCTCCTCCAGCTTTTTCACGCTCTTTTGCAGGTCGATGATGTAGATACCGTTTCTCTCGGTGAAGATGTACTCCGCCATCTTAGGGTTCCATCTTCTGGTCTGGTGGCCGAAGTGAACGCCCGCCTCGAGAAGCTGTTTCATAGTAACTACTGCCATTTTTGTTCCTCCTTAGGTTTTACCTCCGCTGTGTTTGGTTTTACCGGCTGAAAACAGGGCTCCCTGTCACCTTTCCGGCAACATCAGCGTGTGAAATTCACCAGAATATTATACAATGAGAATCACGGTTTGTCAAGCATTTTTTACGGGTCACGTACCACAACCGCCTGGTTGCCGATCTCCTTGAAGCGGGTCTCCGCCAGCGTTTTGTCGTGACGCACCACCTTGCCCGCGACCGAGTCGTTAAACAAATACTCCTTGTCGTTGTAGCCGATGAGCACCATGCAGTGCTCGTTTTGCCGCCACGTTTGCATATCGCCGATTTGATGCTCGGCATTTTCGTCCACATAATCCACCACCCAGCTGAGCTTTTCATAGCTTTCGTCCATATAGGTGGTCACCCACGTCATGACGGGAATGCCCTTGTCGATATACTCGGCGCACAGCTGCGCAAGGGTTTGACCCTTGATGGGAAAGGCGCGCTTGGTTGTCCGCTGCGTTTCCAAAAACTTATTCATCGACTTTGCCATCGCCGGGCAAAAGATGCCGGCGCCGTTAAACAGGTTGCCGGCAAATGCCGAATTCATGTCGGGACCGCAGAAATTACCTGCGTCGTCATAGGAAAAGTTTTCCTGGATCAGATAGTTGTCGATGAAACGGTACTCGTCGATGTCGAA
This sequence comes from uncultured Clostridia bacterium, assembly GCA_946414505.1. Taxonomy (GTDB): domain Bacteria; phylum Bacillota; class Clostridia; order Oscillospirales; family Acutalibacteraceae; genus Ruminococcoides. The sequence goes on along the minus strand of CAMKOU010000173.1, from coordinate 1,070 downwards.
GCCCAATCCCTGCAGCAGCATGGTGCAGGCATAGGTTTCGCAGCCCGCCTTGTAGTAATCCTGCGAAATCAACGGAATGCCTTGGATGACATGCTCGTTTCCCGGCAGGGTGGACAAAGGGGCGGGCGTGGTTGCGGGCTGCGTCGCAGCCGTGGCTGTCGGCTGGGATGCTTCCGTTTTTTGAACGGGCTTCGCCTTGGGCATCGTTACCGATGAAAGCAAAATGCCCAACGCAATGATGCCCGCGCACACCAAGGTGCTGTTGCGCCTGACCTTGAAGGGCAAAGAATGCACCAAACGGGACAGCACTTTAAAAAATCGGAGAAAATTATTTTGTTTTGGCCTTTTTTTATTTTTGGTACTCATAGCATGGTCACAAATGTCTGACTATCGACATAATCCTTATATTCTTCGAGGCACATGTCAAAGGCGCGCATCTTTTCGGCGTCTTCCCTGCCCACATAGCGGTACGCAGCCGCGTTTGCCTGCATATGGGTGATGTCCTCTTTGTTGTCGTCATAGCGCCGGATAAAGCCGTAGTGAATACACTCGCGCTCCGCAAACGCCTTGGCGCGCGCGTCGCTGACGTCAAATTCCACAAACAGCCCTGTTTGCGCCTCGCTGCAGCCCGCTTCGGGAACCACACGCTGCGCGGCAGCCTGTGCTCTGACCTGCGTGTAGGCAGGATTTTTGACAAACGCTGCTAAATTTTCCTCATACCGCTTTTGCTGTTCGTCAAAGGAAACATAACCGTCCGTCACCCTGAGCGTAACGCCCTGCTGCTTTGCCGCGCGGCACATGGCGCGCAGGCTGTCCGCAACGGCGGCGTGCACCTTGACGCCCTCGCAGTCCTCCAGCGGCGGCACCTCGGTTTTGTCCATCGGATTGGCGCGGCTGACCGGCCGCAGCCGCTCCTCGTCGCTGAGGACAAGCAGGCTTTTTTGGTATGTTTCCTGCCGCACCGTTTCCTTGTGAAACAGAACGAATGCCGCTGCGACCGCCACACACAGCACCGCTGCGCCGATAAGGAGAAACAGCGGCTTTTTGCTGCGTTGCCGGTAGGGCTTGAT
>CAMKOU010000172.1 GCA_946414505.1 uncultured Clostridia bacterium | reverse complement strand
GCGGCGTGGCGCGCACCATGGCGTATGAGATCGCGCTGCGCGGCAAGCCCTTTGAATTTGCCGTGCGGCAGGAGGACTGCGGCAAGGCAGGGCTGCTGTGCCTCGACATCACCCGCAAACTGCCCGGCGCGCAGGTCAGCTTTGGGCTGATCAACCAAATCATCGGCACGGTGGACGTGCTCATCAACGCCACGCCCGTCGGCATGTACCCCCGCGTGGACGACCAGCCGATCCACAACTGCGCCATCGGCCGCTGCGGCGCGGTGTTTGACGCAATCTACAACCCCCTGGAAACCGTGCTGGTCAAGCGCGCGAGGGCAAACGGCGCCAAGGCGGTGGGCGGCATGTCCATGCTGGTGTGGCAGGCGGTGGTCGCCCATCAAATTTGGGACGGCTCTGTGTACGACCAACAGGATATCGACAGGCTGGTGCTTGACGCAGCGGCACAGCTGCAAGCGTGAGGACGGCGCGATGGATAACATTGTTTTATGCGGCTTTATGGGCTGCGGCAAGTCCACCGTCGGCAAAAACCTCGCGCGCAAAACAGGCAGGCGCTTTGTTGACATGGATCGCTATATCGAGGAAAAAGAGGGTATGACCGTCTCGGATATATTCGCGCAATACGGGGAAGAGGGCTTCCGCGAACGGGAGCACGCCGCGTGCCTGGAGCTGGCGCAGTCGCACAGCCTGGTGATCGCGGCAGGCGGCGGCGCACTGACCTTTGCGCGCAATGTCGAGGCGTTTCGCGGCAGGGACACCATCGTGCTGCTCGACGTGCCGCTGCGCGTCATCCGTTACCGGCTGCGCAACGACAAAAAGCGGCCGCTGCTGCAGCGCCCCGACAAGGACAAGGTCATGGCAGACCTCTACCGGCAGCGCCGGCCGCAATATCTTGCGGCTGCCGATGTGGTGGTCAGGGGCGAAAATACGCCGCTGAAAACCGCGTTTGCCATTATTGATACGTTGGGGCTGAAAAAGTAGCTCTAAATATTGTTAAAAAAATATTGTTAAAAAAATACCAATATTCTATTGACGTTACCGCTTTAAAGTGATAAAATCTTAAAAAGATAAAAAACAAAGCGAGGTAAATTGTGTTATGATTATTGTGTTGAAACCGACCACCACCCCCGAACAGCTTGCGGTTTTCAGCGATAAACTGAAAACCGATTACGATGTGCGCATCAACCGCTGGGACGGCGTGCATTCGACGGTGCTGGGCTTGATCGGCGACACCACGCAGGTGGATATCGAATATATCGAGGCGCAGGACATTGTCGAAAGCGTCAAGCGCGTGCAGGAGCCGTATAAAAAGGCGAACCGCAAGTTCCATCCCGAAAACACCGCCATCAAAATCAGCGACACCGTCACCATCGGCGACGGCAGCCTGCACATCATGGCAGGACCCTGCTCGGTGGAAAGCGAGCAGCAGATCGTCGGCATCGCCAAAAGCGTGCAGCGATCGGGCGCTACGTTGCTGCGCGGCGGCGCGTTCAAGCCGCGCACCTCGCCCTATGCCTTCCAAGGGTTAAAAGCCGAGGGACTCGACCTGCTGAAAATCGCGCGCAAGGCGACGGGCCTGCCCATTGTCACCGAGATCATGCGTGTGTCGCACATCGACATGTTTGAAAACGTGGACATCATCCAGGTCGGCGCGCGCAATATGCAAAACTTTGAACTGCTCAAGGAGCTGGGCAAAACCAACAAGCCCATCCTGCTCAAGCGCGGCCTGTCCGCCACCATTGAGGAGTGGCTGATGAGCGCCGAATACATCATGGCAGGCGGCAACGACAAGGTCATGCTGTGCGAGCGCGGCATCCGCACCTACGAAACCTTTACCCGCAACACGCTCGACATTGCCGCGATCCCCGTCATCAAAAAGCTGTCGCACCTGCCCGTGATCATCGACCCCAGCCACGCCGCCGGCAAAAGCTGGCTGGTCGAGCCGCTGGCGATGGCAGCGGTGGCGGCAGGCGCCGACGGACTGATCATCGAGGTGCACAACGACCCGCCGCACGCGTGGTCGGACGGCGCCCAGTCGCTGACGCCGGCGCAGTTTGACAGCGTGGCGCACAAACTATTTTCACTAAAGAAGGCGTTATCCGAATGATCATTGCAATTGCCGGTTTGGGCATTATCGGCGGCAGCTACTGCAAGGCGCTGAAAGCCTACACCAACCACACCGTGATCGGCATCAACCGTAACCCCGCCGTGGCGCAGAAGGCGCTGGACTGCGGCGCGATCGACGCGATCGGCGCACCCGAGGATCTGCGCCGCGCCGACATGCTGATATTATGTATGTATCCGCAGGCGTGCGTGGAGTTTCTGCGCCAAAACGGACAATATATCCGCGCCGACGCCATTGTGACCGACGCGGCAGGCATCAAACGCGCCGTTTGTCCGCAAATAGTCGCGCTGGCAGAGCAGTTTGGCTTTACCTATGTCGGCAGCCATCCCATGGCAGGCAAGGAGAAAAACGGCTTTGACGTCAGCGACGCCGACCTGTTTATGGGCGCGAGCTTTTTGATCGTACCCTGCGGCGCACCGCAGGAGGCGGTGGGCAGGCTGTCCAAGCTGGCGCTTGCGATCGGCTTCGGCACCGTAAAAATCACCACCCCCGAGGAACACGACCGCATGATCGCGTTCACCTCGCAGCTGCCCCATGTGCTGGCGTGCGCCTATGTGCTCAGCCCCAGCTGCCCCAACCACAACGGCTTTTCGGCAGGCA
>CAMKOU010000171.1 GCA_946414505.1 uncultured Clostridia bacterium | reverse complement strand
ATTCATCAGGATTCCCCTGCCATTTGCACGCCGTTTGCGGTGTTGGATACGGTGTCGGAGCAGCCGGCGGAGGTCGATTTGACACTGCCCGATTACTGCCCCGATATCGAAAAAATACTCAAATGCAGCCTTACGCCGAAGATCCGGTCTAAAACCCTGTCGGGCGGACAGCTGCAGGTAGACGGTGTGTGCGTGGTGAATGTGCTTTATGTGGAACGGGAGAAAAAAACCATTCGCTGCTGCGAGCACAGCGTCGATTTTTCCCGCAGCTTTACGGTGCGTGACGCAGGAGAGGGCAGCATTGTGCTTACCAAAACAAAGCCGGAATACATCAACTGCCGTGCGCTCAGCCCGCGCAGGCTGGTGATGCACGGGGCGTTTTCGCTGTATGCGAAGGTGATCGTACCGCGTACCGCCTTGCTGTACACCCCCGACCGCGACGGTATGGAGGTGTTGTCCGAAACCACACGGCTGTTTAATCTGTGCGCCGGCTGTCAGGAGCAGTTTACCGTCAGCGAGGAGATCTCCGTCGCCGACAAGCCTGCTGTGGAGGGGGTGCTCTATGCCAGAGCGGACGCCGCCGTTACCGAGGCAAAGGCGGTCAGCGGCAAGCTGCTGCTCAGCGGCGACATCAACATCAATCTGTTTTACTTATCCGATTTGGAAACAGGGGAAACCGCCAAGCTCAATTACCTGCTCCCGTTTCACCACATTCTCGACTGTGAGGGTATGGAGGAGGGCAGCGAGCACCCGGTGCATGTGGAGTTGATGTCCTTTGATGTGCGGCTGAAAAACGATATTTTGTCTGACAAGCCCGCGCTTGCCTTTGACGCGATGCTGTGTGTGTCGGCAGAGGGCTTCACCGCGACAGATACCGAATGGATCACCGACGCCTATTGCACTGCCTTTGCCTGTACGCCGCAGTTTGCGGAGGTAACGGCGACCGCGCAGGTGTGTACGGTCAGCGAGACGTCCATCGAAAAAATGACTGCCAAAATCGACGGCTGCAAGTTGTCTAAGATCCTTGATATCTATGCCGACAGCGTGACGCTGGACGCAGAGCGCGGCGACGGGCTGACGGCAAAGGGAAAAATCAATTTGTGCATTCTCGGGCTCGATGAAAACGGCTTTCCCGTGCTGGTAGAGCGTGCCTGCGACTATGAGCGGCGTATCGGCGCCGCGGACGGCTGCAACTGCATGTTGTTTGACAGTGTGCGTGTGGTCAGTATCAGTTACCGTTTGGCAGAGGACGGCGGTGTGGATATCCGTTGCGAGCTGCATATCAGCGGATGCGCCGTGCAGAGCGAAGCCCTGCGGACGGTCAGTGCGGTGGACGTGGATGAGGACACGCCGCTTCCGCCGCCGGCGTGTGCGCTGACGCTCTATTATGCCGGCGCCGGTGAAAGCCTGTGGCAGATCGCCAAGTCGCACAACACCTCCATGGCGTTGCTGCAGGCGGAAAACACGCTGGAAGCCGAAATCCTCGACAGCCCGCAAATGCTGTTGATCCCCAAACTGTAAGGAGGCGGCGTCATGGAAGAGAGAAATGTTTACCGCGATATTTCACAGCGCACGGACGGCGACATCTATATCGGCGTGGTGGGACCGGTGCGCACGGGAAAATCCACATTTATCAAGCGCTTTATGGATGCGCTGGTGTTGCCCAATATTCAGGATGAAAGCGTTTATCAGCGCGCGCTCGACGAGCTGCCGCAGTCGGCGTCGGGAAAGACGATCATGACGACCGAGCCGAAGTTTATTCCCGAGGAAAGCGTCACGGTGGATTTGGGCGACAATGTGTCGTTCAAGGTGCGCATGATCGACTGCGTGGGCTATGTGGTCGACAGTGCGCTCGGACACACCGAGGACGACGGTCCGCGCATGGTGAAAACCCCGTGGGCAGACGAAGCGATCCCGTTTGATGAGGCGGCGGAAATCGGCACCAAAAAGGTCATCACCGACCACAGCTCCGTCGGCTTGGTGATCACCACCGACGGAAGCTTTTCCGAGTTGCCGCGCGAGGAATACGAGGCGAGCGAGCGGCGCGTGGTGGAGGAATTACAGGCGATCAACAAGCCGTTTATTGTGTTGCTCAACGCTGCCGACCCTGCTTCCGACGCGACAAAAGCACTTGCGGAAGAGCTGTCGGCGCGGTATCAGGTGCCGGTGCTGCCTGTGGATTGCCTCGATTTAAGCGAAACGGAAATCAAGCGCGTGCTGGCACAGCTGTTGTTTGAATTTCCCATCCGCGAGATTCGGCTCGACATGCCTGCGTGGGTCGTTAAGCTCGACCGTGGGCATCCGCTGAAAACGGCGGTGCTGTCCGCGATCCGCGCGGCGGCTGAAAAAACCTCGAAAACGCGCGAGGTGCAGCAGGCGATAGAGGATATGGCGCAGTGTGAGTATATTTCTTCTGCGGAATTAACGGGGCTGGACTTGGGCAGCGGCAACGCGACCGTGCAGCTGCAAATGCAGCCGCAGCTGTTTTATCAGGTGCTCAGCGAGCAAACGGGGCTGGACATCGCCGACGAATCTGCGCTGATGAACCGGCTGGCAGCGCTGTCGGAAAAGCAGCGTGAATTTGACAAAATCGCCCGCGCGTATGAACAGGTGAGGGAAACGGGCTACGGGATCGTGATGCCCACGATCGACGAGCTGTCGCTGGAGGAGCCGAAAATCATCAAGCAAAGCGGCAAATACGGCGTCAAGCTCAAGGCAAGCGCGCCGTCGAT
>CAMKOU010000170.1 GCA_946414505.1 uncultured Clostridia bacterium | reverse complement strand
GGCTTCGCCTTCAAACATCACGCCGTTTTCAAGAATCAAGTATGCTTTGCGACTCATATAATTCTCCTTTTCATAAAGTGATAAGATCTAAGGTATAAGTTCTAAGTTCTAAGTTATAAGTTATAAGCCGGCGTAACCTGTTCGTTTCTTTTAACTTATAACTTATTACTTATATCTTAGTTTTGATACGTTTGAATAACCTGCTTGGCAACCTCTACTCTGCTGACGCGCAGATCCATGGCGCGCTTTTCGAGATAACGGTGCGCTTGCTGCTCGGACATGTTCAAACAGGTGACCAGCAGCAGCTTGGCGCGGTCGATGAGCTTGATATCCTCCACCATGGTTTTCAGCTGCTCGTTTTCGTTTTCCATGCGCAGTATACGCGTGCGGAAGCAGTCGGTAAATTGTAAAAAATGATGAAACAGATGGCGGTTGACGGGCTTGGCGATCACCAAAACCCCGTGGGGTGTCAGTATGTCGTTGACCTCGTCTGCGTTTTTTTGCGGTACGATCACCACCACGCCCGCGCGGGTGGTTTCGGCAAGGTGACGGCTGAGTTCAATACCGTTTTCATCGGCAAGCGGCGCATTGATGCAGATCAAATCAAACGCCTCCCGCCCGGCAAGCTCGCGCGCACCGTAGGCAGTGTAGGATACGGTAACCGGATGAAAGCCCTCGGAACGAAGCAGCTCTGCCAGCGGAGCCGTGCTCTGCTCGGAGGACGATATTAATAAAGTCCTTTTCATACACACACCGTCGCAACATCTTTTTTCAACATATTATTTTACAAGATTTTCGGCGTTTTTTATTTACATAAAGGAATAATAAACAATTTTATTACAGCATTGCGCCGAAACCGCCGAATATGAGCTATTTTTGTATAATATGCAAAAAACCGACAAATATGCAGCGATTTTTTGCCGAATGCAAATAAAGTTTCCTTTTATTCTACAGGTGTGCCGGCGGCACGCACGGCGTATAGGTTCATGCTTCTTCCTTCTTTTTAAACTGCTTTATCTTTTTATACTCTGTCCAAATACCCTTTGGGTGTGTGATGACGCCCTTAACGGGACGATAGAGCAGTAACAGCGGATAAAGCGACTTGTGCTTTGCGACAAAGGGATACTGTTTTTCCAGATCTTTGCCCGAGATCAGTACGCGGCGCTTCAAAAGCCTGCGCTTGGCCGCCTTGCTGTCGTCGTTGCCGAGGTCGCTGATCATGCGGTTGTATTCCATATTTTCAGCGGTACCCCTGTAACCGGACGCAATGATATAATCCAGGTCTTTTTGCTCCTGCGCGTTCAATGGTGCGCCGGCGCCGCTGAAAAGCTTGTGTGCCAGGCAGCGCACCTTTGCCTCAAGGTCGCTGATTTGCAGCTTTGCAAGCTCTGTGCCGAGATAGTCCCGGTTCAAACCGGGATGGGCGCGCAGAAAAACATACACATCCAGCAGCGAGCGCAAGCCTGTTCCCCCCTGGATATAGTGCTTGTAATTATGACAGAGAACATAGAGATAAAAGTCCTCATCGCGCAGCTTGCATTCATATCCGTTTCGTTGCAGCTTATCGAAAATACCGGCGTAGTATTCCGCAAACAAAGGCATTTTATCGTTGCCAAAAAGAGCGTGGTGCATTTCAAATTCCATCGTGGGCGGCTTGATATAGGTATCGTGATGATACATCCCATACTCTTTGCAGGTGTACCCCAAGCCCTCCATGATCTGCCTGATTGCAGCCATTTTTGTGCTGTCGACTAAGATATCGTTATCTGTCATCTGGCGCATCGCCGACTTTGGATAATCCTTCTTGAGCAAAATCCCCTTTAGCGGCAGATACCAAATGCCGGCTTTTTCCAATTCACGTGTGACAGCGGCACGCTCCACCTCAAACAGCGCCAGCTTGCGGATGGCTTTTTTCTTGGCTTGATCAAAGGCGCGCGGCAAGGGCATCACCTTTTCGAGCGCGAACGCAGCGGCTGCGGTCAGCATGTGCACTTGGGACAAACGGTACACCTCCGCCAAATCCATGTTTTCCACACGGTTTTTGTCCGGCACCGCCCCGTTGACAGCGCAGGATACAAGATAGATCAAATCGCCTGCCATACGGCCGGTATACGCCTGCACGGTTTCCACCGGATAGGTTTTTCCGTTGCGGACAATCCCCGTCAGCACGCCGATGATGTGTTTGTCGGTGATGCCTTTTTCGACCGCCGTGCGGTTGTCGCCCTTCATCCAATACTTGCCGTTTTTGATGCGGACGATGCGGTGCAGCACATACTGTCCGCTGTCGCGCTTATAAAGGGGCACATCGCTGACCTTCAGCGGCGCCTTGACAGCTTCGATCACCAGCAAATCGCGCGTTTGGATCAGGGGATACATGCTGTCACCCACATTGGTATAGATTAGTTTTCCTTTTTCGGCAATAATGTCCTCAAATTTTTTTATCATGGTACATGCCTGTCAACCGCAGCGGCGTGACCGATCCCATGCGCATATCCTGCCGCAAGCCCTTTCAAATCGTATTCAAAAAACTATGAAATATTATATATTCCGCATCCGAAAATGTCAAGGCGCCGGTTCAACGAATGAACCGGCGCCACGTGTTTTTCTGTTCTTCAAATTTACAACAGTGCGGCATTACAAAAGGTTTTCCCCTTCCCCCATCACCGGAATATCCACGGCGGTGGCGTCCTCCAAATGAAACGTCATCAGCTTGTTGCCTGTCTGCTCGTTATAAATCGCTTCCAGACCGCTTTCCCGAATCATTTGCGTGACCATATAGCCGTTCAGCTTTACATTCTGCA
>CAMKOU010000169.1 GCA_946414505.1 uncultured Clostridia bacterium | reverse complement strand
GGATCTCCTTGTGCTTGCCCGAAATCGTCTTGGCGCGGTTCAGCTCGCGCGCAAGGGTTTTGTAAAGCACCTCGTTGATCAGCGAGCTTTTGCCCGACCCCGACACGCCCGTGACACACACAAACGCGCCGAGCGGGATCTTGACATTGATATTTTTCAGATTGTTTTCCGCCGCGCCGCGGATCTCCAAATAATAGCCGTTGCCCTTGCGCCGCTTTTCCGGCACCGGCACGGCGCGTTTGCCGCTGAGATACTGTCCGGTGATCGACTGCTCGCAGGCTTTGATTGCCTCCACGTCGCCCGTGCAGACGATCTCGCCGCCGTGAATCCCCGCGCCGGGTCCCACATCCACGATCGTATCGGCGGCGTACATGGTGTCCTCGTCGTGCTCCACCACGATGACGGTGTTGCCCAGATCGCGCAGACGCTTGAGGGTGCCGAGCAGCTTTTCGTTGTCGCGCTGATGGAGCCCGATGCTCGGTTCGTCGAGGATATACAGCACGCCCATCAGGGAACTGCCGATCTGCGTTGCCAGACGGATGCGCTGGCTTTCGCCGCCCGACAGGGTGCCCGATGAACGCGACAGGGTAAGATAGCCCAGGCCGACGCTGATCAGGAAGTTAAGGCGCTCTTTGATCTCCTTGAGGATCTCCGCGCCGATGACGGCTTCCTTTTCGGTCAGCTGCAAATTTTGCACAAACGCCAGCGCGTCCACCACCGACAGCTTGCAAAAATCGGAAATATTCATGCCGCCCACCGTGACGGCAAGGCTCTCGCGCGACAGACGTTCGCCGCGGCACGCGTCACAGGGGATCTCGGTCATATAGCTGCGGATCTCGTCCCTGATCCAGTTGGAATTCGTTTCATGATAACGGCGGTCAAGGTTGGTGATGACCCCCTCAAATTCATGCTGATAGGTGCCGCTGCCGTAGGCTGACCGGCGCTCGATCGTCAGCTTTTCTCCGCCGGTACCGTAAAGGATTTTGTTGACCACATCATCGGGAATGTTTTTGATCGGCTCGTGAAGCGAAAACTGATAGCGCCGTGCCAGCGCTTCCATATACATGGCGGCGATTTGGCTGCCCTCCATTGCCCAGCCGCTGCCCTTGATACCGTTTTGGGCGATGCTTTTTTCGCGGTCGGGTATGATTTTGTTTTCGTCGATTTTGAGGAACACGCCCAAGCCCGTGCATTTGGGACACGCGCCAAACGGATTGTTGAAAGAGAACATGCGCGGCGTCAGATCCTCCATGCTGACGCCATGCTCGGGACAGGCGTATTTTTGTGAAAAGGTCACATCCTCGCCGGTAGCGGCAAAGTTGACCATCACCAAACCGCCGCTGAGCTTGGAAGCGGTTTCGATGCTGTCCGCCAGACGCGACTCCATGCCGGGCTTGATGACCAAACGATCGACGACTACCTCGATCGTATGTTTTTTATTTTTCTCTATCGGAATATTTTCGGACAGATCGTAGATAATGCCGTCCACCCGCACACGCGCATAGCCGGACTTGCGCGCATTGTCGATCACTTTTTGATGCTCGCCCTTTCTGCCGCGCACAACGGGCGCCAACAGCTGGATCTTGCTGCCCTGTTCATATGCGAGCACCTTGTCCACGATTTGATCGACCGTCTGCTGTCGGATCTCCCTGCCGCAAACCGTGCAGTGCGGCACGCCGATCCGCGCGTACAGCAAGCGCAAATAATCGTATATTTCCGTGACGGTGCCCACCGTGGAACGCGGGTTTTTTGACGTCGTTTTTTGGTCGATGGAGATGGCAGGCGACAAACCCTCAATGCTCTCCACGTTCGGCTTGTCCATTTGCCCCAAAAACATGCGCGCATAGCTGGACAGGCTTTCCACATAGCGGCGCTGCCCCTCGGCATAGATGGTGTCAAAGGCGAGCGAGCTTTTGCCCGAGCCGGATAAGCCTGTGACGACCACCAGTTGATTGCGCGGGATCTTGACATTGATATTTTTCAGGTTGTGCTCCTTGGCGCCCCTGACGATAATGGAATCGTTAGCCATAGTACTTCTCTTTTCTGTATCGGGAATACCCTTATTCTATCACAAATCACGCAAAAAGGCAATACAATTTTCAAAAGAACGTTCGACTTTTCCGCCAAAATAAAGCCGCCGGAAATCGGCGGCTTTATATATCAAAGGGTCAGTCTGTATCAGTCGGGCAATACTACCAAATCGACAAGCGCTCTTTGAATAGCGGTCACGTCATTGATGTTCACCTTGCCGTCCTTATTGGCGTCGGCTGCAAGCAGCTGCTCGGTGTTCAGCGAAACAAACTCCGCCAGATACTGCTGCAGCAAGGTGGCGTCGTTGATGGTAACGCTGCCGTTCATATCAACATCGCCGCGCAGGAACGCGGAGGCAAAGTCACCGTTGATGATGGTGGCGGTGTTGTACGTAAAGCCGGCAAAACCGGATTCGGTCGTAATATTTTGCACTTCATGGTTGTAAACCAAATCGGCAAGCTGGGCGGTCGGCTTGGTGAATTTACCCACGCCGAGGTCAACCACGTCGAGATTGACGGTGGTTTTGCCGGAGCCGATGACATCAAAGGTGGCAACCACAAAATCACTCATCGTGTTAAAGTCTGCGCCTGTCAGATTGCTGTAGATGCCGGTTTCCACACCATCGGCGGGAATGCCCGACTTCACGCCGGTCAACTTGGGATGTGACACATTGGTGAGTGTGAGCTTGGAGGGGTCATAATGCAGCGCCCAGTGTGCGTTGACCACCTTTTCGGAGGCTTGCAGACGATAGGACACGGTCATTTGACCGGAATTGGCATTCAATGCAGCCGTGGCGTCCGTGAAGAGGTTGGAAACCGCACTGACCTCCAGCACATTCGAGGGAACATCTGCGCTCGAAACCGCTTCGCTGGTGGCGGTGACAACGGCATTGGTAAAGCCCGGAACAGAGGTGATGTCCCG
>CAMKOU010000168.1 GCA_946414505.1 uncultured Clostridia bacterium | reverse complement strand
ATGGCGGTGGCGGATGTGTTTGACGCGCTGGTGTCCCGCCGCAGCTACAAGGAGCCGTTTACGATCGAAAAAGCGCTGGATATCATCCGCGAGGACGCGGGCACGCACTTTGACCCGCTGGTGGTACAGGCATTTCTTGACGCCGAGCCCGAGGTGCGCGAAATCGCCGCGCGCAATATGGAGCCCTGATCTGCCGCCAAAAAGCTATTTTAGCAGTACTGATTTCAAAGAGGTGACCCAATGCCCAAAGCACTGCAACACATCAAACGCTATATCAACCCGAAGCCGGACAATGAAACCAAACGGGAGGTTTATACCAACAACATCCGCACCATCCACTATGTATCGCTGCTGGTGGGCGCTGTGCAGCTGATCTCGCTGGTGGTGTTCATCATCGCCAACAAGGGCTTCAGCGACGCGGCCGTGACTCATGCCGTCGCGCGTGTCGGCAGCAGCGTGGTGCTGTGCGGGTTTGGCTATCTTTTGTCGGGAAGGATGATGAACAATCCCGACGTCATTCGTGACCACACGCGTGCCGTCAGAGCCTTTGTCAATACCTTCATTATCCTGCTGCTGGTATGGAGCATGTTTGTCTCTGTCAACAGCTACCTGCATTATCAGCAGATCCTCACCTTTTACACGGTGGAGCTGCTGACGGTGCTGTTCGTCAAGCTTCACCCGATCTTTACCACCGCCGTCATCCTTACCTCGTACACGGCGAATTATCTGATTTTGAATTTCGTCTTTATTCCGGGGCTGATCAATCCTTACAATTACTTTATGATGGCGCTGCTGTCGGCGGTGGGCGGCATCCTCAATTATCACCTGACGATCAACTATATTTCCGAAAAAAACAAGGCGACCGTGCTCAACCGGTCGCTGGAAAGCATCGCCAGTCACGACAGCACCACGCGGCTGCAAAACCGTTATGCGCTTAACCGGCGCGTACCCGACTGCGTGAACAGGGACATTTGCGTGACGATGGGCGACATCGATCACTTTAAGACGGTCAACGACACCTATGGCCACAACGCCGGTGATGATGTGCTGCGCATATTCGCGGATATTTTGCTGCAATACTTTCCTCCCGAAAGCGTTTTCCGCTACGGCGGCGACGAGTTTTTGATCCTCACCGACGGCAGCGACGAAGCCGCTGTCCGCGAAACGCTGAAAAAGGTCAACGAAACCTTTTCATCCGTGCGCATTTCCAATATCACCATCGGGCTGTCGTGCAGCTTTGGCTGTATTGCCGCCCGTCCGCGCAATTCGTCGGAGCTGTTCGCGGCTTTGGCACAGGCGGACGGCGCGCTGTATGAAGAAAAAAAGAAAAACAATCGCTGCCGTTAAGGCAGCACCGGGATTTGTATGGATCATTATCACAGACGAACAGGGGCCGGCTCAAAACTCATTGAATGAGTTAGAGCCAAGCCCCTGTTTTTTTCTCATAATCGTAGGGGCGACCATTGGTCGCCCGCAGACAGGAAACCACTGTTTTCCTATGCAAAATCGGTTTGACAGGACAGCACGGCGCAACGGACGTAAAATGTTGTATAGACCGCTGTGCGTCAGTCCCCGAGACGCGAGCTGATCATGCAGTTTCTGCCGTTGTCCTTGGCGACGTACAGGTTGACGTCCGCCTGGTGGATCAGCGCGTCGATGTCGTCGGTGCTGCCGTCGGGCGTGGTCACCAGGCCGATGGACAGGGTGGTACACATGGAATGTCCGTCGAACTGAAAGGTATGTGCGTGCACGGCGTCCACGATCCGGCGGCAAACCGTGTCGGCGTCGATGTCCGTGTGGAACAGCACCAAAAATTCGTCGCCGCCCCACCGGCACAGATCGCCGCTGCCGTTCAGCGTTTGCAAAATGGTGTCGCCGATCGCCCGGATCACAACGTCGCCGTTGGGATGTCCGTAGTTGTCGTTGATCTGCTTAAAGTTGTCAATGTCGAGAATCGCCACCGCGGCGGGTTTGATGTTGTATTTTTCGGGTTGGGCGATAATGGATTGCAGCCAAAAGCGGTTATATTGCTTTGTCAGCGCGTCGTGGTAGCACAGGTATTCATAATTCCGGTGCGATTCCCGCAATGCCTTGCGTGCGGCTTCGCTCATTCTTTCCAAAAGAAACGCCACGCAAAAGCACGCGAGATACAGCAGCGGAAACCGCATCATAAAGGTGGGGGAGTAGTCGTATTGCAGCAGGCTTTGACCGGGCGGCGTCCAGAAAAAGAAAATGAGCGCCGCAAACACCAGCAGCGACAAACACGTGCCGTACCGCAGTTCAAACAGCAGCAGCCCGAAGCTGGGCAGCATCACCGTCCAAATCACACTGAACCCGTCGGGATCGCCGGACAGGATAAAATAGATGAAGATGGCGGTGATTTCCGCCGCAAACAGCATCATCGCGATTTTGGCGGGAACGCCCTTGCGCGACGTCAGCAGCAGGTTGATCAGGCAGGCGACGGAAAACGCCAGCGTGACCCATGTGAGCCAGCCCTTGCCGGTAAAAACGTTGACGACCGTCATCACGGCGGAGGAAGCACCCAGGGAAATATACACACAGGCGTGTTGAAACAGCGACCATTTTTGTTCGTCGGAAATGGTCGTGACCAGTTTTTGATGCAGTTGAATAAAAAATGCTTTCATAAATGCGTCCTCATAATGACATAATACTCCCTACTATAGTGTATCACAATCACTAAAGAACAAGAATTGATTTATTCAACAAATAATTTGCAATCTTTTGTTCAATTTCCTGTATCAAGGTGCACAATATACAAAAAGTACAAAAATGCTTGCTTTTTGATGAATATTATGGTAAAATAATATATTTTAATATCTGTGCGGTGTTGCCTTAAGAAAAAGCTGTCATTTCGAGCGGTGCCCAAAGGGCAAAATCGCGCGTAGCGTTTTAGTCGAGAAATCCCCTTCGGCATCGCACCGTGTTTCCAATCAGGGGGATTTCTCGACTATTTGCT
>CAMKOU010000167.1 GCA_946414505.1 uncultured Clostridia bacterium | reverse complement strand
GTGGAGCTTTTGCCGGTGCCCATGTTGCCGTACAGCAGGCAGTTGTTGCAGCTTTTGCCGTCCAAAAAGGCGAGGGTGTTTTGCATCACCTTGTCGCGCTGCCGCTCGTAGCCCGTAAAGTCGTCCAGGTCGATGGCGTCGTAGTTGCAAACGGGCTGGATGTCGCCGCCGCGCCAAATAAACGCCTTGTACCGCGCAAAGATGCCGCAGCCGTTTTCGCGGTACCACTGCGCAGGCCGGTCGAGCGTGCCGTCAAAGGCGGCAAACGCCGCGGCGCTCTCGCCGGTGTGCCAGCGGGGAAGCGTCACCGCCGCCGGCGCGATGGCGTCATAGTGCGTATAGGCGTGCAAAACCTCCTCGGCGGACAGGTGCGCCGCCGCCAAAACCGTGGCGCAGTCGGTTGCCGCCGCCTGCAGCACCTCTTGGGGCAGGTCTTTTTCGGCGCCTGCCGCAGCGCTGCGGGTAAAGCGGTTTTCATCAAACAGCAGCGCCTCGGTCATGGCGTAGGCGAGATGTCCGGTGCAGTTGCGCTCGCTCAGCAGCGCAAAAAACGCGCCGTAAGCGCGCAGAAAATCCGCAGGCGCACTGTCCAGCGCACACAGCAGGCGGTACAGCGCCTGCGGCACACTGCGCGTCAGGATCCCGCGGAAAATGCTTAATGCGGATAGCTTTAATTGTATCGTGTGAACCTTGTCCATGCGCATCCTTCCAATCATCCCTTATTGTACCCTTTTTTCTCCCAATAGTCAACATTTGTTTTTCACAAACAGAAAAAAGATTCGCCGCAGACAGTGTGGATTTTACACAGAATTTTCGCGCCGCTTCTTCCAAACAAATTCACGATATTGCTTTATGTGAAATAAAACAAACGGTTTGTATGCTACAATAGAAACCGTATATGAACCAAATTTTATTTGACGGAGGCTTGATGAAATGTCAAATGTCATCAGAATTTTTGTAGAAAAACGCAACGGCTTCAATGTTGTGGCAAAGCAGACCCTGTGGGATATCCGCCACAACCTGCGCATGATGGCGGTCACCGACCTCAGATATATCGTCCGCTATGATATCGAGGGCCTGACCGCAGAGGAATATGACAAGGCGAAGGGCATTGTGCTCAGCGAGCCGAACGCCGACGTCATCTATGAGGAGACCCTGCCGGTGGAGGACGGCTGGCGCGTGTTCGCCATGGAATATCTGCCCGGTCAGTATGACCAGCGCGGCGATTCCGCCGAGCAGTGCGTGCAGCTGCTGACGCAGGGCGAGCGCTGCAAGGTGCAGACCGCGCGCGTCATTTGCTTAAAGGGCGACCTGACCGACGCCGACGTGGAAAAAATCGAAAACTACCTCATCAACCCCGTGGAAAGCCGCTTGGCTTCACTGGAAAAGCCTGCCACCCTCGACATGGAAACGCCCGTGCCCGAAAACGTGAAGCGTGTGGAGGGCTTTATCGCGTGGGACGACGATGAAATGGCGGACTACTTCGGTTCGATGGGCTTTGCCATGACGCTCGACGACCTCAAATTCTGCCGCGACTACTTCCGCGACACCGAGCACCGCGACCCCAGCGTGACCGAGCTGCGCGTGATCGACACCTACTGGTCCGACCACTGCCGCCACACCACGTTTTTGACACGTCTCAGTGAGATCGACATCAAACAGGCCGCCCTCGGCAAGGTGATCGAGGACGCGCTGCAGGAATATTACGACACCCGCGACGAGGTGTACGGCAAGGACACCGACCGCATCGTGTCGCTGATGGACATGGCGCTCATGGGCATGAAGTCGCTCAAGAAAAAGGGCTTGATCCCCGATCTGGACGAAAGCGACGAGATCAACGCCTGCTCCATCGAGGTGCCGGTCACCATCGACGGCAAAACCGAGCAGTGGCTGGTGCAGTTTAAAAACGAGACCCACAACCACCCCACCGAGATCGAGCCCTTCGGCGGCGCGGCGACCTGCCTGGGCGGCGCGATCCGCGACCCGCTGTCGGGACGTGCGTATGTGTACCAAGCCATGCGCGTCACCGGTTCCGGCGACCCCACCACGCCCTTTGACAAAACCCTGCACGGCAAGCTGCCCTCGCGCAAGATCACCACGGGCGCCGCTAACGGCTACAGCTCCTACGGCAACCAAATCGGCCTGGCGACCGGTCAGGTGGTCGAGCTGTACGACCCCGGCTATGTGGCAAAGCGCATGGAGATCGGCGCGGTCATCGGCGCATCACCCAAGGCGAACGTCATCCGCGCGGTGCCTGCGCCCGATGATGTGATCGTCCTGCTCGGCGGCAGGACCGGCCGCGACGGCTGCGGCGGCGCGACGGGCTCCTCGAAGGCGCACACCGAAAGTTCCATCGAAACCTGCGGCGCCGAGGTGCAAAAGGGCAATCCGCCCACCGAGCGCAAGATCCAGCGCCTGTTCCGCAACCCGAAGGCAGCGCAGCTGATCAAGCGCTGCAACGACTTCGGCGCAGGCGGCGTGTGCGTCGCCATCGGCGAGCTGGCGGACGGTCTGACGGTGGAGCTGGACAAAGTCACCAAGAAATACGACGGTCTCGACGGCACCGAGCTTGCCATCTCCGAATCGCAGGAGCGTATGGCGGTGGTGCTCGACAAAAACGACGTCGAAACCTTTATTCAATATGCAGCGGAGGAAAACCTGGAGGCGACGGCTGTGGCGGTCGTCACCGAAAGTCCGCGCCTGACTATGCACTGGCGCGGCGACACCATCGTGGACCTCAGCCGCGCCTTCCTCAACACCAACGGCGTGACGCAGGTCGCCAAGGCGCACATCGCGGCGCCCAAGGCGGAGGATTGCTACCGCACGGCATGTCCCGGCGAGCTTGCCGGCCTGCCGTTTGCCGAGGCGCTGACCAACAATATGGGCAGGCTCAACGTTTGCTCGCAAATCGGCTTGTCCGAGCGCTTTGACGCGTCCATCGGCGCGGCGACGGTCATCATGCCCTTCGGCGGCAAGAC
>CAMKOU010000166.1 GCA_946414505.1 uncultured Clostridia bacterium | reverse complement strand
TGCGCTTCCGCATCAGCGAGCCCGAAGCGCCCACCGAGGAACAGCAGGATTACATCAAAAAAACCATGCAAACGATCTTCTTCTACATCCGTTACGGCACGCGCGAGGAGATCGAAAGGGCGGTGGATGTAGATTCCTTTGCCAAGTTCTATCTGCTTAACGAATATATGAAAACCTACGACCTCGACATGAGCTCCGTCTATTTTTACTACAAGGACGGCAAGCTTTATGCCGGGCCGCCCTGGGACTACGATATGTCCATGGGCAACACCTCGCCCGATTTCAACAGCAGCAGAACAAAGGAGGCGTACAAAAGCGACGGTGTGTTTGTCAGCGATAAAATCATCTACAAATACATCTGCAAAAACGACTGGTTTATGCAGGAGGTCAGGCGCGTGTACCGAGAGCACTTTGATTTTATACAAAATATTGCTGCGGACGGCGGTCTCCTCGACACAGCGCTTGCCCGATACGGCGATGTGTTTGCGCGCAACTACAACGAGGCGGGCTGGAACGTCAGTAAATGGTGGATCAACTACCAGCTCAAGCCGCAGGCGACCTACGCGGACAACTACAGCTACCTCAAAACGTGGGGACAGGCGCGCAGCGCGTGGATGGAGCAATACTATCAGCCCTTTGCAGTGGACTATATTTGCGGCGACGCTGACGGCGACGGTATCGTGACCATCAGTGACGTCACGACGGTGCAGCGCTGCATTGCCGAACAGATACAGGCGGATGAACTCATGCGGCTGCGTGCCGATGTGACCGGCGGCGGTCTTACTGTGGACGACGCTACGGCGATTCAGCGTTATTTGGCGGAATTTTCCGGCGACGAGGGGATCGGCAGCACCAAACAGGCGGTCATACGCGTATAAAGGCAACACCGCACCAAGCAAGGCGCACGGCTTGCTTGCGTAGGATTCCGTCAGCTTGCCCTGTCTTTTTTATCCAAAAAGAGCACAATAGAACCGAGAAAAACTTGTAAAAAATATGGACAATTTTGGAAAAGCATGATATAATGAAAAAGAATATTGAGAAGTGAGCCGACTATAACAAAATTGTAATGAAAAAATGCGGCAAACTTTCTTGCAAAACGGTATGATTCTGTGATATAATTCTTTTTAGAAATTATATTTTGCGTTTTTCTCCGTGAAAGTACCGCCAGGGGTGCGGAGAAAAGGGATAGATGAAAAGATATTGATTTTGGAGTGACAGCAATATGCCATTATGTATGGGTTGTATGCAGGAAATCGGTGACCAAACGGTTTGTCCCGCCTGCGGCTTTGACAATACAGAAAAACAACAGGCTCCGTTTTTGCCCTATGGCACGGTGCTTGCCAACCGCTATTTGATCGGTACGGGCATCGACACCAACGGAGAGAGCACCCGGTATCTCAGCTTTGACCAGCAGACGGGCGAGGTCGTCATTGTCTGTGAGTTTTTGCCCGTGGGAATGTTCACGCGTGCAGAGGATGAAACCGAAATCAGGGTCAATTATGAGGACAGGGAAACCTTTGAGGAAGGCAAGAAAGCCTTTGTCAACTATTTTTCCGTTCTGGCAGATTTGCGCGACCTGACCGCGCTGATGAATATTCATCACATTTTCGAGGAAAACAACACCGCCTATGTGGTGGAGGAAAATGAAGATCTGATCCCGTTTGAGGAGTATGTAAAGCGCAGCAACGGCAGCTTGGAGTGGGACATCGCCCGTCCGCTGTTTATGCCCGTGATCTCGGCGCTGGAGTCCATGCATAAGCGCGGCGTGGGTCACTATGCCGTGGCGCCGAAAAACATGTTCGTCACCGCGCAGGGAAAAATAAAGCTGTCCGGTCTGGCGACCGAAAACGAGCGCAAGCGCGGTACCATGCTGAAATCACAGCTGTTTACCGGTGCGTCGGCGCCCGAGCAGTATGAAGAAAACTTTCCGCTGGACGAAGTCACCGATATCTACGGCGTTTGCGCCACCCTGTTTTACGCCCTGACCGGCAGATTGCCCAAAAGCGCACCCGAGCGCCAAAATGACAGCCGCCTGTTGATGAGC
The DNA here is from genome assembly GCA_946414505.1 of uncultured Clostridia bacterium. GTDB lineage: Bacteria > Bacillota > Clostridia > Oscillospirales > Acutalibacteraceae > Ruminococcoides. The sequence goes on along the minus strand of CAMKOU010000166.1, from coordinate 952 downwards.
ACCAACACGGTGCGCCGGCTGCCGCCCTATGTGGTGTCCGCTTTGGCAAACGGCTTGCAGGTCGAACGCGAAAACCGCATTTCCGATTTTGACGAGCTGCGCGCGCAGCTGTCTGTGGCGCACACCGCCAAGGCGATCCAGGACGAAATTTCCCGCACTGCCAGCATGAATCTTTCTGCGGCGACCGGCGAGGTCAAAAAAGAACGCACAGGCATGTCGCATGTGTCGGTTTCTATTATCGCGGCAGCGGTGACGGTGGTTGTATTGGGTATTATCGGCGCTTTCTGGCTGACGCAAAACCCGTTTGCCGCCATGTTTGGCGGCGGCAACAACGAAACGGTTGCGGATACCGGCCCCACCGCGTGGGCAGGTGCCACCGTGCCGAATTATGTGGGCATGACGTATGACGAGGCAGTGAAGGCTGCCAAAGCCGATCCCACGCTGAAACTGGTGCGCAGCGCCAACAATGATTTCAGCGAAGATGTCAAGGAAGGCGTCGTCATGGCGCAAACCCCGCCCGCCGGTTCGCGCGTGACGCAGAAGGACAGCGAAACAGGCGTGACCATCGGTTTGATCGTCAGCCGCGGCAAGCATATGCGCGAGCTGCCCGATATCGAAGGCATGACGCTGGACAAGGCGTCTGAAACCATTGCCGCACAGGGCTTGCTGGGCACACCGCAGTATGCCTATAACGACAAGTACGCCGAGGGCATTGTCGTCGGCTACCGCGATAAAAAGAAGGGTGAAACCGTCGAATACGGCAGCACCGTCGGCATCGTCATCAGCAAGGGCAAGCAGCCCGCTGTTACCGAGGCTACCACCGTCAGCACGGAAGACGGTGAGGACAGCGAAGAATAACCATCTTTGACCGGATAACAAAAGGGATAGGCTTGCGCCTCAATGTCATTAAGTTAGTGACAAAGCAACAATCGAAAGAATCAACAGAAGAGCA
>CAMKOU010000165.1 GCA_946414505.1 uncultured Clostridia bacterium | reverse complement strand
AAGATAGCGCTGTGAAGAACGAAGTTTTGTCTTCGTTTCTTCACAGCGCCTTTTTGGCGTTCTGTCCGTTTTTGTCGCTGTGCGACAGGAAAGAGCAGCCGCAGGGACTGCCCCTGCAAGATGCAGGTGAATGTCATCAATATTACAAAAAAGAATAAAAGTCGTCAAATTCTATTGACATTTACCAAAAAATATTCTAAAATGGAAATTACTCTGAGTAGGAGGTCGGCTATGAAGCGGCGTTTTTTTCAATTTATCTCTATTCTGTGCACAGCTGTTTTATGCTGTACCGCCATAACGGTTCCGGCGTATGCGGTCAGTACGGCGGACGAGGCAGTTCCGTACACCGAGATCACCGTCAAAAAATCCGAAATTGAACAAAAGGGTACCTTTAAGGCAATCCAGGGGGCGCTCAATGCCGCGCGCTACAGCGCCACCAACGACAACCGTTACAAGGTCATTGTCGAACCGGGCACGTACGATCTGCGTTCGGCGCTGCATATCTACAGCAACACCACACTGTCACTGTACAATGTGAAGCTGGTGCGCAACGAGCAGGCGGTCGCCAACATCATCCGTATCGGCGACGACACCGCTGCCGACAAGGGCGAGACCGGCTACGACGCCAACAGCAACATTGTGCTGGAGGGCGGTACGCTGGACGGCGGCGCCACCAACAATACCATGGTAAAGGTGACGCACGCGCGCAACTTCCTGATGGCGGGCGTCTTGCTGTGCAACCTGAAAAATGCACATATGATGGAAATTGCCGCCGTAGACGGCTTTACCGTGCGCAACTGTACCTTCCGCGACCAGCTTCTCGACGTTAACGGCGTCGGTTATGAGGCGATCCAGCTCGACATTTGCAAGGTGGGGCACATTGTCGGCGCACGTTCCGAAGCGCTCAATATGCGTAACGTGCGCGTCGAGGGCTGTTATTTTGTCAACGTTCCGCGCGGCGTCGGCACCCACACCCAAATCCTCAACCATCCGTTTGACGGCATTGTCATTACGAACAACACCTTTACCGACATCACCAGCGCTGCCATTCAGGGCGAAAACTGGAAAAACGTGCAAATCACCCACAACCGTATCAAAAACACCCCGCGCGCCATCGCGTACTATTCGGTGCTCGGTGGCAACAGCTGCGGCTTTAAGGCGAGTGTACTTGCCGGAGAAGGCGGCACCTACACCGACATTTCCGACAGCTATCAAACGCCGTTTAACGCCAATATTTTAATAGCCGACAACGAAATCACCGACAGCGGCGCGGTCAAGGACGTGTATGCGCCCTATGAACCGATGGCCGTCAGTCTGTTCGGCAAAACGCTGACCGCCGCCGGCAAAGCGTATCCCGACGGCGCGGGCGGCTATCCCAAGGGTGAATACTATATCAGCGGCGTCACCATCCGCAACAACATCATCAAAGCCGCCGGTAAAGGCATTTATTTGGAGCAGGTGCGCAACGTGAATGTCACCGGCAATCAAATCGCCTGTTCGTCCAATCCGCTCTCCAATAAAATCGGCAATCCGCTCACCGCGCTGGATGCGTCGCTCAACACCATCGACGGCAACACGATCACCGCTTCGCCCAACCACGGCATGGAGCTGGCGCGTACCACGGTGGGCTCCATTCAAAATAACGTCATTTCGGGCGTGGCGCAGGACGGTATCCTCGTCGAAGCGACTGCCAAGGTGACCGGCAGCATCAGCGGCAACACTATCTCCAAGGCGTCGCGCTACGGCATCAACGTCCGTCCCAAATGCGCGGGCGGCACGATTGCGGAAAATATTATTTTCGGCTGTGCCACGGGCGGTATTTGTCAGGGAAAAACCTCCACCGGGTCGCTGCAAAAGAATTATTTTGCCATCACGGAAATGGAAAGCCTGTCGCTGAATACCCAGTCGGTCACGCTGGGCACCAATGAAACCTTCACGCTGACGCCCTCCTATGCGCCCGTCAATGTATTGGCACAATTCAGCTGGTCGAGCGCCGACACAAGCGTGGCGAGCGTCAACGCCAAGGGCGTTGTCACGGCAATGGGCTGCGGCGAAACAGACATTATCGTGAAGGCTGCCGGCGGCAAAACCGCATCGGCACATGTCAAGGTATTGCCGGCGCCGCGCAGCATCAAGCTGAACGCCAATATGCTGATCATCGGCGAAGGCGAGACCTTTGACCTCGACGGCAAGCTGCCCGAGGGCACGGTGTCGCACAGCACTACCTATCGCTCCAACAACGAAAAAGCGGTTACGGTGCAAAAAAATAACGGCATTTTGCAGGGCGTGTATCCCGGCACCGCCACCATTGTGTGCAAAACCTTTAACGGCAAGCACGCCGCCTGCAACGTCATTGTCCGGCAGGCGCCCGACGATATGTGGTTTGACCGGCGCGAGCTGCTGCTCGGCACGGGCGAAACCACTCGTCTGCACATCACCATGCCCGACGGCACCGCCTCGAACCGCATCGTGTGGAAGTCTGACGATCCTGCCGTGCTGACCGTCAGCGAAAACGGCACGCTTGCGGCGCTGGCGCCCGGTACCGTGACCGTCACCGCCACTGCCTTTAACGGCGCCAAGGCGATTTGCCGTGTGACAGTGGCAAAGGAGCCCGAAACGGCGCGGTTTGAACAGACCGTTTACACGCTGGCGCCGGGTGATACCCTGACGCCGCAGCCGGTGTTTTCCGAGGGCAGTGCGTCCTATCTCTGTCAGTTCCAGTCCAGCGATCCCGATATTTGCCGCGTGGACAAAACGACGGGTGCGCTCACTGCCAAAAAACCGGGTACCGTTACCCTTACCCTCAAAACCTATAACCGCATCTTTGCCACCTGCACCGTCGTGGTGACGGCGGCAAAGCCGGAAGAAACACTTTGGTAATACAGGCACGGCAGCCGTTTGGCTGCCGTGTTTTTTCGTGCGCCCGACGGCGCACGTTTCTAAAGGGTGAAAGTCCTAAATCCGCCCGACAGTGGGAAGGATACAGCCGAACACCAAGGGTGTCCGCCGTGAGGTGGAATCTGAAGGA
>CAMKOU010000164.1 GCA_946414505.1 uncultured Clostridia bacterium | reverse complement strand
ACGCCCCCCAGACGTGTGCGCTACCAAACTGCGCTACATCCCGATGCAACGTTACCATTATAGCAGGTGGAGGCAGTTTTGTCAAGACAAATTTTAATGAAATTTGAGAATTTATGAACAATTTGGAAAAAGACTAAATGCGCATCCGGATTTCGCTGCCGCGGCGCACCTTGGCGGTTTCCATGTCATCCAAATTATGCCCGCGCACGCTCTGCACCAAACCGATACAAATCAGCGTGACCATCAGCGAGGTGCCGCCGGCGCTGAACAGGGGTAGGGTGACGCCGATCACCGGTAAAAAGCCCAGCACCATGCCGATGTTGATGATCGTCTGCGATGCAAACGAAGCAAACACACCCGCGCACAGCAGCTTGCCGTCGTTCTCGGTGGCGTTGGCGGCGTTCATCAGCAGCTTGAGCATAATACCGAACAGCAACAGGATGATCAGCAGGCAGCCCGCAAAGCCCAGCTCTTCGCCTGCAACGGTCAAAATAAAATCGTTTTCCTGCTCCGGTACGATCGAATACATCACGCGCGAGCCGTTAAACAGTCCGCTGCCTGTCAGCCCGCCGCCGGCAATGCTGACCTTGCCCTGGTATTGCTGCCAGCCGTAGTTGGTCATCGAGTTGCCGTCCAAATCGAACAGTGCGAAAATGCGGCTGCGCTGGGCGTCGTTCATCACAAAGTTCCACAAAATCGGCACGCTGACCAGCAGCAGACCGCCCATCACGGCAAAATACCGCAGCTGCACGCCGGCGATAAACATCATGATCACAAACATCATGGCAAACACCAGCGCCGTGCCGTCGTCGCCCTGCAGGTGGATCATCAACATCGGCACGCCCGCGTGCGCCGCCAGGCTGATGACGCCCGGCAGACTTTGCAGCCATTCACGCTCGGTGAGTACGCATAAATGCTTGGTGAAGGTGATGATAAAGCAAATTTTGATCAATTCCGACGGCTGAAAGGTCAGACCGAAGGGGAGAGGGATCCACGCGCGGTCATCGGTGCCGCTGACGCGGATGCCGAACAGGAACACCAGCGCGATCAGCACAATGCCGATCGGTATGGCAAAATACCAACGCCGTATCAAAAAGCGGTAGTCGGCAAACGAGAGGAGCACCGCCGCTGCCGTGCCGAAAAAGACAGCCACCAGCTGCGGCCGCAGGTAGTTGTAGTCGCTCGCACGCTGCATACTGCCGATCAGCAGCAGGCTGTATATAACAGAAGCAAAGGTCAGCAACCACAGCACCACATCGGTTTTTCGGAAAAAGTCAGATAATTTTGTCAATTGCAACGCCTCATACAATCCATAATCTTATATATTCCTATTATAGTAAATTCTGCGGATAATATCAAGCTATTTTTTGAAAATAGAATAATACGCAACCGATTGTTTGCTATAATAGTCAGAAAAGAATGTTTGCGGAGGTGCACACTTTGTTATCTGATATTGAAATTGCACAGCAGGCGACGCTTTTGCCTATCAAGGATGTGGCGGCGCAGATCGGTATTGATGAGGACGAGCTGGAATTTTACGGCAAGTACAAGGCGAAGCTGTCCGACGCGCTGGGTGCGCGTGTACAGGGCAACCCCGACGGTAAGCTGATTTTGGTGACGGCGATCAATCCCACGCCTGCGGGCGAGGGCAAAACCACCACCACCGCCGGTTTGGGACAGGCGATGGCGAAAATCGGAAAAAAGGCGATCATCGCACTGCGCGAACCGTCTCTCGGTCCCGTGTTCGGCATCAAGGGCGGCGCGGCAGGCGGCGGCTATGCGCAGGTGCTGCCAATGGAGGACATCAACCTGCATTTCACCGGAGATATGCACGCCATCACGGCGGCGAATAATCTGTGCTGCGCCATGCTGGACAATCATCTGCAGCAGGGCAACGCGCTGGACATCGACCCGCGCCGTGTTTTGATCAAACGCTGCCTCGATATGAACGACCGCGCGCTGCGCAACGTTATCGTCGGCTTGGGCGGCAAGGTGAACGGCGTGCCGCGCGAGGATCATTTCATCATTACCGTCGCGTCGGAGGTCATGGCGATCCTTTGCCTGGCTGCCGATATCGACGATTTAAAAAAGCGCTTGGGCAACATATTGGTTGCCTATAATTACAGCGGCGCGCCTGTGTATGCCCGCGATTTGCAGGCGGACGGCGCGATGACCGCGCTGCTCAAGGACGCGATCAAGCCGAATTTGGTGCAAACGCTCGAGGGTACGCCCGCCATCATGCACGGCGGTCCCTTTGCGAATATCGCGCACGGCTGCAACAGCGTGCGCGCGACCAAGCTTGCGTTAAAGCTTGCCGACTACTGCATCACCGAAGCCGGCTTCGGCTCCGACCTCGGCGCGGAAAAATTCCTCGACATCAAGTGCCGTTATGCGGGCTTGCGCCCGGCGGCGATCGTGCTGGTGGCGACCTGCCGTGCCCTGAAATACAACGGCGGCGTGCCCAAGGCGGAGGTGTCTCACGAGAATTTGGAGGCGTTAAAAAAAGGCATTGTCAACCTCGGCGTACATATTGAAAACATGCGCAAATACGGCGTGCCCGTTGTGGTGGCGATCAATCAGTTCGGCACCGACACCGACGCCGAGCTTGCCTTTATCGAGAATTACTGCAAAGAAAACGGCGCGGACTTCGCCCTGTCCAATGTGTTCGGCAAGGGAGGCGACGGCGGCGTCGAGCTGGCGAAAAAGGTCGTGGAGGCGTGTGAGCAGCCGTCCGACTTCGCGCCCGTTTACGATAACAGCCTGACCGTGAAGGAAAAGATCGAAGCGGTCGCAACGAAGATCTACGGCGCGGCAAGGGTCAACTACACCACCGCCGCCGAAAAGGCGATCGCCGAGGTGCAAAAGCTCGGCGCGGACAAGCTGCCCGTCTGTATTGCCAAAACACAGTATTCCCTGTCCGACGATCCGGCGCTGCTCGGTGCGCCCAAGGACTTTGCGATCACCGTGCGCAATGTGTCGCTGTCCAACGGCGCGGGCTTTACGGTCGTCTACACCGGCGACATCATGACCATGCCCGGCTTGCCCAAGG
>CAMKOU010000163.1 GCA_946414505.1 uncultured Clostridia bacterium | reverse complement strand
GAGCGTTCGCCTCCTAAGCGAAAGGCCGGGGGTTCGAATCCCTTCTGGGACGCCAAAAGCCGTTTTTGTTGAATTTCATCGAAAGCGGCTTTTCTCTTTTACGGCATCCGCTTATCCATATCGTGCTAACAAAAGTGTGCGGTATGGTGGTGGTTTGTTCGCAAAATAGAGCTGCGACAGCTTCTGAAAAATTCTTCACGGGCATTCTGCGTATTCCGTTTGTGTGCCACGGTTCTTGATCAACTAATACAAAAGTAAATATAACGTAACTAAACCGAAGGGAATCCTTATATATATGTTTGAGTGCGTCAACGGTAAAGTATCGGAAGATTATCATTAAGATGATTGGACAATTGCCGTACAATGTGGTATACTGATGATAACCATAAACATACCCTGCGGGGTTACAGGAGGTTCATTATGACGATTGCGATCCGCTACTACACAAAATCCAAAAAGGGAAATACCGAAAAGCTTGCCGCGCAAATTTCGCAGGCGCTGCACACCAAGGCACATACGGTGGACGTCGATTTGGACAGAAAGGTTGACCGTCTGTTCCTTGTCAACGCCATGTACGCGTCAAATATCGACAAAGAGGTAAAGGCGTTCCTTGTTCGCAACAAGGATAACATCGGCGAGGTGGTTAATTTCAGCACCTCCTGTTCCGGAAAATCCACCTGGAACAACGTCAAAAAGGTCTGCGACGAGCTGCAGCTTCCGCTCAGCGACAAGGAATTCCACTGCGCCGCTTCATGGATCTTCCTCAACAAGGGCTTGCCGTCCGAGGACGATTTTGCCAAGGCGCGGCAATTTGCCCAAGCTATGACAAAATAAACCCGGCTGCCGTTGCAGGTGTCGCAACGGCAGCGTTTATTTTTGGGCACAGGGCGAAAAAACAGCCTGATTTTTGTACAGTTTCACCTTAACCGGCGAAATTATCTTGAAAAAAACATTTATATCATGTATAATGGAGTCAAATGTTGAATGCAATCAACGAAAGGAGCGGAACGATGAGAAAAACAAAAATTGTTGCTACCGTAGGCCCCGCCTGCAATACCAAGGAGATGCTGCTCAAGATGATTGACGCCGGCATGAATGTTGCGCGCGTCAATATGTCGCACGGCACGCATGAAAGCCTGACGAACACCTTTGCCGTTATTCGCGAGGCGATTGCCGAAAGCGGCAAAAACGTGGCGATCATGATCGACACAAAGGGTCCCGAGGTGCGTGTGACGACCTTTGAGGGCGGCGAAACCCTGCTGGAGGATGGACGGGACTTTACCCTCTACAAGGAAAAAGAGCAGGGCGACAGCGAGGGCGTCGCGATCTCCTATCCCAAGCTGGTGGATATTTTTCTGCGCGATGGTGAGGAAGCCATCGGCAGAGAGCTGCTGCTCGACGACGGCCTGATTTCCATTGTCACCAAAGCGGTGTATAACGACCGCATCGTTTGCACCGTCAAAAAGGGCGGGGTGCTGAAAAACCGCAAAAGCATCAACATCCCCGGCTATCACATCAATATGCCCTATGTCAGCGCGCAGGACAGGCGCGATTTGGAATTCGGGCTGGCACAGGGCGGCAACGTTGTGGCGGCGTCGTTTGTCCGCAATCATGAGGATATCCGCACCCTGCGCGACTTTATCGACTCCATCGGCTATGAGTATGTGGAGATCATCGCCAAAATCGAAAACCAAAGCGGCGTGGACGACATGGATCTGATCATTGACTATGCCGACGGCATTATGGTCGCGCGCGGCGATATGGGCGTGGAGATCCCGTTTATCAAGCTGCCGGAAATTCAAAAAACCATCATCCGCAAGGTGGTTGCCAAGGGCAAATATGTCATCACTGCCACCCAAATGCTGGAGAGCATGACCACCTCGCCGCGCCCGACTCGTGCGGAGATCAGCGACGTGGCAAACGCCGTGTATGACGGCACCAGCGCCGTCATGCTGTCGGGCGAATCGGCTGCCGGAAAATATCCGCTGGAAAGTGTGATGGCGCTCGACTCCATTTGCCGCGAAGCCGAAAACAACGGCGAGTTTGGCGCGCTGCAGCAGTATATTGAAAAAAACGGCTCCAAGGACACCAATGCCATTCGCGGCAGCATTTGCCGCGCCGCCAAGCATATTGCGCTGGCGGTCAACGCCAAGGCGATCATCGTGGAATCCGCCACCGGCAGAGTGGCGCGCGCCATGGTGCACTACCGCCCCGACGTGCCTGTTATCGCGGTCGTCACCTCCAAGATCGTGTGTCGCAAGCTCTGCCTCAATTGGGGCATCACGGCGCTGATGGGCGAGGAAAAGCTGACCTCCGACGAGATCACCGAGCAGGCGATCAAGCTGGCGCTCTCCACCGGTCTGGTCAAAAAGGGCGACACCGTGGTGGTGCTGTCCTCCAATAAAACCGTTCCCACCTCGGGCACCGATTCGCTGAACGTCCGTATTGTGTAAGATGATGGACAATATGATTTTGATCGGTATGCCCGGCTCGGGCAAAAGCACCGTGGGCGTGCTGTTTGCCAAGGCAGCGGGCTTGCTGTTTACCGATGTGGATCTGCTGATCAGTCACCGCGCCCAAAAGCCCCTGCAGCGGATTTTGGATGAGGACGGCCTGGACGCGTTTCTCGCGCTGGAGGAAGCGGTGGGCAGCACACTGACAGCGCACCATACAGTCATCGCCACCGGCGGCTCCATGGTGCACAGCGAAAAGGCGATGCGCCACCTGCAAGCCATGGGCAGGGTGGTGTTTATCGACGTGCCCTTTGCCGAAATCGAACGCCGCGTCACCAACATCAAAACGCGCGGCATCGTGTTCCGGCACAACGAAACGCTGGCGGACGTTTACCGCGCGCGCCTGCCGCTGTATGAGCGGTACGCAGACGTGACCGTCCGGGTGCAGCCCGGCGACACCATCGAGGACACGGTGGATAAGCTGATGGAGCAGCTGTAAGCATTCAGTTATAAGATAATTAATAAGAGGGGCTGGCTCAAAACTCATTTTATGAGTAAGAGCCAAGCCCCCATTTTTGTTATAAAATAAGAAATCCTTTTCACACAGTCGCATGATGGAAAGAAAGCCTTCCCCCGAGGGCAATGACAACAACTTAACGCGGACAGGAGTCGTTCGTGACCTTACGCT
>CAMKOU010000162.1 GCA_946414505.1 uncultured Clostridia bacterium | reverse complement strand
GCACCACGCCCTTGACGGTGGTGGAGCCGGCGTCCATGCCGATATACGCCTTGCCCTTGTAGCCGCGCAGCTCCTGCTGCTCGACATTGGCGCGCGCATGACGCGCAGCAAACGCCTCATATTCCTCCCGGCTTTCAAACAGAGGCTTGTTGAACGCAAAGTTGCCCGAGCCGCGGTAGTGCTTTACGCGCCGGATCACTTCGTCGTAGTCGATCGGCTGCTCGGCGCACAGCGCGGCACCTGCCGCCACGTAGTACAGCGAGTTTTCGGGGCAAATGCCCTTGGTTTTCAGCGTGCGGTCAAAGCAGCGGCGCAGCTCGCTCATAAAGGTCAGCGGACCGCCGAGGTACACGATCTGTCCCTCGATCTCGCGCCCCTGCGCCAGGCCTGCCACCGTTTGGCTGACCACGGCGTTAAATATGCTTTCGGCAATATCGCTTTTGCGCGCCCCTTGGTTGAGCAGCGGCTGAATGTCGGTTTTGGCAAACACGCCGCAGCGCGAAGCGATGGTATAGGTTTTTTCGTATTGCTTGGCGAGGTCGTCCAGCTCTTCCAGCGGCACATTGAGCAGGGTCGCCATTTGGTCGATAAACGCGCCGGTGCCGCCTGCGCAGGTGCCGTTCATGCGCACCTCGAGACCGCCGGTCAAAAACAGGATCTTGGCATCCTCGCCGCCCAGCTCAATGACCACATCGGTGCCGGGAATAAAGGTATTCGCCGCCACGCGGGTCGCGTACACCTCCTGCACGAATTCAATGCCGCAGTCCTGCGCCACACCCATACCGGCAGAGCCGGACAGCGCCACAGGGGCATTTTCGATACCCGGTATTTCACCGCGCACGCGGGTGAGGATCTCGGCGATTTTATCGGTGATTTGCGAAAGATGCCGTTCATATGTGCTGTAAATCAGCTTGTTGTCATCATCCAGCACAACGCACTTTATCGTGGTTGAGCCGATATCAAGTCCCAGTTTCAAAACGCAGCCTCCGTAAAAAAGCTATGATTCGTACCATATATTGTGCAAAATTGTTTTTCGCGGGGCACACTGCCCCAAAATGTACAATCAATTTATTATAAACCGTTTCATTTTGTTTGTCAATCATTTATTTCGTATACAGCATTAAGCCCAAATATACAGAGGAGAGCGTTATCAAATTTGACGCAATAACGGAAAAGGGTTGATTTTTTCGGAAGATAATAGTATAATTGCAATAAATAAGGGAATCGAACAACGGAGGGAATTATGAACGGTTTGATAAAAAAATATCTGCCCTATGCGATCGTGATCTTCGCGGTGTTTCTTTTGGTGCCGCTGCTGTTTATACCCGGCAGTCTGCTGGCAGATTTTTGGCCGGTGCTGGTTTACTTTATCCTGCTGACCACCGCGGTGGTCACCTCGGCGGTATATTGCGCCAAGCACGGCATTGACTTTTTGTTTGCGCTGATGGCGCCGATCGCGTTTTTGTTCACGATGATTTTTTATGCCGGCGGCTTTAAGGGCACCAACCTGATTTTGCTGTTTGTGTATTTGGTGGCAGGCATATTCGGTCAGTTTTTGGGCGACCTTGCCTTTGGCGACGACCGCCGCAAGCGCGAAAAGCAGGACAAGGCGGAGCAGGAAAAGCTGATGCTGCGCGCCAAGCGCCGCGACGAACGCGAACGCCAAAGAATGGAGCGCGAAGAGGACAGCGTTGCCGAGCGCTATGACGTGGACTATGACGAGGACGAGCCATCCGCCGGCACCGCACGCCGCACGTCGATCGACGACGACGACTTTGACTACGACAAATACATGGCGGACATCGACCGTATGCTCGACGAGGAGCGCGGCACATAATTGAATTCTACGCCTGTCAGCGGCGCAAAACCTTTTTCGGGTTTTGCGCCGTTTTTATGATCGGCGGATTACGGACCGCTGTTTCTATACGCAGTACAAATTCGTGTCCCACGCGAGGATGTAGGGGTGGTGGCGCAAATAGATTTGATAGGCGGGATCGTACGCGTGTATGCGCAGCGGCAAGCGGAACACATCCTCAAAGCGGTGATACGCGGCAAAATTCAGCTTGGGGCGGCACCGCTGCAGCGTTTGCCGCATACCGCGCAGCGCCTGTATATCGGCGCCCTCCACATCGGCCTTGATATAGGTGACATCCGTGTCACACAGGAGGCTGTCCAGCGTTGCCACGCGGGTCGCCACGCCTCCGGCGGCAACGGCGCTGTTGCGCCCTGCCTTGTTGTTAAACGGCAGCGTGGTGTTGCTGTCCCACGCGCCCAGCTGCCGCAGCACGGTGCGCGGCATGTTGCCGCAGTGCGCCTGCAGTTTGGCAAAGTTTTTCGCGTTTGGCTCCAGCGCGATGATCGCGCGGTAGCTGCCGCCCGTATAGTGCAAGAATTCGGCGACGGTGTCGCCGTCGTAGGCGCCCACATCCGCATACACTTCGCCGGCGCCGAGGCGTAAAATATGGGCGAACGCCTCGTCCTTGTCCGTTGTCACCCCGTCGAGCAGCGCGATATCGCCCGTATAATAAAACCGCAAAACCGACCGGTACACCTGCCGCGACCACGCGTCGGCAAGCAAATGATACGCCGCCTGCATGTCGCCGGCATAGCGCGCGATAAAATCGTCGTCAAACAGCACGTCGCCGCACACCGGCACCGGCGGCACCAGCAAACGGCGCCGCGCGGCAACCGCTTTGACGGCGTCCATCACTTCGGGCAATTGGCTGGCAAAGCAAAGCGCGACGGTAAAGCTGCCCAGCTCCTGCGCGAGGTCGCTCTCCTTTTTGACCATAAAGCCGCGAAAGGACTGTCCGCGCACAAAGCCGTCGCTTGCCATCACGCCGGCTACCGGAATGCCAAACCGCGCAAACGCGGCAAGCACCTTGTCGGCGCCGTCGCCCATGCCGTATAACACCACCGGCTGTTTGCAGGCTTTCAGCTGCCGCCACACATTTTGTTCCGTTTGAAAAAGCTGTTCCATCATTTCTCCGTAAAGCAGCGCGGCGCTGCACACCGTCCCGTTTTTGAAAATGTTTTTCCGTTTGAACGCGTCCGTCAGCGGCAAGGCAAACGGACGCGGTTTCCTGTGACGTAAAAAAACGCCCACCCTATTGGGTGGACATTTTAAAGTGTTGGCATCTCCCTATTTTCACACCTCGTCGCCAAGGCACTATCGTCGGCACCACTGAGCTTAACTTCCGTGTTCGGTATGGGAACGGGTGGACCCTCAG
>CAMKOU010000161.1 GCA_946414505.1 uncultured Clostridia bacterium | reverse complement strand
AAATACTGAATCTGATTTCCGATGTCGCGGCAGGTGTGATGCTGGTCATTTTATTTGTCTATAACCGATCCTTTTTAAGTATAGAGGATAGTGCGCTCAATAAGCCCGTGACAGCCGTTCTCGTGCTTGGCGCCGTTGCTGCCGTTCTCAATTTGATAGCGCTGGTTATCATGATGGTAGGCACGGTGCAGGCTGCCGGGGATGAGATATCCTTTAAACGGGTCGTGTTTTTAACCATCCTGAATTTGGTGCTGACAGCGATCGCGTCCTTTTTTTCGGCAGATACCTACATCCACAATTCGATAACAGTGATCGGTCAGTTGGTTTCCCTTGTGTGTTCGCTGCTGATTATCCTCGGCATTGCGCGTATGGCAACCAAGCTGCACAACGACGCGGTTATCCGCAAGTGTGCCGGCATGTTCAAAATCGTGTTGGGTCTCGGCGCTCTGGCACTGGTGATGCGTCTGTTTACTATCTTTATGGCAGCCTTCGCCGCGCAGGAAGCCACCGTGTCCTTTTCCGCGTTTTCCCTGCTGCTCAATGTGGTGCAATTCAGCGTGTATTTGCCCCTGTTGTCGGCAGCGAAAAAAATGCTTGCCCAAGCTGTTTGATATCCTGTGGCGTGACTTCCGTTTCCGTGCAACACTGCTTGTACGGAAACGGTTTTTGTTTTTTCCGGGAAGAATATTTGATGTAATCTTGACTCTGTTTGTTTTTTATTGTATAATTTATACGGAAATGGAGGTAATATAGATGGATTATATCTTGACGACTACCAATCTGACCAAAACTTACGGAAAAAAGGACGCGGCTAAGGATATTAATATTCATGTCCGCGAGGGCGACATTTACGGCTTGATCGGGCGCAACGGCGCCGGAAAAACCACTGTCATGCGCATGATCAGCGGTCTTTCCATGCCCACCTCCGGCACATACCAAATGAACGGTGAGAACCGTTTCGGTGTCGGCGTGCTGATCGAGGGTCCCGGCATTTATCCCAATATGTCGGCTGCGGAAAACATCCGCCTGAAATGTATTGCCATGAACTGCAATTCCAAGGCATATATTGACGAATTGCTTCATATTGTCGGATTGGAAAATACCGAAAACAAACATGCAGGCTCTTTTTCGCTGGGTATGCGCCAGCGTCTGGGTATTGCGCTGGCATTGGTGGGCGACCCGAAAATGATCGTGCTCGACGAGCCGATCAACGGCTTGGATCCACAGGGTATTGCCGAGGTGCGCCAAACGCTGGAGCGCCTGAGAGATGAAAAGGGCATTACCATCATGATTTCCAGCCATATTCTCGATGAGCTGGGAAAGCTCGCGAACGCCTACGGCATTATCCACGAGGGACGGCTGCTCGATGAGTTTACTACCGATGAGCTGGCGACCCGCTGCGGACAATACGTGACGGTTAAAACAGGGGACAACAACCGCGCGGAAGCTGTCTTGCGCCAGCTGGGGCTGCAAAACATCCAAACGGATATCCCCGGTGAGCTGCACATTCACGAAGGCTTGGAGCGCACCGAGGAAATGACCAAAGCGCTGGTGCAAAACGGCGTCGGCGTGCGGGAAATTTTTATCAGAAATACTTCGCTGGAGGATTATTACCTCAGCGTGACAGGAGGCGAACACAATGGGTAACTTAGTCAAAATGGATTTGCGCCGCCTGTTTATGTCCAAGGTATTTTACATATCCATGGCGGTTGTGGGGGCATTTAATATTTTATTCCAAATCGTTCCCCCGATATTTGTGCGCTTTCTTGCACCGTCCGAGCCCATACACGCACAACAGGTGTCTGATATTGTGGCAAGTCCCTTTACATTCACCTTTTTGCTGATACTGATGGTGATTTCCATTGTCAGCTTTTCCTATGCCGACATCGCCAATGGTTACATCAAAAACATTGCCGGACAGGTGCGCAACAAAAGCAGCATTGTCTATTCCAAGTTTATCGCCGTCGGCGTACACAACTGTATTTTCATGGTCGTCAGTGCGCTGACCTCTTTGCTGGGCGCTGCTATCATTTCCGCAATGGGAATGATGAAGCTGGAGATGGACGGTTTAATGCTGCAGGCGTTCTTTACATTCTTCATCAAATGGATGCTGTCCATGGCTATCAGCGCGATTTTGATGTTCTTTACCACGGCGGTTAAGAACAAAACGGTCGCCACGGTCATCGGCGTCATTCTCGGCACCGGAGCGCTCGGCATGGTGTATTTTGGCTTGAATCAGGCGATTGAAAACATTTTTCACGTGGAGAATGTGGAAATTCAGTCCTACGTGCCCGATCAGCTGATCAACTCGGTGAACGCCGGCACCAATATCGCTGTCGTCAATGCGATTGTGGTGGCGGTCGTCTGCACCGTATTATTCTTAGTTCTCACTGTCAAGGTTTTTAACAGCCGCGACGTGAAATAAAAAATTATTAGGAGGTTCACACAATGAAAAAAACAGGTGTTATCGGCTTGGTTTTGGCACTTGTCGCGCTCGTTTTATGCGTACTGTCGTTCATTCCCATGACGCCGCTTGAAAAGTACAATGTTTCTTTTTACGGTCCCCTCAACCCGATTTTCGGCTTTTGCGGCGCAGCAGTCGCCGTGATCGCGCTGATTGTCAGCATTATCGGCACCAAGAAAAGAGCCGCCAGAGGCGCAGGCATCGCCGGTATTATTCTCAGCGCATTCATGATCGTCGGTTGCTTGTCCGGCGCAGGTCTCAGCTCTGTCATGAACCAGGTTGCCGATTATCTCAACGAAAAGCCCGGCAACTTCATTTCGCAGAATATGAGCGAAAAGGATCGTCAGGAATTGGATAAAAACTTGAACGAATTGCTCAAGAATGTCGAGAAAAAATAATTTATACGAATTCTTGACAGACCGCAAAAAACAGGTATTCGTATAAAGAATATGGAAAAGCCACCGGCGCAAAGTCGGTGGCTTTTCATAATGTATTATTTTTTGGCGAACGGATTGGGAATGTTGCCGAGGAAGCCCTTTGACTGCTTCACAATATCCTTTGCCTGCGCCTTGTCCATACCGAATTTGGCGTTCAGCTCGTCGGCGATCTTATCCTCGTCGCCGCCGCTCATGACGATTTCACCGATTTTGCCGATGTCGTCCATACTAAAGCCCATTTTTTGTAAGAATGAAAAATCCATATTGAAACTCCTTTGCTGTTATTTTAAATGACCCGTTCCATCAGCACGCAGGTCACGTTGTCGTTGCCGCCTCTGTTCAGC
>CAMKOU010000160.1 GCA_946414505.1 uncultured Clostridia bacterium | reverse complement strand
CAGCTATTCCGACGGCGATCTCTATTACTTCATGGATACCGAAACATGGGAGCAGATCCCGATCAATAAGAGTGTGCTCGGCGACAACTTCAAGTTTGTCAAGGAAAACATGGTTTGCAAAATTTTGTCCTACAAGGGCAGTGTGTTCGGCGTAGAGCCGCCCAACTTTGTGGAGCTGACCGTCACCAAAACCGATCCCGGCTTTAAGGGCGACACCGCAACCAACGCCACCAAGCCCGCTACCCTCGAGACCGGCGCTGAGATCAAAGTGCCCCTGTTTATCGACGAGGGCGAGGTTATTCAAATCGACACCCGTACCGGCGAGTACATGGGCAGAGCGTAAGCGCGGGGGGAATCATATGGAATTAACCGAAAAGATTGCCTATATCAAAGGTCTTGCCGAGGGTTTGTCCCTTGACGAAAGCAAGCCCGAGGTCAAGGTGCTTAACGCCATTATCGACCTGCTCGACGACATCGCTTATGATGTGCAGGATATGCAGGAGCTGTATGACGAGCTGAGTGCACAGGTGGACGAAATCGACGAAGATCTTGCCGATGTGGAAACCGAGCTGTTCGACGACGAGGATCTCGACGACGACTTCGATGACGATGACGACTACGACGAAGACGATGTGTTTTACGAGGTCACCTGCGGCAGCTGCGGCAAAAAGCTGAACGTTTCCGAGGATGTGCTCCTCGAAGGTGAAATCGCGTGTCCTAACTGCGGTGAAACCTTAGAATTCGATTTTTCCGATCTGTTTGAAGAGGACGGCGAGGTTTGCGACGAAAACTGCGACAGCTGTGCCTCCAAGGACGCTTGCGAAGCCGAAACAGAATAATTTCACACGAACGGCACCCCTTGTGTAGTATGACAAGGGGTGTTTTTTTGGTTTCTTTTCGGCATAAATACCGACGCTTGGGGAAAAAATACAGACGTCTGCTTCAACTGGGGGCGATGCTGGGGTGCGTGTGGTTTTTAATGCACGGCTTTGAAAAGCAAGTGGGCGATTTCAGCCAAACCTACTTTCCTGCTTTTGCGCGACAGGTGACAACGAAGGCGGTCACCGAGGCGGTGGAGGAGGTGCTGACAAGCGGCGGCTATGCCTACGGTGATTTTGCCAAGGTACAGTATACGGACGGTTGTGTCAGCGCGGTTGAAACAAACGCCGATGCCATCAACCTGTTTAAAAACCGTATAGTCGCCGCGGCGGAGCAAAAGGCGGAAAAAATCCATAACAGCAAAATGGAGATCCCGCTCGGCGCGTTTACGGGGTGGACGCTGCTTGCCAATCACGGCCCCAAGATCCCGCTGACCTATTGCTTAACGGGCAGTTTTTCCGCCGAGCTGGTCAGCACCTTTGAAGCGGCGGGCGTCAACCAAACGATTCACCACATCAAGCTTGTTGTCACCGCCACCATCGTCACCGCATCGGTCGATTACAAGGAGCCGCTGGTCTTTCAAACCGATTACGAAGTGGCGCAATCGGTCATTTTGGGAACTGTTCCCACAACATATGGTGGGTTTTACCCGTCTGTCCGCTGATAAAACCGAAATATTGTGTAAAAACAGCTTGAAAACCCTACTGTTATATGCTATAATAAAACAGTTAATCAGAATGGGCGAGGAGGCTTTTGTTTGCCTGACACAACAATTCGTTCGGAGCAATTGGCGGCGCAGCAGGTGGAATACATGCACCTGATCGCCGAAATCATGGAGATCCGCAAGCGCGGCGAAAAGCCGCTTGCGTTTATTCGCACCTACGGCTGTCAGCAAAATGTTGCCGACAGCGAAAAAATCAAGGGTATGCTCAGTCAATCGGGTTTCGATTTTGCCGATTCTCCCGAAGATGCCGATTTTATTCTATTCAACACCTGCGCCGTCCGCGAACACGCGGAGGACAGGGTGTTCGGCAATGTCGGTGCGCTGAAAAATTTAAAGCGCAAACATCCGCAGATCCTGATCGCCCTGTGCGGCTGTATGATGGAGGAGGAGCACGTTGCCAACCGCATCTACAACAGCTTTCCGTTTGTGGGTCTGGTGTTCGGCACGCACTCGCTGCATCATTTTCCGGAGCTGCTCTACCGCGCTTTGGTGGACGGCAAGCGCGTGTTTGAACGCGGCAACGATGACAAAAAAATCTACGAGGGCATTCCCGTCCGGCGCGACGGCAGCTTTAAGGGCTGGCTGCCCATCATGTACGGCTGCAACAACTTTTGCACCTACTGCATCGTGCCGTATGTGCGCGGCAGGGAACGCAGCCGTGAAAAGGCAGTGATCCTTTCCGAAGCGCGTCAAATGATCAACGATGGCTTTAAGGATATTACTCTTTTGGGGCAAAACGTCAACTCCTACGGCAAAACACTGGAAACGCCTGTCAGCTTTGCGCAGCTGATCCGCGAAATCGACGAAACGGACGGCGACTACTGGCTGCGGTTCATGACCTCACATCCCAAGGACTGCTCCAAGGAATTGATTGATACGATCGCCGGCAGCCGTCACATCAGCCGTCATTTGCACCTGCCCTTTCAAAGCGGCTCCGACCGCATATTAAAGGCGATGAACCGTCACTACGACCGCCAAAAATATCTGGATACCGTCAACTACGCGAAAGAACATATCGACAATGTGTCGCTCACCAGCGATATCATCGTCGGCTTCCCGGGTGAAACCTATGCGGACTTTAAAGAAACGCTTTCGCTGATCCGCGAGGTGGAGTTTACCTCCCTGTTCACCTTTATCTACTCACCGCGCAAGGGCACGCCTGCTGCTTCCTATGACGACCCCGTTTCCGCCGAGGAAAAGGGCAAGTGGTTTCAGGAGCTGCTCGACGTGCAGGAGGAGATCGCCGCCAAGCGCTGTTCCGCGATGGTAGGGCAGACCGAGCGCGTGCTCATCGAGAGCGTCAAGGAAAAAACCGGCGAGCTCAATGCCCGCACCAGCGGCAATATCATTGTCGAGCTCGACGGCAGCGCCGATTTGATCGGTACCTTTCAAAACGTCACCATCACCAAAGCCCGCAATTGGATCTTAAAGGGCGCATTAGCATAAACGGAGGTAAATGAAAATGGATGTAATCAGTATGGCAAGAGAGCTGGGCAAGGCGCTCCAGCAGGAAGAAACCTTTATCAACTGGCAAAACGCACAGCGCACCGCCGACGCCGATACCGAGCTGCAGCAGCTCATCGGCGAATTCAACTTAAAAAGAATGATCATCAACGACGAGGCAGGCAAGCAGGACAGAGAT
>CAMKOU010000159.1 GCA_946414505.1 uncultured Clostridia bacterium | reverse complement strand
CAGACTAAATTCCACTCCAACTTCCACTGTGGAATTTACTTTGAGAATTTACTGTTTAATTCAAACACAAAAATGTATACGACAAAAGGGTTGACAGGACGATTTGCACAGTGTAAAATAGTATTATATTGGAAAAATAGGGGTACTGCCATGGAAATCACAAAAACCATGTATTACCGCCCCGCGCCGGTTCTGCCGGCAACACTGCTGATCATCGACTATCGCTGCCAGCCGAGGGTCGTTCCCCTGCGCGGCGACATGTCTTTCGGACGGATCTATAACGGACCGATGTGCGACATCACCGTGCAGTCGGCTATCACCGGAAGACGTCACGGAGAGTTTGTGTACGATGACAGCGAGGGCGTGTATTACTATATCGACAACAACAGCCTCAACGGCACCTACATCAACGGTCAAAAGCTGGAGCGCTACAACGAGCGCGGCTCGCGCGCCTACCGGCTGACGGACGGCGACATCATCCGCGTTGACCGCAAAACGCTCGACCGGCCGCATCCCGAAGCGGTGATCATGATTTTTTGTACCAGCCTGCGCTACGACGAGTCGTGGCGGATGTTTGACACGCGCAACCTGGTGAACATCACCATCGGCAGAGGCGAAAACAATGTGGTACGCCTCACCGATCTTGCCGCATCGCGCGACCATGCCGTTTTGCAGCGCGACAACTACGGCGGCTGGCAGCTGTTTGACAACAACAGCCAAAACGGCGTCAGCGTCAACGGCGTCGAAGTGCAGGGACGCGCACGGGTGAGCGACCACGATGTGATCAAGCTTGCCAACACCACCATCATTGTTTTCGGCAATACGCTGATCTTTAACAATCCCAAGGAGAGCACAGGCAATTTGGTGGTGCATATCGACAAAAAAACCGTGGATTTCGGCAGGAAAACACTGCTGCGTGACATTGGATTTCAGGTGGACAGCGGCGACTTTGTGCTGATTCTCGGCGGCTCCGGCGCCGGTAAAACCACGCTGGTCAAGGCGATCCTCGGCGACGGCAAGGCGGACGGCAAAATCATCCTCAACGGACAAAACCTGTATGAAAACTTTAAGTCCATGAAATCGCAAATCGGATTGGTGCCGCAGTTTTTGACGCTGCGCCTCAACGACACCGTCAAAAACACCCTGATGGACATTGCCGACATCAAGCTCGACCGCAAAAACTATTCCAAGGAAGAAAAGCAGCGCCGCATCAACGAGATCATGGATAAGGTGGGCATCACCGGCCTGCAAAACCACCTGATCGCCCAACTGAGCGGCGGGCAAAAGAAAAAGGTTTCGGTTGCCTATCAGCTGGTCGGCTTCCAAAAGGTGTTCATCTGCGACGAGCCAGACTCCGGACTGGACGCCGCGTCGCGTACCCAGCAGATGGAGATCCTCAAGGAGATCGCTTCCAACGACAAAATCGTTATGGTCATTTCGCACGAGCCGGATGACGCGATCGACGTCAACACGGGCGAATCGCTGTTTACCAAGGTGGTGGTGATCGCCAAAAGCGCAAAGGACAACGCGGGACACCTCGCCTTTTTCGGCAATCCCGAGGAGGCCAAGGCGCATTTCGGCGTCAACAAATTACAGGATATCATGATACAAATCAATCCGCCGTATGAAGGCGGCAAGGGCATGGCAGATGTGTTTATCGACAAATTTAACGCCGCACAGCCGAGGAGGGCAAATATATGAATAATACATCCTTTTTCATGCAAGTGCATGTATACTTCAAAAAGATCTTCCGCATTTCCGTGCGCGAAAAAGCGTGGAAATATCTGGTTTTTGCCGCCATCATCTCACTGCTCGTTGCGATGATCGTCGGTCCGGATATGTACAAAAACTATGACCAAACCAATTCCGGCTTCTTTACGCTGGCGTCCGCCTGCATTTGGATCGGTATTTTCAACTCGATCCAAACCGTCTGCAAGGAGCACGAGATCATCCGCGCAGAATACCGCCAGGGCATGAAAATCGGCGCCTACATTTTTGCACATACGCTGCGGCAGGCAGTGCTGTGTCTGGGACAAACCGTCATTATCTTTATCGTGTGCTGTATTTTCATGCGGTTTGACCAAAGCGCCCATTTGCTTATCAGCGCCTATGTGGAAAACTTTGTCACCATCTATCTGCTGACCTTTGGCGCCGCGGTGTTGGGCTTGATGATCTCGTCTGTTTCCGGCTCCCCCACCACCGCCATGACCATCATGCCGTTTGTGCTGATCGTGCAGCTGGTGATGAGCGGGGTGCTGTTTCATCTGAAGGGCGTTGCCGAAGCAATTTCCTACATCACGCTCAGCAAGTGGGGCATGTCGGCATTTGGCTGCGAGGCTAATATAAACAGTTTTCCGCTGGCGCTGGACGGTGTGCTGCGCGCACAAAATGTTTTGCCGCCGGGGGTAGCATTAATGCCCGAAGCAAACGAGTTTTATAAACCCGAGGTCATTCGTCTGCTGGCTGCCTGGGGCGCCTGCTTGGTTATCACGGCGTTTAACATCATTGTCAGCATTTTCGCACTGAAAATAAAAAACAGAGATTCTTGATCGGTACGGTATTATGGAAGTTAACGAAAAAAAGAAAAGCAAAACCACAGAGCGTTACCGCGTTTTTCTGACAACCCACAAGGGCTTGGTGCGCGATAACAACGAGGACAATTTTACCATCAACAATGTGTCCAAAAAGCTGGAATACAAAAATGTCAGCTTTGTATCCGAGCACGATGCACCCGTGCTTGCCGCCGTGTTTGACGGCATGGGCGGCGAGGCAAAGGGCGAATATGCGTCCTTCATTTCGGCGCGCCTGGCAAAGGATCTGTACAATGCGCTGCGCGAGCCGTCGAGCGTGCCGATGGATGAATTGGTGAGTCAGTATGTGCAGGCTGCCAACGATGAGATCCGCAAGTTTTTGGAAGAAAACAAGTGTCAAACCGGGGGCAGCACCATTGTGGCAGCGGTCATCAAAAACGAGATCATTTATCCGTTTTCGCTGGGCGACAGCCGCATGTATTTGATGCACGAGGGAACCCTGTCGCAGATCTCCAAGGATCAAACCCTCGCCATGAAAAAATACGAGGCGAACATTTACTCGCTGGAGGAAGCAGAAAAGAGCAACGACAGCCACAAGCTGACGTCGTTTTTGGGCGCGGACTACTATCACCAGGGGCTGTCACCACAGTTTTATGAGCCTGTGGTGATGCAGCAGTCGGACAAGCTGCTGCTGTGCAGCGACGGCTTATACGACGAGCTGTCGAAGGACGACATCCAAAGCATTATTGCCAACAATCCCGAAAATCCCACGCTGGAGCTTGTGCGTGCCGCGCTGAACAGAGGCGGCAGCTCGGAAGAGCACACGTCTGAACAGAGGCGGC
>CAMKOU010000158.1 GCA_946414505.1 uncultured Clostridia bacterium | reverse complement strand
TAAGGATGTGGAACATACAAAGATCATCGTGTTTTATCCCGTGGACGGCGTCAGCCCCATGCAAAAGCACCAAATGAACACCCAGGAGGGTGCAAATGTCACCGTATGCGCCATCAAAGGCAACTTTGACGACGCGCAGACGGGCGTGAAGAAAATCTTCACCACACCCGCCATCGCGGAGCAGCTGGCAGCCAACAACATGCTGTTCTCCTCTGCAAACTCCATCAACTGGGGCAGACTCCTTCCGCAGATCGTCTACTATATCTCCGCCTACTGCGATATGGTCAACGACGGCAAGATCGCGTTCGGCGACAAAATCAACGTCGTGGTGCCCACCGGCAACTTCGGCAACATTCTCGCCTCCTACTATGCGAGCCTGATGGGACTGCCCGTCAACAAATTTATCTGTGCTTCCAACGCCAATAACGTCCTGACCGATTTCATCAAAACGGGCGTGTACGATAAAAACCGTCATTTCTATACCACGATGTCCCCGTCCATGGACATTTTGGTTTCGAGCAATTTGGAGCGTCTGCTCTACAAGCTTTCCGGCAACAGCGACGCCACCGTCCGCGAGTGGATGACCGCGCTGAAAACCGAGGGCAGATATGCGGTCAGCGACGACGTCAGGGCTGTTCTGCAGGATAAGTTCTTCGGCGGCTTCTGCGACGACGCGCAGACACAGGATACCATCCGGCGTTTGTTCGCGCAGGAGGGCTATCTCTGCGATACCCACACGGCAGTAGCCGTGAATGTCTACGAGCAGTATGTGGCGCAGACGGGCGACGTCACGCCTGCCGTGATCGCGTCCACGGCAAGCCCCTACAAGTTCTCCAAGTCCGTGTTGGAAGCGGTTGCGCCCGGCAGAGCGCTGCCCGCCACCGAGTTCGACATGGTGGATATGCTCCACATCGTCACCGGTATGCCGGTGCCTGCACCGCTTGCCGGACTCAAGGGTAAGAAGGCGCGTTTTTCCGATGTTACCGAGGTGAACGATATGCCGCAGTATGTCCTGTCGGCACTGCATATCGGTTGATGTCGCTGTTCGTTTTGGGGGACCTGCACCTGTCGCTCGGCGAGGATAAGCCAATGGATATTTTCGCCGGTTGGAGCGACTATGTGCAGCGCTTGGAGGAAAACTGGAAAAAACTGGTCACGGAGAACGATACAGTGGTCATTGCCGGCGATATTTCCTGGGCAATGAAGCTGGAGCAAACGCTGGTCGATTTCCGTTTTATCGACGCGCTGCCCGGCAAAAAGCTGTTGTTGAAGGGCAACCATGACTACTGGTGGTCAACCAAGCGCAAAATGGACGCTTTTTTGCAGGAAAACCGTTTGGATTCCCTGCAGATCCTGTTTAACAATGCCTATCGCGTGGGGGACTATGCCGTTTGCGGCACACGCGGCTGGTTTCTCGAAAATGACGCGCCCGAGGATATTAAGGTGCTCAACCGCGAGGTCGGCAGACTCACCATGTCCATTGAAGCCGCATTGCAATTAGGCGGCGAGCCGGTGGTGTTTTTGCATTATCCGCCGTATTACCGCGGTGTGGAATGCCCCGAAATGATGGAGGTGCTGCTGCACTACGGCGTCAAAAAATGCTATTACGGACACATCCACGGAAAGAAAAACTTCCGTCTTGCCCACGAGGGCGTGTATAAGGGCGTCGATTTTCGCCTGATTTCGTGCGATAAAGTAGGATTTATGCCTGTTTTGGTCAGATAATAGCGTAAATTAACTTGATTTCACCGGATTTTTATGGTACAATAAGGTGATATTAATATTATGGAGGAATTATCATGGCACTCAAGGAATGTACAAAAAAGGAAGCTGCAAACGCTTATGAGCTGGTTGTCAGCGTTGACGGCGAAACCTTTGAAAAGGCGATCAATGCCGTATATAAAAAGCAAGTAAAGAAAATCAACATACAGGGCTTCAGAAAGGGCAAAGCGCCCCGCCGCATCATTGAGAAGATGTACGGCGCCGAGGTGTTTTATGACGACGCGATGCAGGATTGCTATCCCGACGCGCTGTATGACGCCGCCAAGGAAGTCGAGGTGGAGATCGTTGCCGTGGAGCAGCTCGAGGCGGTGGAAGCCGGCAAGGACGGCTTTACCTTTAAGGCACAGGTCATTGTCAAGCCCACCATGGAGATCGACGGTTACAAGGATTTGAAAATCGAAAAGAAATCCACCGAGGTGACCGACGAGCTGATCGAAAAGGAAATGGAGCAGGTGCGCGAAAGAAATTCCCGTCTGGTGACCGTAGAAGACAGAGCAGCCGAAAACGGCGATACCGCTGTGATCGACTTTGAGGGCTTTGTGGACGGTGTTCCGTTTGACGGCGGCAAAGCAGAGGACTATAACCTTTCGCTTGGTTCGGGCAACTTTATCCCCGGCTTTGAGGAGCAAATCGTCGGTCACAAAACCGGCGAGGAATTCTCCATCACCGTGAACTTCCCCGAGGACTATCAGGCAGAGGAATTAAAGGGCAAGGAAGCCGAATTTAAAATCGTGCTCCACGAGATCAAAACCAAGGAGCTGCCCGAGATAGACGATGAGTTTGTGCAGGACGTTTCCGACAAGGAAACCCTCGAAGAATATAAGGAAGAGCTGAAGGAAACCGTTGCAAAGCGTCTGCAGGAGGAAGCCGAAAAGGATGTGGACGACCAGATTTCCGAGAAGCTGATGGATCTGCTGCAGGGCGAGATTCCCGAGGCGATGTATGAAAACCAGACCAATGACATGATTCGTGACTTTGACATGCGTCTGCGCTCGCAGGGCATGGATATGGACACGTATATGCAGTACATGGGTGTGGACACCAACGCGCTCAAGGGCATGTACCGTGAGGACGCCGAAAAGCGCGTCAAGCTCAGACTGGCGCTTGAAACCATCGCCGCCAAAGAAAACATCGAAGTCACCGACGCCGATGTCGAGGACGAATATGCCAAAATGGCAGAGGCGTACAAAATGGATGTCGACAAGGTGAAGGCAGCCGTTCCTGCCGATTCTCTCTCCGAGGATATCAAAGTGCAGAAAGCGCTTGATTTGGTAAAGAACAGCGCCGACATCGCCTGACGCATAATCCGTGCGTAACGTGAAATAACTAAACAGAAAGGTCTTGATAATATGGCATTAATTCCGTATGTTGTAGAGCAAACCAATCGCGGTGAACGCTCCTACGATATTTATTCCCGTTTGCTCAATGACAGAATCATCATGCTCAACGAGGAAGTCAACAGCGCCAGCGCCAGCGTCGTTGTCGCACAGCTGCTGTATTTGGAAAGTCAGGATCCGACCAAGGATATCAGCCTGTATATCAACAGCCCCGGCGGCAGCGTCACCGACGGCTTCGCCATCTACGACACCATGCAGTATATCAAGTGCGACGTTTCCACCATCTGCATGG
>CAMKOU010000157.1 GCA_946414505.1 uncultured Clostridia bacterium | reverse complement strand
CTCATGCTAAATTCCGCTACCTTTCCTACTGTGGAATTTACTTTGAGAATTTACGAATTTCAAACGCAGGCACATCCGCCTGCGTTTGAATATCACAGCATTAAACGCTGAACAAAAGCTCGCTGTAGGACGGATACGGCCAGTAGTCTGCGGCGGTCTCGGTTTCCATACTGTCGCCGATGGCGCGCAGCTCCTGCATTTTGGCGAATACCTCGTTGCGGAAGTACTTGGCACGGTCGAGGTTGTCGCTGCGATGCTCGGCGGCGCCCAGCACTGCGTCCTCCAGCTCGTCGGTGGTGTTGACAAAGCACACCAGCTTGTTGGACAGGCTCGTGATCAAATTCTCCTCATACGCCGTCGGGATCGCGTCGGAAAGCGCCTTTTTGGACAGCGCCGTCTGCGTCAGGCTGCCCACAAATTCGGACACTGCGGGCGCGATCTTCTTTTTTGCCATGTCGATCATGGTCAGCGCTTCGATGTTGATCTGCTTGCAATAGGTTTCCAGCTCGATGTCGTAACGCGCACGGTACTCCGCTTCGGTGACGATTTTGTTTTTGACAAACAGCTCCACGTTTTTGCGGTCGAGGAAGTGGCTGTACGCATCCGGCATGGATTTGAGGTTGAGCAGTCCCCTCTTTTTCGCTTCGGCGACCCACTCGTCGGTGTAGTTATCGCCGTTGAAGATAATGCGCCGGTGCTCGGTCAGTACATTTTTCACCAGCGATTTGACCGCGGCGATCATATCGTCGGCTTCCTTCAGCTCCACATAAAACTGGCTGAGCTGCTCGGCGACCATCGTGTTGAGCATATAGTTGGGGCAGCCGATGTTGAGCGCCGAGCCGAGGGCGCGGAACTCGAACTTGTTGCCCGTAAAGGCAAACGGAGAGGTGCGGTTGCGGTCGGAGGTGTCCTTTTTAAAGTCCGCCAGCACGTCCACACCGGTCTGCATTCTTTCCTTGCCGTGGCTGATATATTCCTCGCCGTTGATGATGGAATCCACCAGCGCACCCAAGTCGTCGCCGAGGTACATGGAAATAATGGCAGGCGGCGCCTCATGCGCGCCCAGGCGGTGGTCGTTACCGGCGGAGGCGACGTTGGCGCGGAGCAGATCCTGGTATTCGTCCACCGCTTTGACAACGGCGGCGAGGAACAGCTGGAACTGATAGTTGGTTTCGGGGCGCTTGCCGGGTGACAGCAGGTTTTCGCCCGTATTGGTGGACAGCGACCAGTTGTTGTGCTTGCCGCTGCCGTTGACGCCGGCAAAGGGCTTTTCGTGCAGCAGGCACACCAAGCCGTGACGTTCGGCGATCTTTTTCATCATGATCATCGTCAGCTCGTTGTGGTCGTTGGCGATGTTGGAGGTGGTGAAGATCGGCGCGAGCTCATGCTGCGACGGCGCGACCTCGTTATGCTTGGTTTTGGCGAGGATGCCCAGCTTCCACAGCTCCTCGTCCAGCGCGCGCATATATGCCGCGACGCGGGTTTTGATGGAGCCGAAATAGTGATCGTCCAGCTCCTGTCCCTTGGGTGCTTTCGCGCCGAACAGCGTTCTGCCCGTGAGCTTCAAGTCCTCGCGCTGATTATATAAATCCCTGTCGATCAAAAAGTACTCCTGCTCGGGGCCGACGGTGGTGATGACGCGCGTCACGTCGGTTTTGCCCAGTAAATGCAGGATTCTGACCGCCTCGCTGCTGATACGCTCCATCGAACGGAGCAAGGGTGTCTTTTTGTCGAGCACCTCGCCCGTATACGAGCAAAACGCGGTGGGGATATACAGCGAGCCGTCCTTGACGAACGCCGGCGAGGTGGGGTCCCATGTGGTGTAGCCGCGCGCTTCAAAGGTGGCGCGGATGCCGCCGCTCGGGAAGGAGGACGCGTCGGGCTCGCCCTTGATCAATTCCTTTCCGGAAAACTCCATAATCACGCCGTCGCCGTTGGGCTGGATAAAGCTGTCGTGCTTTTCGGCGGTGACGCCGGTCATCGGCTGGAACCAGTGGGTATAGTGGGTGCAGCCCATCTCGATCGCCCAGTCCTTCATCGCCGCCGCCACGACGTTGGCTACGCTGATGTCCAGCGGTTCGCCGTCGTTGATGGTCTTTTTCAGCGCCTTATAGGTGGATTTGGGCAGACGCTCCTGCATTTTCTTGTCATCAAATACGTTTTTGCCGAACAGTTCGGGTACCTTTGACATACTGATACGCTCCTAATTACTAGAAATAAAGGCACTGCGGGTGTTGCCGCAGCGCCTTTGCTGTCTTTCCAGTACAGTATATTCGATTTTAACGGTTTTGTCAATGCGGCAGGTGTAGAAGTTTTTTTCTTAT
Organism: uncultured Clostridia bacterium; assembly: GCA_946414505.1. Classification (GTDB taxonomy): domain Bacteria; phylum Bacillota; class Clostridia; order Oscillospirales; family Acutalibacteraceae; genus Ruminococcoides. The sequence goes on along the minus strand of CAMKOU010000157.1, from coordinate 1,088 downwards.
TGCCGCGGATTTATAGGCAGTTTTCTCACGGCAGACGAAAGCGCTCGAGCCGCGGCAGGAGCAGCTGCGCGCAAAGCCCCGTAAACAAGCCTGCCAAGCAGCCGGACACCAGCAAAAACGGAAAATACCACAGCAGCGCGGGCGTTTGCGTCACGAGCAGCGCCGCCGCCATCTGTCCTGTGTTGTGCAGCGCCGCGCCGCACACGCTCGCCAGCCATATATGCTTTTCGTCGATGATGCGTTTGAGCAGCAGCATCCCCGTCAGGCACAGGAGGCTGCCGCACGCGCTGTAGAGCAGCGCCATGATATTGCCGGCGAACACCGCGCCGAGGGTGATGCGCACGGCGGTCAGCATCGCCGCCTCGACCGCGCGGTAGCGGTACACGGCATAGATGGTGACGATATTGGCAAGCCCGAGCTTGACGCCCGGGATCGGGACAGGGTTGGGGATTTGCAGCTCCACGACAAAGAGGATCAGGGCGACGGCGGTCAAAACAGCCAGCCGCGCCAGGCGTTGAATAGACATAGCTTACTCCGAAATCGCGTCGACGCCGCCGGCGTCTTCGGTAAATTCGATCACCAAGCCATGCGGCAGGCAGACGATCGGCATGGCGCTGCTGTCGAGCCAGCCCATTTTGACGCAGGTTTGGTCGGGACAATCGGCGGACTGCACGCGGATTTTATGGTCTTTGATCTCGACTGTATTGCTGCCGTGCGCGGTTTGGACGGTAAAGGTGCGGTCGGCTTCGGACAGCAAATCGAGGGTATAGAGCACCTTGCCCCCGCTTTTGATTTGCACGGCGTTTTTTTTCGGTATGTGCAGCACCACCACCGAACCGACCACGCCCGCGACAAACAGGACGGCGACAAGGATCATCAGGATCTTGAGTTTCAAGGATACCACGCTCCGTTGGTTTCGTACCTCCTATTATACTACATGCCGCCCGAAAACGCAAGGGAACGGCTCCATACGCAAATGCAATGTCAACAACTTAACGCGGACAGGCGTAGTTCGTGACCTTACGCAACTATTCCCCTATGAATTGAAGGGACGACCGGTGAGCCGCCTGCCACGCTTCCGTACCATT
>CAMKOU010000156.1 GCA_946414505.1 uncultured Clostridia bacterium | reverse complement strand
TGGCAAAAATAATGACCAAACCGGTGTAACGCCACTTCGGAATGACGAGAAACAGGATGCATACAAACCACCATACAATGCCGGCATTGCCCAATCTGGAGGCAGTCCGCATCACGCGATTGATGGCGGGACGGTGGATGCGCGGGATATTATCAAAAATTCTGCTGTCAAGGTCTTTTAAACGGGCAAACATACCATCCCTCCTTCGTTCGATTACCGTTATTATAGCATATTTTCGATTCTTTTTCAATAGTGCAAAAAAACAAGAGAAAAAATTTTACCGCTGATTTTTGTCGGTTTTGACGATATACCGTTTTCTTCCGTGGACAAAAAAACGGTTGTGTGCTATACTGATATTATGACAGTCTATACGGAAACGGAGCTGACAGCATGATCAAACTTTTATTCGTCTGCCACGGCAACATCTGCCGCAGCCCGATGGCGGAATTTGTGATGAAACAGCTGGTAAAGGAACGCGGCTTGCAGGACAGCTTTTTCATACAATCCGCCGCCACCAGCCGCGAGGAGATCGGAAATCCTGTTTATCCGCCCGCCAAACGCACCCTATGGGCGCACGGCGTCCCCTGCGGCAACCATGCGGCGACACAAATGACCAAAGCAGATTACGACAAATACGATTATATCGTCGGCATGGATCGCATGAATCTGCGCAACATGCTGCGGATCACAGGGGGCGACTCCGACGGCAAGCTGTCGCTGCTGCTCGACTATACCCCGCATCCGCGCGACGTCGCCGATCCGTGGTATTCGGGCGACTTTGAGGCAACCTTCCGGGATGTGACCGACGGCTGCAAAGGACTGCTAAACACTATATTAAAGAAAATAGGATAAGGGGCGCACGCAGACCCTTATCCTTTTTTTGACACAGTATGCCTTCACATTATTCCGCCAGGGCTTCCCAAATTACGTACTGCGCCTCTTGCTCGGCTTGCAGCTGTTCCAGCTCGGCGGTCAGTGCAAGCAACCTTTCATAATCTGCCGCGGTGGTTTCGTCGGCGAGCTGCGCCTGCACCTGTGCAATGGCAGCATCGAGCCGCTCGATTTCCGCCTCGGCTTTTTTTAGCCTGGTTTGGCGCTTACGCGCCTCACTCGCCTGCTGTTTTTTAAGGAAATAGTCATTTTGCGGCTTTTCCTGCTTAACAGTCACCGTTTGCTTAGCGGCATCCTCCCCGCTTTTGACACGCTCCAAATAATCGTCGTAATTGCCGAGGTATTCCTTCAAGCCGTCCGGCGTCAGCAACAACACACGGTCGGCAAGCTTGTTGATGAAATAACGGTCGTGGCTGATGATGAACAGCGTTCCGCTGTAATCGAGCAGGGTGTTTTCCAGCTCCTCGCGCGACGACGCGTCGAGGTGGTTGGTCGGCTCGTCGAGCAGCAGCAGGTTGCCGCCGCGCAGCATCAGCTTTAACAGCGAGATCCGTGCGCGTTCGCCGCCGCTCATCTTTGCCAGCGGCTGAAACACATCCTCGCCCTTGAACAAAAATGCCGCCAGCGCCGAGCGCACCTCGGTTTGCGTCATAGCCGGGAAATCGTCCCACACCTCGTCAATGGCGGTTTTGTCCATATGTAAATTCTGCTGCATCTGGTCAAAGTAACCGATCATGACGTTGGCGCCGTATGAAAACTCGCCCCTATCCTGCGGCAATGCGAGTGTCAAAATTTTGAACAGCGTGGTTTTACCGCAGCCGTTGCCTCCCAGCAAAAACACGCGCTCGCCCTTGCGGATATGCAGGCTCACGTCGCGGAACAGGTGTCGCTCGCCGAAGGATTTTGCCAATCCCCGCGCCATCAGCACGTCGTTGCCGCTTTCACATTTGGGCGTAAAACGCATACGCATGGTTTCAAGCGCGCCTTCGGGCGCCACCAGCTGTGCCTTGATGCGGTCGGCTTCCTTTTGTTTGCTGGCAGCGGTGATAAAGTTGCGTTCGCGTCCCCAGCGCTTTTGCTGCTCCACAATGCCCTCGATGCGCTTGATCTCCTTTAGATCATTTCTATATTTGTTTTGCAGCGATTCATTGTACGCCTGTTTCTTTTTAATGAATTCGGAATACGCACCCTTGTAGCACATTGTCCTGCTGTGCTCCAGCTCGATGGTTTTGTTGGTCACACGGTCGAGAAAATAACGGTCGTGGCTGATAATCATCATCGCGCCCTTAAAGTCGCGCAAAAATTCCTCCAGCCAGTTGACCGACTGAATGTCCAGATGATTGGTCGGCTCGTCGAGCAGCAGCAGATTGCTGCGCGACAGCAACAGCTTTGCCAAACACAGCTTGCTGCGCTGACCGCCGCTGAGATTGCCCACCGGCATGGCAAAGTCGTCCTCCGAAAAACCCAAGCCCAGCAGCGCCGCGCGCGTACGGCTTTTATAGGTCAAGCCGCCCAACCGCTCGTGCGCTTCCATCAGGCGCATTTGTTCCTCGATCAGCGCGTCGATATTGGCTGGCTGACGGGAGATGGCGCGGTTGAGCGCGGCCAGATCCGCCTCCATTTGGGATAAATAGTCAAATACACTGAGCAGCTCGTGATACACATCCACCTCGGGATGACGGCAGGCGTGCTGCTCCATATAGCCGACACGCGTATTTTTTTCAAACGCCACTGTTCCCTCGGAGGGATCCAGTTCACCGTTCAGCACGCGGAACAGCGTGGTTTTACCGACGCCGTTTGCGCCGATAAAGCCCACCTTGTCGCGCGATTCCACATCAAACGAAACACCGCTGAACAGCACGCGCTCCGTAAAGGTCACGCCGAGATCGCGCACAGATAATGCCGGCATCGTATCCCCTCCTTTGCTCTTTGGTGTGATAGCCTTTTTATTGTAGCCTAAACACGCGAAAATAGCAAGAGAAAATTCACAATATGCCAAAGATTGACCAGCGAATAGGCAACAATGCCGCCATTGAGCAGCACGCTGCTGACGGGACTTTCCCGCAGCCCCGACCGCCGAAACAGCCACGCACACAGCAGGCTCATCGCCAGCGGCAGCAATCCCTTGAGCAACAGGGTGGGCAAAAAATGCGGCAAAACACCGCTCATCAGCGGGTTCGCCTCATAAAACAGCCCGGTGGCAAGCAGCACTTCGGTGCACATCCAGTCCACCAAATTCAATCCGTATAGCAAAACCAGCTTATGATACAGGGAGTAGCGGCTGCGCTTGACCGCATTTGTCGGCACTTGCATGGCAATTTCCTTTCTGAAATGAAGTCAGGGATAGTATTCCCCTGTTTTTTCGGGTTTATGAAAGAAAAATCAAAAAAAGTGTTGACAAAAAGCCCTGATTGTGCTATATTATATAGGCACTTGAAAAACAGTGTGTGCTGCAAATGCTGGTGTAGCTCAGTTGGTAGAGCAGCTGATTTGTAATCAGCAGGTCGGGGGTTCAAGTCCGTCCACCAGCTCCAACAAAGGTC
>CAMKOU010000155.1 GCA_946414505.1 uncultured Clostridia bacterium | reverse complement strand
GTCGGCGGCGGCTATGACCGCCACTGCCGCGATCTGCCGCAGGAGGAGATCGACCAAAAGCTCGCGGACGGCGTGCCCTATGTCATCCGCCAAAAAATGCCGCTTGAGGGCAGCACCACCTTTTCGGACGCGGTGTTCGGCGAAATCACGGTCGAAAACAGTGAGCTGCAAGACCAGATTTTGATCAAAACCGACGGCTATCCCACCTATAACTTCGCAAACGTCATTGACGACCACACCATGGGCATCACCCATGTGGTGCGCGGCAGCGAATACCTCAGCTCCACGCCGAAGTACAACCTGCTGTATGAAGCGTTTGGCTGGGAGATCCCCACCTATATCCACCTGCCCCTGATCATGGGCAAGGACGAGGACGGCAACATCTCAAAGCTGAGCAAGCGCCACGGCGCCACCGGCTTTTACGATTTGATCGAGGACGGGTATCTGCCGCAGGCGATCGTCAACTACATCGCCCTGCTCGGCTGGTGCCCCAAGGACAATCAGGAAATATTTTCTCTCGCGGAGCTGGAGCAAGCCTTTGACATCAGCGGCATCAGCAAATCGCCCGCCATATTCGACTATAACAAGCTGACCTGGTTCAACGCAGAATATATCAAGGCGATGCCGCCCGAGCAGTTCACCAAAGCCGCCATGCCCTACTACCGGCAGGTGTTCGGCGACAGGGAAATGCCGTGGGACAAGCTTGCCGGCATCCTGCAAAAGCGCGTCACCAAGCTGACGGAAATTCCGGACATGCTCGATTTCTTCGTACAGCTGCCCGACTATGACGTCTCCCTGTTCGTCCACAAAAAAAGCAAGGCGAATCTTGAAAACGCACCCGTGCTGCTGCGCGAGGTGTATGCGCGCATCAAAGACCTGCCTGTGTGGGACAACGCGTCGCTGTTCGCCTGCATGGTGGAGATAGCGGCGGAAAAAGGGATCAAAAAGAATCCCGTCATGTGGCCCGTCCGCATCGCCGCCGCCGGCAAGTCCGTCACCCCCGGCGGCGCCTCCGAGATCCTCGAGATATTGGGCAAAGAGGAATCCCTGCGCCGGCTGGAATTGGGCTTGGAAAAATTAAATGGATAATCACCGGTTTCGCAGAAAACCGCTGCGTTTGGATAACTACGATTATGCAACAAACGGCATCTATTTTATTACCATTTGCACGTATCAAAAGCAAAAGACGCTTGGCGTTATTTTACGTAGGGGAGACCCTTGCGGTCTCCCTCGCACCCAGCTTTCCGAGCTCGGAAACATCGCCGAGGAAACCATACGTGAAATTGAAATTGACGGATGCATAATGGTGGATAAATACGTCATCATGCCTAACCATATTCACCTGTTAATCAAACTGACTGCCCCTATCCCTGACAGCCGCAAGGGCTGTCACTACGACATCCCCCAAACGGTCAGCAAATATAAATCGTTAGTTGCCTGCAAATGGCTTTCCGTTTGTAAATCCCGTAACCAATATATGGGAAGTATCTGGCAGCGCTCCTATCACGACCATATTATCCGAAACGAACAAGACTATTTAGCGCGATGGAAATACATCGACGAAAATCCCTTAAAATGGGAATATGATAAATATTACAGATAAAGGAACCTTCACTATGGCAGACACAACCAACAACGAAATCATGCAGGGCAATTTTATCCACGACTTTATTGACGAGGACATTGCCCCCGGCGGCAAATACGAGGGCAAAACCGTTCACACGCGCTTTCCTCCCGAGCCGAACGGCTACCTGCATATCGGCCACGCCAAGGCGGTTTGCATCAACTTCGGCACCGCCGAAAAATATAACGGCATGTGCAACCTGCGCATGGACGACACCAACCCCACCAAGGAGGACGTCGAATACGTAGACGCCATCCGGGAAGACATCGCATGGCTGGGCTTTCACTGGGACGACCGCTTCTTTTATGCCTCCGAATACTTTGAGCAGATGTATGCCTTCGCGGTCGAGCTGATCCAAAAGGGGCTCGCCTATGTGTGCGAGCTGACGCCCGAGCAAATGCGCGCATACCGCGGCGACACGCAAACCCCCGCCAAAAGCCCCTACCGTGACCGTCCCGTTGCGGAAAGCCTTGACCTGTTCGCGCGGATGCGCAACGGCGAATTTCCCGACGGCAGCATGACGCTCCGCGCCAAAATCGACCTTGCGTCGGGCAACTTCAACATGCGCGACCCCGTTATTTACCGCATCAACCGCCTGCATCACCACCGCACCGGCGACGCGTGGTGCATCTATCCGATGTATGACTTTGCGCACCCGATCGAGGACGCGATCGAGGGCATCACCCACAGCCTGTGCTCGCTCGAATTTGAGTCGCACCGTCCGCTGTACGACTGGGTGATCGAAAACATCTCCGCGCCCGCCAAGCCGCGCCAGATCGAATTTGCGCGTTTGGGCATCAACAACACCGTCATGTCCAAGCGCAAGCTGCGCCAGCTGGTGGAGGACGGCCACGTCAGCGGCTGGGACGATCCGCGGATGCCCACCCTTTGCGGTCTGCGCCGCCGCGGCTACACGCCCAAGTCCATCCGCTCGTTCATCGACCAAATCGGCGTGTCAAAGGTCAATTCCATCGTGGAATACAGCTTTTTGGAGCACTGCCTGCGCGACGACCTCAACGAAACCGCCGCGCGCGCGATGTGCGTGCTGCGCCCCGTCAAGCTCGTCATCACCAACTATCCCGAGGGACAAAGCGAGGAATTTGAGGTGGAAAACAACCCCAACCGTCCCGAGGACGGCACCCGCACCGTTACCTTCTCGCGCGAATGCTGGATCGAGGCGGACGACTTTATGGAGGTGCCGATCAAAAAGTACCAGCGACTGTACCCCGGCAATGAGGTGCGCCTGAAATCCACCTACATCGTCAAATGCACCGGCTGCAAAAAGGACGACGACGGCAACGTTGTGGAGGTGTACGCCGAATACGACCCTGCCACGCGCGGCGGCAACACGCCCGACGGCAGAAAGGTGCGCGGCACCATCCACTGGGTGGACGTCAACAACTGCGCCGACGCAGAGGTACGCTTGTATGACAACCTGTTCACCGTACCCGATCCCGACGTGGGCGACCGCAACTTTTTGGATTATCTCAACCCTCATTCGCTGGACGTGCTGACCGGCTGCAAGGCGGAAAAAAGCCTTGCCGGTGCCACGGCGCCGCAGAGCTTTCAGTTCATGCGCATCGGCTACTTCTGCGTGGACAATAAGGACAGCGCCCCCGGTCATCTCGTTTTCAACCGCAGCGTGTCCTTGAAGGACGGTTTTAAGAAAAAATAAGATTGACAAATTATTGACAAATTGCAACGGACAATTCAAACGGCGCAGTTCCTTTTAAGGTTGCGCCGTTTTTGATTTCCATACAGTTTTTATAAAAAATGCGCTGTCTGCATCACCCAAAATCGCGCTGAAACGCGAATTATCAACCATATAGCAT
>CAMKOU010000154.1 GCA_946414505.1 uncultured Clostridia bacterium | reverse complement strand
TCTCAAAATCAAAGCCACCATACAAAGCTTTTAATTTCATTTGAGCCGCAGTCAATGATTTCGCGCCCGTGGTATCCGCTCCGCTGCCGCTGAGGAAGTAGCAGTTCGTTACCGTACCATAAGAGATAGCTTTATCTGCTGTGCCGATATTATAGCAAGTATTTATTGTGGCAGAACCGGCACTGATACCTCCTACATTTATGCAAGGTCCATTGTAAGTATCATAAACAGTCGCACTGATGTTTCCTGTATTATAGCAATTGGTAATTGAGCCTCCATATGTGATACCAGAAGAGTTTGCATAATAATAGTATGTACCATTATAATAACGATAACCATATGCTTTAGATGAAATCTTTCCACTATTATAACATTCCGATATTGCTCCTAAGGAGTAACCGGCAATGCCTCCAGAATACACGCTATCTTGATAGCTTCCGTAACCGCAGTGCACACTGGAAGTGTTTTTACATCTTGTGATCTCAGATTCGTTTGCTGTATATCCGGTAATGCCTCCAACATATTTTGAATATGAAGCTGAAACCGCTGCCGCGTTAGCACAGTTTTCTATCACTCCGCTGTTATATCCCGCTATTGCTCCTACATATAAAGTTTGAGAACTTGCGGATACACTACCCGATACAGTCAAGCTTTTTATCGTTCCTGCATTTTTTGCAAACAAACCTACATGGGCGTTGCTGGTTCCGCTGGGCAAACTGTTTACGTTTATACGCAATCCTTTTATCTCATAGCCGTTACCGTCAAATGTTCCGGTAAAAGGTGTCTTGCTACTATAAACACCATTGCTGCCAATAGGCTCCCAGCCTCTGCCGCCAAAGTCCCAATCACCGCCCTGCGCTGTATCTTCACTCAGGTCAATATCGTTCATCAGCTTGTAATTACCGTCGAGGGCATAGTTTATCATATACAAATCCTCAACGGTATACACCTCTGTGAACTCCACCTCTTCCGGTGTGGCTGTTTCCTCCGCATTTACGGATACCTCCGCCATCGGAAACAGCGACAGCACCATTAAAACACTGAGTAACAACGAAACTGTTTTTTTCATACGTGTGCCTCCTTTAATAATAAACTATAATTATTTTTCGCATAATAGCTATTTTTAGTATATCATATATAATCATCAAATGCAATCCGTTTAGGATGTTTTTTCTGAAATATATTATACCATACAAAAAAGCCGTTGGTATATGCGCAGTGCATACATCAGCAGCTTTTTGAAAAATTCCGTCCCCTATACCCCTCATTTGACACCGGCGCTTGATTCCGTTATAATAGAGCAAAACATCCTATAGGGAGTGACACGATGGCAAAGGATATGACCTGTCCGCAGTGCGGCGCGCAGATGGCGTTCAACAAGGAAACGCGCGAGCTTAGCTGCTCTTGGTGCGGTCACAAGGAGCTGTTACCGAAAGAACCGCCCACACAGGCAGAAATACAGGAGCGCGGCAAGCGCAGGCTTATGCTGATAAAGCTCGCTGTATTTGCCGGCATCGCCCTGACGATCGGCGCTGTTTTTGCCGTCGTTTTTCTAATGAAAACTCCCGTTGACCCCTTCGAGTACCTCGACGTCACTTTCAGCGGAATCAACGGCGAGGGCAAGGTGAATGTGCGCGTCAAGCACAACGACTACTTTGTCAGGTCCGATCTTGACATAACTTATAACAGCAAGGCATATATCGGCGATCTAAATGAGGGCGACAAGCTGAAAATCACCGTCAACGAGCGCAACGATGATTTGCGCTTTACCTCGCACGAAAAGAACTACACCGTAGAAGGTCTGGAGCTGTTTGTGACCGACCTGAACTCGCTCAGCGACAAGGCGGTGCAGGCGATCCACGACAAAACAGAATCGCTCAACAAGCGCAATATCACGCCCATGCTGACCCAAGCAGAGCCGGATTTAAAAAAAGCCGAACCCAAAAAAATGATGCTTCTGACCGACGGCGACACAAGCAACACTCTTTTTGATATTTACGAGGCGACCTTCAAAACCTCCAAGGGCGACAAGACCGTCTATCTGATGGTGTATTTTGAGGGATTGATCGCCAACGGCGACGATATCCGCTACGATTCCGCCATGTATAAGGGCAGCATTATCACCTTAGGCGAGTGGTATGACGGCACACTGAGCTGCTACGAAACGCTGAAGGATGCCGAAATGGCGGTAAAGAACCAAAAAGAAAAGAACATGCAGCTAACCGAACGAGTATTCAAACCATAAAGCACAAACAAAACGCCGGGCATTTCGCCCGGCGTAATTTATTTTTTCAAAACAAATTTTTCAATTGTTTTCGCCACACCGTCGTCGTCGTTGGACTCACAGACGTAGTTGGCGATTTTCTTTATCTCTTCCTCGCCGTTTTCCATAACCACGCCAAAGCCGGCGTAACCGATCATCGTCATATCATTGTAGTTGTCGCCAAAGGCGATCAGCTCTTCTCTGCCCACGCCCAAATGGTTGAGCAGATGGGGCATCATTGAGCCTTTGGAAACGCCGAAGGGCATCAGCTCCAAAAAGTACGGCGCGCTTTTGTAGATATCAAGCAGCCCGTCATAGCGCTTGATCAAAATCTGCTGATAACGATCAAGTTCGTCAGGCTCACCCGCAAGCAGGATCTTATTCACGTCAAATTTAACAGCCTGAACCATGTCGGGCACCGTCACCATTTCGGTTTTCAGCACATCGCGCTCGATATAGGTGTAATCGTTGACCTTGGTGTTTGCGTAGATTTTTTTATCGTCAAAGGTGATGACGGTAATGTTTGAATCCTGCAGCACGCTGACGATATCGGGCAAGTATTCAATCGGAAAATACTTGCTTGCCACTGTTCTGCCTGTAGAGCAGTCGATGATTTTGCCGCCGTTAAACGACATGATGTAACCGCCGTAGCGCTCCATCATCAGATCATGCGCAATAGGCAACACGCCGAGCGGATGTCTGCCCGAAGCCAAAATCAAAGTTTTGCCTTGTGCCTGCGCCTCTAAAAGTGCATATCGGTTACGGGGGGAAATCTCTTTTTTGGAATTCGTCAGGGTTCCGTCAAGGTCTGTTGCGATCAATTTGTAATCCATAGTAATCACCAATCATGAGATTCACACAATCAACGGTATTATACCACATCTTTTGGAAAAATGCAAATTTTAGGCTATATATTGTAATTCGGTGAACTTAAAGCTTCCTGTAAATCTCAATGTGTATCTGGTGTTTTAGCTGCAGCGGTTCCTCGTATTTTTTCAGGATATCACGGTAATCCGCTTCAAAAGCGGCGACCTCCTCCGGCGAAAGACCGGCTCCTACGCCTCGGCAGCTGCGTATCCTGCCCAGCCACGCCTCCTTAGTAAAGGTCAGGTCGGCGTTGTAGGAATGGATGGTGTCGATCATAAACAACCCATCAGCCCAGTCGGGGTAGCAATAGCGGAACTGCTCAAAGCCGCCGCCGCTCCACGCAGGGTTGTATCGCAGCACGAGCTGCTCCATCTCGGC
>CAMKOU010000153.1 GCA_946414505.1 uncultured Clostridia bacterium | reverse complement strand
TCTGCCAGTTCCGCCATACCCGCAAATCTATAAACTCAGGTCGCAAAACCCGATAAAAAATACATATACAATTTTTTAGGGTTATGATTATTTGCCCTGTATATCCGGGAACAAAACAGCTTCTGCCAGATCAAGGGTATCTGTGATTTTTGCGATATCGGCAGCAATTTGTTTACGGGTATAACTCTTGAAGAGCGGCATCGTATCCAGAAAAAATACAACTCCGGATTGTTCATACACATCAATTGCTTTCAAATCAAACCTTCGGCAAAGCTCCTTTTTCAAGTTATCTAAGTTGGCTTGAACATATGGTTTGTCAAAAATGCAGGCTACGCAAATGCCCTCAAACACCTCTTCGGAATAGGATGTGCGACCACTGCCGTGTTGTTTGAACAAGGTGACGTTGGAGATCTTAAAGAAAAAATCCCCCCTCTTCCCGTCTATCAACTGACTGCCTTTATAGTGAGTAAAATCAGGAAGAAGATGATCTGCCTCTGCAATATGCAGCTTCTCCTCCGGCTTGAATCCGAACACTACGACTGATTTTTCCATCAGCGGAACAATCAGCTTTGGCATTAAGACATTTGAGATGTGATTCGCCACTATTAGCAAAAGGAAACAAACCGAGATGCCTATTATATTGTAAATAAACATCTTATCGTCGATTGTGATCGATGGGGGAGAACCCATGCGTGCACATGACCTGGGCATGATAAAGGTCAGGATAAAAAGTACAAATGGCAAAACGACAAGGAGATATTGTGTTACCTTCAAGGCTGTCAAAAAAACAGCTAACAATCTTTTTGATATTTTTGCGTCTTTGTTGTGATTCGTTTCCATTCTTCTACCAAGGTGACCTCCCCCAAATCCGGCGTGTCTGCCGGTTCCACCACAGGCGCGTTTTATAAAAATCAGGTCGCAAAACCCGATATTATCTATGATTTGAATTGTGAATCGTCTTGTTGCAATTTATACATTACCACATTACCTCTGATTGCATCCTGGAATCTATCGTTTCCATCAGGGTAATCCATCGTGGTCAGCAGCCATAAAAAATCAGGATTATTTTCCGAAACATAAACATCATCATAATTCATTATATCGTCAAAAATAGGAATATATTCAGTGTTTTCAACCTTTGTTTCAACCTTTTGGGAGTCAACAGGTCTGTCATAGAAATAATCATGAACTATGGTATATGTTTGATTTTGATAAGTAATCTTTGAATAATCTTCGCTTACAAAAGCTTTTGCTTTTCCGCAAGCAGATAACGAAATGCACAAAAAAGCCATTGCCGCAATAACACTAATCACTTTAATTCTCATATTAACGTCCTTTCAACCGAGGTATCGTTACCTAAATCCGGCGTGTCTGCCAAAATCTACGTGATCATCAGATCCGTTAACGTCCTAAAAGAAATTATTCAAGGATGATGCCTGTTTCTTTGCTCCAAGATATCTTTCTTTGCCGAAGCAGGGCGATCATGATATAAGGGGTGTATTTCAGAGTATCGGAATAACCGCCAAAGAACCAACCGAAGCTCTTTAAATATGGGCTCACAATATCCGAATTGGGATTTTGACCGTACTTCATATTCTCATATACGATCTCAGACTTCGTATAGAAAAGCTTGTAACCCATGGTGTTGTTGCGATTGGGGATCTCACAAAAATACAGATAGAAAGGTTCACCATTGATGGTGATTTTTTGAAGAACAGAGAAATGATAGTCATGCGCTGCAAATTCTTCCCATATACGATACGCATATTCTGTTTGATCGATCCTGAGAGTGACAGATGAAGTCCGCTTTTTGATCAGAGAACAGCTCAGAACTGCAGAGCCGACGCGTATAGATGCGATGTTTGAAATAGCCTCAAAGTCAGCCGCACTAAAGGCAAAATTAAACTGCTTCGGCTTGTAACCGGGGACAGGAATGACCGTTGAAGGCTCAACCGGCGGCTTCATTACCGCAGGATCGGTTTCTTTATCCTTTACCGGATCACTCTCTGAATGGCTAACGTGTGTTTTTTGCCGGACTGCACGATAAAAGATATTCAGGATCTTAAATACGATTTTCTTCATGCTTACATTTTCAGCTTTTCATTCTCAATTTACCATGATTATTACCCTACTATTATACATAAAATTCTCTTGCTTGTCAACGCAAAAAGAGCGCGCCGGGCGGCACGCTCTTAAAATGATTAGTCCAGAGAGTTCTTTTGCTTGGCGGGAACCTGTTTTTCGTAGCAGGCAAACGCGTCTTCCACCAGCTTTTTGTCGGGCTTGGGGGAGAGGAGGCTGACGACGGGAACGATGATGAGTCCCGCAAGCATCGCCAGCGCGCCGCAGTTGATGGGGGATTGCAGCAGCGGCGGGAAGATCTGCTTGGCAAACAGGTTGAGCAGCATGAGTCCCGCGCCGAAGATGAAGCTGACCCAGCAGGCGAGCTTGGTGGTTTTCTTCCAGTATAAGCCGTACAGGAACGGTGCGAGGAAGGCGCCGGCAAGCGCACCCCACGAAACGCCCATCAGCTGCGCGATGAACTTGACGCTCTCGTTTTGGCTCTTGACCTGATAAATGGCGATGAACGCCGAAATGGCGATGAATACCACCACAAAAATACGAATGATGAATACCTGCTTTTTGTCGTCCATCTTCTTGATGATATTGCCCTTGAGCAGGTCGATGGTCAGGGTGGAGGAGGAGGCGATGACCAGCGAGGACAGGGTGGACATCGACGCCGACAGCACCAGAATGACCACGATCGCCAGCAAAATCGGCGGCAAGCCCGAAAGCATTTCGGGGATGATCGCGTCAAAGCCATTTTTGGCGACGTCCACGTTGAACAGTCTGCCGAAGCCGCCGAGGAAGTAGCAGCCGCCGGCGACGATGATCGCAAAGCCGGTCGAAATGATGGTGCCCTTTTTGATGTCGCGCTCATGCTTGATGGCGTAGAACTTCTGCACCATCTGCGGCAAGCCCCAGGTGCCCAGCGAGGTGAGGATCACGACGCCCAGCAGTCCCAGCGGGTCGGGGCCGAAGAAGGAGTTGAATGCGCCGGGCATGTCGGTCACGGCAGGATCCTTGACCTCGGCAAGTCCCTTCAACGCCTCCATAAAGCCGCCCTGGTTGGCGAGCACCGCCGCGATGACCGCCACGATGCCGAACAGCATGATGATGCCCTGGATAAAGTCGTTGATCGCCGTCGCCATGTAGCCGCCCGCGATGACGTAAATGCCCGTCAGCACGCTCATGGCGATGATGCACCACACATAGTCGATGTGGAACGCCATGCTGAACAGGCGCGAAAGGCCGTTGTACAGCGAGGCGGTGTAGGGGATCAAAAAGATAAAGGTAATGATGGATGCGCCGATTTTGAGACCATTGCTGTCAAAGCGCTTGCCGAAAAATTCGGGCATGGTGGAGGAGTTGAGGTGCTGCGTCATGATGCGCGTGCGCCGTCCCAGGATCACCCATGCCAGCAGCGAACCGATCAGCGCGTTGCCGATGCCGATCCAGGTGGAGGCGATGCCGAATTTCCAGCCGAACTGTCCCGCGTAGCCGATAAAAATGACCGCGGAAAAGTAGGAGGTGCCGTAGGCGAACGCCGTCAGCCACGGGCCGACGCTTCTGCCGCCGAGCACAAAGCCGTTGACGTCGGTGGCGTGCTTGCGGC
>CAMKOU010000152.1 GCA_946414505.1 uncultured Clostridia bacterium | reverse complement strand
GAATACGCCAACCTTTCACGCGCGGATTGGCTCCCGCGACACGCGGGTGACCGCTGACAACTGAAAAAGGGTAGAGCGCAACGGAGATCCGCTGCGCTCTACGAGGGAGATATAGGAAAATAAGGGGATAGCTTGGATCAAAAACCGCCGGGTGCCATACCGCCGGGCGCCATACCGCCGCCCTGCATCGGGTCGCCGCCCATACCGCCGCGACCGCCCATGCCGCCGCCCATCATTTGATTAGGGATGGTGTCGGTTTCGGTGCCGTTGACGATCAGGGTGCCGCCGGTCTTTTGCGCGGTGCCGTCGTAGTCGCACGCCGACTGACCGGTGATGTCAACGGTGCCGCCGGTGATGTACAAGTCGCCGTTGGAGTCAAGTCCGTCGGTGTCGCCCTGTCCCATCGTGATTTTGATGGTGCCGCCGTTGATGGTGATGCACACCTTTTCGCTCGACTTGCCAGTGGCGTTGATGCCGTCGTCGCTCGCCGCAATGGTGATGTCGCCGCCGTTGATGGTGACGTTGGTTGCCTCAATGCCTTCGCTGCCGGTCAGGTCAAGGGTGCCGTTGTCGATCACGACCGTGGTGGTGCCCTGCACGGCGTCGCTTGCCGCGTTGATGGTAAAGGTGCCGCCGCTGATGTGGATGCTGCCCTGCGTGTTGTCGTCGCTGTTTTCGGCGTGCAGGCCGTCCTTTTGGCTGTTGATGGTGATGGTGCCGTCGGCTACGGCGATTTCGTCGTTGGTTTCGATCGCGTCGGCAGCGGAGTCGATGTTCAGCGTGCCGCCGGTGATTTTAACGTCGTCCTTGCCGGCAATGCCGTTTTCGGTAGAAGTAATGGACAGTGCGCCCTCGCCGTTGAGCACCAAATCATCCTTGCTGAAGATCACCGCGTCGGTGTTGGTGTCGCCGTCGGATGTAAAGCTGCCGGTGACGGACAGGCTGTTTTGGGTGTCCTTTTGGGTGGTGACAAAGGTTTTATCGGCGCTTTTTACATAGATCACCGGTGTGCTGCTGTTGGTGACGTTCACGCCGTTGAGCACCAGCTGCACCTTGTCCTCCTTGGCGGCGTCTACGATGATCTGCGCGTTGGCAGCGGTGCCGCTGACGGTATAGGTGCCGGCTGCGGTGATGGTTTCGGTTTTGCCGTCGGTCAGGGTGATGGTTTTGGCGTCGGTGGTGTCCGCCACCTGCTGTAGATCGCGTTCGGTGAATTCCGTGCCGGCGGTAGCGGTGTTGTCCGCCTCGGGACTGTTGGTCGCGCGCGCCACGGTGGTTTCGGCTGTTGCGGATGAAGCGCCGCTGTTGCAGGCTGTCAAAGACGCTGCCAGAAGCGCGGTGATCAGGATGGCTGTGATTCTTTTTTTCATAACAATACCTCCGTTTTCAATGAATTCTCCCTGTATTTCGTATCTTCTTCCTTTCATTGACCGTATTGTAGCAGTGAAAACTTAAAAGAACCTTAAAAAGAAAAATAAGTGTGATTTTTAATTGTCAACCGTTCTATTTATCTCAGTTGACAATCATCGCTTTTTGTGCTATACTGTCCACAGTTTGCAAAAGAAAGGCTGACCATGCAATGACATCCAAACTCAATATCCGCCGTGCAACGATATCCATGTGCGAGGTGGCGGTGTGCGCCGCGCTGCTGTGCGTCCTGTTGCCGCTGTCCGTTCCCACACCCCTGAACATCGGCTTTACCCTGCAAGTCCTGATGGTGCTGTTGACGGCGCTGGTGCTCCGTCCGTGGCAGGCGTTGGCGGCACAGACGATTTATACGCTGCTGGGCATTGCGGGGCTGCCGGTGTTTGCCGGCTATCAAAGCGGCTTCGGCGTCATTACGGGGCCAACCGGCGGGTTTATTCTCGGCTTCTTGCTCGCGTCGTTTTGCGTGAGCCTGCTCAAGGGCAGCATCGACAGCAAAGGGGCGATCGTGCGCTATATCGCCGTGGCGATCGTCATCGGCATACCCTGCATTTATTTGCCCGGCGTTCTCGGCTTTATGCTCGTGACAGGCCGCGATTTCGGCACCGCGTTTCTGCTGGTTGCTGCCACGTTTATTCCGATCGACCTCCTGAAATGTGTCATCGCCGCGCTGCTTGCCGTTCCGGTCAATAAGGCGCTGCAAAGGGTGCAGTAAAAACAGAAAAAGCGTGACGCTCACTCATTCACCTGAGTGTGGAGTCACGCTTTTTAATTAATCATAGGAAACAGCATCCAAAACCTTTTCAAGGGCGGGATCGGGTGCAGCGCTCCGCTGCCTAGGAAATATCAAACGCATACGCCATCCATGCGTAGCACAGGGCGTTGTAGATGGTTTCGGCATTGTTCGCGGCGTCGTCCTTGGTGTGCAAAATGGCAAGCGACTGGCTGACACGCGCGCGGTAGTTGCCGGCGACAATGTCGTATTGCATCTTATCCTCCGACGTCATCGACTTTTTGTAGTCCGCCAAGTCGATTTTATCCTGCGACAACTGGGTGGAAGCGTTTTCAAACAGCTCGTTCATCACCTGAAATGCCAGCGCGGTGGTGGAGGTGACAACGTGGCGGTATTCCTCGGTTTCGATCAAGCCGGTTTGCAGCGAGGTGATCGCCGGCTCTGTCACGGCAATGGCGTTTTCAATGTCCTTCATGGTAAACTTCGCGCCGCGCTTGCGTTCGCCGAATTTCAGCACGCCGAACTGTGCGTTGGTGATATCCTCAAGCGACACATTCAAAAACACCGCGTCCATTTCTTTGACACGCTGGAAGGCGGTGTCGCAGTATTTTCGCAGCTTTTCGGGCAGCTGCTCGTCATCGTGAAAAGCGCTGAACGACTGCATCAAGCGGTCATAGCTGACCTTAACGGGGTCGTCGGTCGGCTGCAAAATCGACGGTTGGTAATGTGTGGCAAAGGTATCGCGCTTGCGCAGTACCTCGGCAAACTGCCGAACGGCGTCTGCCTGCTTGGTATCCAGCTCCTTGATGACAGCCAAGCCCTCATCTATTTTGTCGGCAAGAAGCAGCTCCTCCGCCTGTGAGATTTTATAGGCGTCGGTTTGGTGATAAAAGAACTGAAAGCCGAAAAAGCCGCCCACACCCAACACGATCACGGCTGCCGCCACGATCAAAAGGATGGCTGCCTTTTTGCTGCCGGGCATTTTGGAGGAACGGTGCACCCATTCGTCATTTTGACGGGCAGGCACATCAAAAAACGCCTCCTGCTGCGGATCGACCGCCGGCGTTTTTTGTGCCGGCGGCTGCTGTGCCGGTGGCTGCTGTGCCGGCGGCTGCTGTGCCGGTGGCTGCTGTGCCGGTGGTTGCTGTGCCGGCGTTTGTTGTGCCGGCGGCTGCTGTGCCGGTGGCTGTTGTGCCGGCGGTTGTTGTGCCGGTGGCGCCGGCGGTGCGGGACGTAAAATACGCACGCCGCACTGCGGACAAATCATATCGGTATCGGCAAGCGGTGCGCCGCATTTTCCGCAAAACATACGCTCACTCCGTTTCTGTTGGATAGTAGTATGGATATTATAGCATTATTTATTCGTTTTGTAAACAGGAAAGCCGTCGGAAAAATACGGCAATTTGTTACAAACACGATCAGTCTGTGGTACGATCCGTCTGTCCTCACCCGAAAACGGCAAGAGGCGCATTTTCGCGTGAAGCGGTTGTCAAGGCAATACCGCACAATTCAGGTGTGCGGATTGCGCAGCAAGATTTTTCGTCAG
>CAMKOU010000151.1 GCA_946414505.1 uncultured Clostridia bacterium | reverse complement strand
CCTCGGCGATCATCATGACCTCGGGATAGAACATGTGGCAAACGTTGTTGAGCTTTTGCAGGAAATCAACCGCAACCAAATTCTCTCTGCCGCCGTAGGCGTTGGCGATCCATTCGCCGTCCTTGCGGTTGTAGTCGAGATAGAGCATGGAGGCAACGGCGTCCACGCGGATGCCGTCGATATGGTACATATCCAGCCAGAACATCGCGGAGGAGATCAGGAAGCTGGTGACCTCGTATCTGCCGTAGTTGAAGATATAGGTGCCCCATTCCTTGTGCTCGCCGATGCGCCAGTCCTCGTATTCGTAGCAGCCGGTGCCGTCAAAGCGCGCCAAGCCGTGCGCGTCCTTGGGGAAGTGCGCCGGTACCCAGTCGAGGATAACGCCGATGCCCTCCTGGTGGCAGCGGTCCACAAAATACATTAAGTCCTTCGGCTCGCCGTAGCGCGAGGTGGCGGCGTAGTAGCCGGTGACCTGATAGCCCCAGCTGCCGTCGAACGGGAACTCGGTGAGGGGCATGAACTCGATGTGGGTGTAGCCCATCTTTTTGACATAGGGGATCAGCTCATCCGCCAGCGCACGATAGCTGTAGAAGTTGCCGTCTTCATACTTTTTCCACGAACCGGCATTGACCTCGTAAACGTTGATCGGCTGGGTCTTGTGGGGATGATCCTTTTTCCACTGTACCCACTCGTCGTCGTTCCATGCGTAGTCATAAATATGATACGTGCGCGACGCGTTTTCGGGACGTGTTTGGCAATGGAACGCATAGGGGTCGGTTTTCATAATGCGCTCGTTCCAGGGGGTTTCGACGCAATACTTATAGCACGCAAACTCCCATACGCCTTCGATAAACAGCTCCCACACACCGGAATCGGAGATGCGGTACATGAAATGCGCGTCGGGGTTCCAATCGTTAAAATCACCTACTACGGAAACAGATTTCGCATTCGGCGCCCATACTCTGAAAACAACGCCCTGACGGCCGTCCCAGTTTTCAAAATGCGAACCGAGGAAGTGGTACGCTCTTGCCGCCTCACCCTGCAAAAACTGTTCGAGAGGGGGTCTGTTGTCATTTACTGAAAATGCCATACGTATACCTCATTTCTAAATTAAATGTATTCCTGTAAATTCCTGACTATCAAAATTTACACTATTTACAACTATTTATTATATTATACACAATATTATCCAAATATACAAGTATTAAATTTGAATTTTATGTAAATATTTTTAGATGATTTTTTACATTCAATGCAAATCTTCGTGATTATATACAATTTTGACGAATCATTTTTGTGTGGAAATCCAATCCGCACGGCTGTACGTCCGCATATGCCAGCGCCGCCAAATCGGTGGCGAGGATATCCTTTTGCAAAAATACCGCGTTCGGCGACGGCTTGCGCAGCGCGTCCGCAGGCGACGTCACCGGCTCACAGGTGCAGGTTTTCAGCAGCGCTGCGCCGACGTCCGAAAAACCGAGCACACGCGCATAGGACGCTGTGCGCGACTGCAAATCCTCCGTGATCCCCAGCGCCGCGCAGCAAAGGATCCGCCGCAGCCGCGCATGGGTGTAGCGCTTGGTTTTGACCGCGTCAATCATTTCGTTTACAGAATTATATGTATGTATCGCCGACCACAGGCGGTTTTCCAAGCCCTCCCCTACCTCGGGCAAAGCGCGCAAGTCCGCCGCCGTCATACTGCGCAAACGGAACAGCAGGGCGCGCTCCAGCAAGCCGGGATACGTGATGTCCTTCGGCACAAACGGCGCGTAGGGCGTGATATCCTCGCCGCCGCGCAGCTTTTTGCGCAGGGCGGAAGCGGACAAAAAGCTGCCGCTGCCCGTGTCGCTGTCGTGCGCCGCGCCGGTGCGCTTTACCGGCAAAGGAACGATACTGGTTCCCCGCAGGGCGCGCAGGTACTCCACCGCTAAAATATTGTTGGGAGATTGCAGCACATCCGCCGCCGTATCGCCGCAAGCCTCCCGCACGGCGGCTTCCACCGCCTGCGGATAGTACGCGCCGCTTTGCATGTGCCGCGCGATCAGGGCGTTGACGGTTTCATTATATATGGCGTCGGCGGCGGTTTGCAGCGCCTGTATATCGTCCGTTTCGCAGCCGAACGCCAGATAATGCACCGAGGAAAACGCCTTGGCGATGTTGACGCCGCCCTGTGCAAAGCGCTGCGCCGCCGCCACGGCATACACGACGGGCAATTCCGCGACGATATCCGCCCCGTTTTGCAGCGCCGCGCGCGTGCGCTCGAATTTGGAGCACACCGCCGCCTCGCCGCGCTGGGTAAAGCTGCCCGATAGGATCGCCAAAACCGGCTCGCCCGTGATGCGTTTCGCGGTTTCTATTAAGTATTTGTGTCCGTTGTGAAACGGATTGCATTCACAGATAACGGCAAGCATATACCGCACCCCCTATGATAGAGTTGAGCGTTTAGAGTGGAGAGTTGCATTTTGACGGGAAACGCGCACAGCCTGACGCATTCGGAGCGAAGCGACCCTTCATTCCGCTTTCCGCTCTCCGCTCTCCACGCTAACAATAAAAAATTGCAAAAAACGCTTGCATTTTGCACATTCGTATAGTATTATAGTAAAGTGTATTTATAATTGTATTATACATGATGTTTGGAAATGATTCAATAGTGAAAGGGATTGTTTGAAATGAAAGTTTTAGTTATCAACGCCGGCAGCTCGTCGCTGAAATATCAGCTCATTGACATGACGGACGAAAGCGTGCTGGCAAAGGGCAACTGCGAAAGAATCGGCACCGACGGCGCCTTCATCGGCTTTAAGACCCCCGACGGCGGCAAGGTGGAGCGCAAGGCGGAAATGAAAAACCACACCCAGGCGTTTGAAGCGGTGAAGGACGCACTGCTCGACGCGGAATACGGCGCCATCAAGAGCCTGGACGAAGTGACTGCCATCGGTCACCGCGTGGTGCAGGGCGGCGCGTATTTTGACCGTTCCGTGCGCATTGACGCGGATGTTCTCGACAAAATCAAGGAGCTGTCCCCTCTGGCGCCCCTGCACAATCCCGCGCATATTCAGGGCATTGACGCCTGCACCGAAGTGTTTGGCAAGGACATTCCGCAGGTTGCCGTGTTTGACACTGCGTTCCATCAAACCATGCCCGAAAAAGCCTATATGTTTGCCGTTCCCTACGAATACTATGAAAAGTACGGCGTGAGAAAATACGGCTTCCACGGCACCTCGCACCGCTATGTCAGCGCAAAAATGGCGGAGCTGATGGGCAAGCCGATCGAGGATCTGAAGATCATCACCTGTCACATCGGCAACGGCTCCTCCATCACCGCCGTGAAAAACGGCAAGGTGGTAGACACCACCATGGGCTTGACGCCCTTGGGCGGCTTTATGATGGGTACGCGTTCCGGCTCGCTCGACCCGTCCGTTGTCACCTTCATCGGTGAAAAAGAGGGCATGAGCATGGCGGAAATGTCCGATATGCTCAACAAAAAGTCCGGTCTGCTGGGCGTTTCGGGCGTGTCCTCCGATGACCGCGACGTGACCGCCGCTGAGCAAGAGGGCAACCCCCGCGCCAAGCTCGCACATGAGATGCTCTATTATCAAATCGCGCAGTATGTCGGCAGCTACTTTGTCGCCATGGGCGGCTGCGACGCGATCGTGTTCACCGCCGGTCTGGGCGAAAATCAGCCCATTCTCCGCGAAAAGGTCTGCGACTATCTCGCCTGCCTCGGCGTTGACCTCGACAAGGACG
>CAMKOU010000150.1 GCA_946414505.1 uncultured Clostridia bacterium | reverse complement strand
GAGCGCTCCCAGCTGTTGTCGCTCATCATGGCGCGCCACATCAGCTGATGCCAGCCCTGGTCGTCCTGAATGCCCCACAGCGCACGGCGCACCGCGTGCTGCATGTCGGCGGTGTAGTAATTTTTGAAGGTGAAGCCGTTGCCGTAGTTGTCGGCGGAGTCGAACACAGAGTCCTTCAAGCCGCCCACCTCGCGCACGACGGGGATGGTGCCGTAGCGCAGCGCGATCATCTGCGACAGACCGCAGGGCTCCTGCGCGGAGGGCATGAGGAAGATATCGGCGCCGGCGTAGATCTTTCTCGCCAGCTCCGGCACAAAGCCGTGGCAGAAAATGAGTCTGCCGGGATATTTTGCCTGCATGTAGTTGAAGTAGTCCTCATACTCCTTATCGCCCGAGCCGAGGATAACAAACTGCATATTTTCGGTGTTCATCAGCTCTTCCAAGCCCATGCGCACCAAATCCAAGCCCTTGTGAGACACCAAACGGGTGACCATAGCCACCAGCGGAATGCTCCAGTTGACCTCGAGGGTGAGGCGCTCCTGCAAACGGCGCTTGTTTTCGCCCTTGCCGCTCATGTCGTCCTTGGAATAGTTGCAGTAGATCTGATAGTCGGTCGCGGGGTCGTAGCTTGCGAGGTCGATGCCGTTCTTGATGCCGCAGAGCTTGTAGTGACGGAGGTTGAGCTCGTCGTGCAGTCCCCAGCTGTACCACGGATCCTTGATCTCCGCCGCATAGCTCGGCGAAACGGTGGACACGCGGGTAGAGGTTTCGATGGCGCCCTTCATCATGTTGAGCTTGCCGTTCATCTCCAAAATATGGCACTCGCTGGCGGGGATGCCGACGCACTCGGTGTTGACCTCCCAGCCGTACTCGCCCTGGTACTGGATGTTGTGGATGGTAAACAGGCTCTTGATGTTGTAATACCATGGTCTGTGGGAATAGAACAGGTAGTAGTACACGGGAACAAGCGCCGTTTGCCAGTCGTTGGCGTGGATGATATCGGGATGGAAGTCGATATAGGGCAGCATCTCCAAAATCGCGCGGGAGAAGAACGCAAAGCGCTCGGCGTCGTCATAGTGACCGTAAAGCGTGCCGCGCTTGAAGTAATACTCGTTGTCGATGAAGTAATAGGTGCAGTCGTTCCAGCGCGCCCAAAACAGGCCGCAATACTGGTGTCTCCATGCCACGGGAACCGTGAAATTGGTGATAAAGTTCATCTGATTTTTCAGATCCTGCGAAATGGTGCCGTACAGCGGAACGACGATGCGGCAATCCTGTCCCTTTCTGCACAGGGTGTGCGGAAGGCTGCCTGCCACATCGGCAAGGCCGCCGCTGCCGCAGAAGGGATTCGCCTCGGAAGCACAGTATAAAATTCTCATGGGTGTATTCCTCCTTATAAAAGGTATTTAAAATCAATATGATTATCGCTTACACAACGGACTTTTTCGCGATGTAGATCGGGTAGGAGTCAAAGCCCATCAGCGAACGGCCGTCCTTGATGGTCACATCCTTGTCGATGATCACATAGTTGAGGTTGGTTTCCTTGCCGATCTTGGTGTCCTGCATGACGATGCAGTTGGACAGCTTGGCGCCTTCGCCGATATAAACGCCCTTGGAGATGACGCAGTTTTCCACCTCGCCGTCAATGACGCAGCCCTGCGCGATGATGCAGTTTTTCACGCTGCTGTTCAAGCCGTATTTGGACGGCGCGTCGTCGCGCACCTTGGTGTAGATCGGGCGCTTGGGGTTGAACAGCTCGTCGCGCACTTCTTTTTTCATCAGATCCATATTGAAGTTGAAATACTCGTTGATCGAGCTGATGGCGGCGGTGTAGCCCTTGTTTTCAAACGCATATACATTATATTTGCCGAGCAGCTCCTGCAGCAGGCGCTTAAAGTCGAGCTGGTTGAGGCTGAGCGCCTTGCGCACCTCTTCCATCATCAGCGACTTTTTCATCAGCATGGTGCCGAACACCTGATTGACCACCTCTTCGGTCGCGCTGGGCTTGACAAAAATCTGCTGCACCTTGCCGCTTTCGTCCACCTCGACGGTCAGCGGACGCTCGTAGCCGGCAGGAACGACGCCGGTTTTGTACACAAGGGTGATGTCGGCGTTGTTTTTGGAGTGGAAATCAAACAGGTCGGTGTAATCAAAATTGGTGATCACGTTGCCGGGTGAGATCATCACATATTCCTCGCGGCAGTTGTCAAGATAGCCGTGCATGTTGTACGCCGCCTCCACATAGCTGGAGAACGATTTTCCGCCGTAGGGCGTCAGCAGCGTCAGGCTGCTTCTTCTCTTGGACAAATCATAGGCGCTGCCGGAGCCGACATGGTCGGTCAGGGACAAAAAGTTGCTTTTGGCAATAATGCCCACGTTGTTGATGCCCGCGTTGGACATGTTGGAGAGCACAAAGTCGATGACACGGTATTTGCCGCCGACGGGAACGCTCGCCGTGGTGCGGGAAGCTGCCAGCTCGGGAATTTTTTCGTCGAGCGTGCCCGCAAAAATGAAGCCTAATACGTCGTTACTTCTCATTGAGCCGACACCTCCGTTTCACTGTCGATCATTTCCTTTGCCTTGATAAACGCACCGTCTGCAATATGGGTGTTTTCGCCGATGACGGCGATGCCCCAGTTGTCGCGGTCCTCCACCTCTTCGGGGCGCTGACCGATCCTGGCGTTCTTGCCCACAACGGTGTTTTCGGCGACGATGGCAAACTGCACGGTCGCGCCGTCCTCGATCACGGCGCCGGGCATGATGATGGAGGAGTTGACGGTTGCGCCCTTGCCGACGGTGACGCCCGAAAACAGGATGGAAAATTCCAAATTGCCGTCCACCTCGCAGCCGTCTGCGATCAGGGAGTTTTGAATGTTGGCGTTAGGAGACACATAGTGCGGCGGCATCATCGGGTTGCGCGAATAGATGTCCTTCAAATCGAGGGTCACCTTGGGATCGAGCAAGTCCATGTTGGCTTCCCACAGGCTGTCGATGGTGCCGACGTCCTTCCAGTAGCCTTCAAACGGATAGGCGAACATGCGCTCGCCGGCGTTGAGCATGGCAGGCAGCACGTCCTTGCCGAAGTCGTGGCTGGAGCCTTCCTTCGCGTCGTCCTCGGTGAGATACTTGCGCAGCTCTTTCCAGCTGAAAATGTAAATGCCCATGGAAGCGTTGGTGCTCTTGGGATGTGCCGGCTTTTCGTCGAATTCATAAATCGAGCCGTCCGCATTGGTGTTGAGGATGCCGAAGCGCGACGCCTCCTCGAGCGGCACGTCGATCACGGCGATGGTGCAGGCAGCGTCCTTTTCCTTATGGTACTCGAGCATCTTGTTGTAATCCATTTTATAGATGTGGTCGCCCGAAAGGATGACGACATAGTCGGGATCGTAGCGCTCGATGTAGTTGATGTTTTGATAGATGGCATTGGCGGTGCCGGAATACCAGTCGGCGCCCTGGATGGCCTGATAGGGGCTGAGGCAGTTGACGCCGGAGTGCATTCCGTCCAAATCCCACGGCTGACCGTTTCCGATATACTCGTTAAGAATCAAAGGCTGATATTGGGTGAGAATGCCCACCGCTTCAATGCCTGAATTGACACAGTTTGACAGCGGGAAGTCTATAATGCGGTACTTGCCGCCGAACGGCACGGCGGGTTTGGCGAGCTTTTTTGTCAGCACGCCCAAGCGGGAGCCTTGTCCGCCTGCAAGCAGCATTGCGACTACTTCCTGTTTTGGGAACATTTGCATGCAAAAACCTCC
>CAMKOU010000149.1 GCA_946414505.1 uncultured Clostridia bacterium | reverse complement strand
GGATGTCTGTGTTCGGCAGCCGTTTCTTGAACAGCTACGAATACCGCTACGAACCGCCCGCAGGACTGGAACCCGGCGACGTGGTGATCGAGTACAGCGCCTACGATTTCCGCTCGCACACCTTTGTGTATTGCGGAGAGGGCTTGATCGCCTCCATCTTCCCCAATGTGGCGGACAGAGGCTACAACACCACCTCTGCCAGTTATGACGACACCGCCCCCGAGTGCCGCAACTGGTATTTGTCCTACAACTATTTCCGCGTGTTCCGCTGCAAGCAGTATGAAACCAATCCGCGCTACAAATATGCCGGCTTGGTCGGATAACGCACACCAAGCGCACCGGCTCCCCCGAAAAACGGGAGAGCCGGTGCTTATTTATGTAAATTACCCCATATATTTTACGAACGCTCGCCGGGCTTGGCAGGCGGTGTGCCGCCGTCCATGCCGCCGTGTGCGCCGCTGTTTGCCGCCGTCACGGCGATGGCATCTCCGTAGGACGCCGCGCCCTCGGTGTAGGCGACGCCGTTGATAAACAGCTTGTGTCCGTTGAGCTGTACGGCGTTCGCGCTGCACGTCAGGCTCGTGATGTAGCTGTCGCCGGTCAGCGTCCAGGTGGAGCCGTCCTCAATGTCCACATACACCGCGCCCGCCTGACCGTCGCTGTTGATCGCGCCGGTAAACGCCGAACTGCTTTTGAGATACAGGTTCAAATGGGACACGCTGTCCACGATCATATCGCCGTTGATGCTTTGGTTGGACGCGTGCAGCGTCACCTGACCGCCGTTGCTGCCCTCGCTGCCCCAACCTGCCGCTGCCGCACGGAGGAACACACCGCCGCCGTTGTTGGTGATGGACGCGTTGTTGAGAGAAATGTCGGTGACGGTGTTGTTGACAAAGAACACGTCGCCGTTTTTATTGGTCAGCGTACCGCCGTTCATGGCAAAGCTCGACGCACCCTCCGCCGCATCGCCGGACATCGACTGGTAGATCATGACCGCCTGATAGGTGTCGGACTTGTCGCTGTTTTTGGTGTTGTTGTCGGCGGTCAGGTTCACATTGTTGAGCGTGACGGAATTCTTGCCCTCCACGACAACGCCCTGCGAGGCGGTGGACGTCATTTCCGCATCGTTCACGGTGATGTCCGCCGTGGAGTAGATGACGGGCGAGCCCTTGCCGCTCGTGGTGTAGCTGCCGCCCGTTACGTTGACGGTACCGCCGCCGCGGTCGGAGCGGATGGCTGCCGAGGAATTGCCCGAGGTGGTGATGGTCAGGTTTTCGGCGTTCATCGTGCCGCCGCCCGTCGTCATCAAGCCGCCGGAGCAATTGCCGCCGGTTTCGATGTAGCTGTTCGCGATATTGACCGTGGTGCCTTCGCCGTAGCTGAACACGGCGTTGGCGTGGGTGCCGTTCGTTTTCACCACCATGTCGCTGAGGTTGAGCGTGCCGCCGTTGGTGGCGAAGATCGCGGCGTTTTCGCCGTAAAAATCGGCTTCATCGCCGTCCGCCTCGCCTGTTTTTGTCACAAGGGTATGGCTGACGGTTTTGCTTTCGCCGTCGGCAAGGATGGCATGGCCGCCGTCCTCGGTGTTTTCGATGGTATCGTTGATTTGGATGTCGCTCTCCTGCAAGGCAGTGGCGCCGCTGTTGCTTTGGGGCTGCGCCGCGCTGTCCTGCGTGGCAGCCGCTGTTGCCGCTGCTGTCGTTTCCTGCTGTGACGTACTGCCGCCGTTGCAGGAGGTCAACGCCACCGTGGTGGCAACCGCCGTTAAAATAGCAACCAAAACGAAATATGTTTTACTGACCTTTGCTTTCATAATAACGCCTCCTTGGCTTTGTTTGCAGTCAGTATACACTGCCAAGGTTAAAAAATGCTGAAACAGGAAAAAAAGATAACCCCGCGTTAAGCCGTCGGCATAACGCGGGATCGCTTATTTAGGCATTGATATATTTGACCGCTTCCGTTGCGGCAACGGCGCCGTCGGCGGTCGCCGTTACCAGCTGGCGCACGTCCTTGACGCGGTTGTCGCCTGCGACGAATACGCCGGGGGTTTTGGTGCGGCAGTTTTCCGCCGCCACGGCATAGCCGGCGCCGTCCAGCTCGATGACGGACGCAAAGTTTTGGTTTTCGGGGATCCTGCCCACGGCGACAAATAAGCCGCTGACGGCAAGCGTCCGGGTGTTGCCTGCCTTATCCGTCACCTCGACGCTCTCGAGCTTTTTGTCCGCGTTGAGCTTCGTGACCTGACTATTGAGCACAAAGGTCACGTTCTCGCGCTCCTGCAAACGCGAAACGGTGGCTTCTTCACCGCGGAAGCTGTCGCGGCGGTGGATGAGGTACACCTGCTGTGCGATATCCGCCAGATAGAGTGCGTCCTCCAGCGCCGTGTTGCCGCCGCCGACGACCGCAACGGTTTTGTTGCGGAAAAACGCGCCGTCGCAGGTAGCACAGTAGGAAATGCCCCTGCCCACCAGCTTGTCCTCGTTTTCCACGCCGAGCTTGCGGTTTTCGCTGCCGGTGGCGATGATCACCGCGCGGGCTTCATATTCACCCTTGGGCGTGACGACGGTTTTGGTGTCGCCGTTGTCGCGGATCTCCACCGCGCGCTGAAACTTAAAGGTCGCGCCCAGCTCCTTGGCTTGGTTATAGACCTTCGTGGCAAAATCAAAGCCCGAAATATGCGCCGCAACCGGATAGTTTTCGATATCGGGCGTGTTGATGATCTGTCCGCCGTAGCTCATGGCTTCGAGCACCAGCACGCTTTTTGCCGCGCGGCGGGCGTAGATCGCGGCGGTCAGCCCGGCAGGACCCGCGCCGATGATGATGATGTCCGTCATAGCGCTCACCCGATCAGGTCTTCCAGCGCTTCCTTGGGCACCAAGCCGATGCTGCGCTCCGCCTCTGCGCCGTTCTTGAACAGGATCACGCAGGGAATGGAGGAAATGTCGTATTCGTCCGCCAGCTCGGGATGCTCGTCGATGTTGATCGCGGCGACCGCAATGTCGCTGCGCTCGTCGGACAGCTCCTCCAGCGTGGGACGGAGCATTCTGCACGGACCGCACCAGTCCGCATAAAAGTCCACCAATACGGGGACGGGAGATTGTAATACTTCTTTTGCAAAGCTTTCGCCGGTAATTGTTTTAACTGCCATGGTTTGCCTCCTTTTCAATGTTGAGCAGCACCTTGTATAAGGTTTTATACAGGGTCGCCGCCTCGTTTTCATCCAAATCCAGACATTTTCCGATTTTATCGGGAATGTCCACTGCCTTATCCTTGAGCGCGTCGCCCGCCGGGGTCAGCTCCACGATCAGATTGCGTTCGTCCTCCTTGGAGCGCGTGCGCGTCAAATAGCCCTTGCTTTCCAGCTTTTTGAGCAGCGGCGTGAGGGTGCTGGGGTCGAGCAGCAGCGCCTTGCCGATCGCCTTGACGTTGGAGCTGCCGTATTCCCAAAAATACATCATCACCACATACTGCGTATAGGTCAGATTGATCTCATCCAAATAGGGCGTGTAACGCCGCTGCAGCTCCTTGGCGCACAAATACAGCGGAAAGCAAAGCTGGTTTTTCAGCCGCAGCGCCTCATACTTGTCCTGCGCCATTACAGCAGCACCGCGATATCGCCGTCGATTTTTTCCGGCTCCACAGTGGGGTTGTATCTGCCGACGACCTTGCCCTCGCGGTTCACCAAAAACTTGGTGAAGTTCCACTTGATGTCGGACGGCGCCTTGGTGCTCTTGCTGATTTTGGAAACCGCCTTCATCGCCGCCTTTGCC
>CAMKOU010000148.1 GCA_946414505.1 uncultured Clostridia bacterium | reverse complement strand
GACGAAAAATCTTGCTGCGCAATCCGCACACCTGAATTATGCGGTATTGCCTGAAGTAATGATACAGACCGCATGTGCGGAAATACCCTCGAGCCTGCCGGTAAAGCCCAGCTTCTCCTCGGTGGTCGCCTTGACGCTGATCTGCGACACGTCCACGCCGCAGTTGTCCGCGATGGTTTGACGCATTTGCGGGATATAATCCTTGAGCTTCGGCTTTTGGGCGATCACGGTGGCGTCGATGTTGCCGATTTGATACCCGTTTTCGGCGAGGATCCGACACACCTCGCGCAGCAGCAGCATACTGTCCGCGCCCTTGTAGCGGTTGTCAGTGTCGGGAAAATGCTGCCCGATATCGCCGAGCGCCGCCGCGCCCAGCAGCGCGTCCATCACCGCATGTGCCAGCACATCCGCGTCGGAGTGGCCGAGCAAGCCCTGTTCATAGGGAATGTCCACGCCGCCTAAAATCAGCTTTCTGCCGTCCGCAAAGCGGTGTACGTCATAGCCATGCCCGATTCTCATCATTTTTCTGCCTCTCTCGCAAAATACATTCGGCGATCATCACATCGATCGGGGTGGTCAGCTTGATATTTTCGCGGGTGCCGTCCACGATCTGCACCTCGCCGCCCATCTGTTCGATCAGCGAGCAATCGTCGGTCACGTTCTCCAAATCGTCTGCGTCCGTGACGGCAAAGGCGTAAAGCTCGCGCTCAAACACCTGCGGCGTCTGCACGGCGCGCAGGGTGCCGCGGTCGGGCGTGGCGGTGATGATGTCGTTTTCATCGGCGAATTTGATGGTATCGGTAACGGGCGTGCCGAGGGTCGCCGCACCGGTTTCAAACGCGCATTCCACCACGGATTCAATTTCGACGGGCGTCACCAGCGGACGCGCACCGTCGTGGATGGCGTAGTAGCCTGCCTTGGTATCGGCAGCAATAATGCCGTTTTGCACGCTTTCGGCACGAAACGCGCCGCCCTCTGTGACGGAGGTCAGCTTGTCGATCGCTTCCGTCTGCGCGATTTCCTGCACAAGTTCCATGTCCTGTGCGCGGCAAACCACCACAATTTCATCAATCAGCGCGCAGTCCTGAAATGCGCGCAGTGTATAGGCAATGGCAGGCTTGCCCAGCAGCGGCAGGAATTGCTTGCTGCCGGCGGTGCCCATGCGGGTAGAGCCGCCTGCGGCGACAATAATAGCGGATACAAAAGCCATATAGACCTCCTTTTCAGTCGTCAGCTGTCAGTCGTCAGTCGTCAGATGTCAGTCGTCAGTTACCAGGTTGTCAGGTTGTCAGTGTTGCAGGGGTTAAATGCGGTCAAGCGCTTGCTGCAAGTCGGCGATGAGGTCGTCGGCGTTTTCCAAGCCGACAGACAGGCGGATCAAGTCGGGCGCCACGCCTGCTTCGCGCAGCTGCTCGTCGGTGAGCTGGCGGTGCGTGTGGCTGGCAGGATGGAGCAGGCAGGTGCGCGCGTCGGCGACATGTGTTGCAATGATCATCAGCTTGAGGCTGTCCATAAACCGGATCGCCGCGTCTCTGCCGCCCTTAACGGCAAAGGCGATCACACCGCAGGAGCCGTTAGGCAGGTATTTTTGCGCCAGCTCGTAGTTGTCGTCACCCTCCAAATTGGGGTAATGGATCCACGCCACCTTGTCCTGTGCCTTCAAAAACCGCGCGATCTTCAGCGCGTTGTCGCAGTGGCGGTCCATGCGCACATGCAGGCTTTCCAGTCCGTTGTTCAGATAGAACGCGTTCATCGGCGACTGAATGGAGCCGAGGTCACGCATCAGCTGCGAGGTCGCCTTCGTAATATAGCCCAGCTTGCCGAATTTTTCGGCGTATACGATGCCGTGATAGCTTTCGTCGGGGGTGGTCATGCCGGGGTACTTGTCCGCGTGTGCCATCCAGTCAAAGTTGCCGCTGTCCACAATGGCGCCGCCGACGCCGGTGGCATGACCGTCCATATACTTGGTGGTGGAATGGGTCACGATGTCCGCGCCGAATTCGATCGGGCGGCAATTGACGGGTGTGGCAAAGGTATTGTCTACGATCAGCGGCACACCGTTGCCGTGCGCCAAACGCGCAAATTTTTCAATATCAAACACCGAAACGGTGGGATTGGTGATGGTTTCGCCGAACACCGCGCGGGTGTTGGGACGGAATGCCTTTTGCAGCTCCTCCTCGGACAGCGTTTGGTCAACAAAGGTGACGTCGATGCCCATTTTTTTCATGGTGACGCCGAGCAGGTTGTAGGTGCCGCCGTAAATGGCGGAGGAAGCGACGATGTGGCTGCCGGTTTCGCAGATGTTAAACAGTGCAAAAAAGTTGGCTGCCTGACCGCTGGAGGTCAGCATACCTGCCACGCCGCCCTCGAGCGCCGCGATTTTTGCCGCCACCAGATCGTTGGTGGGGTTTTGCAGACGGGTGTAAAAATAGCCGCTCGCCTCCAAGTCAAACAGCTTGCCCATGTCGTCGGAGGAATCGTACTTCCACGTGGTGCTTTGATAAATGGGCAGCTGTCGGGGTTCGCCGTTTTGCGGCTCGTAGCCTGCGTGCAGGCATTTGGTTTCAACATTCATAATGATGACTCCTTTATGATAAAATGGTGGTTGCCGGTTACATGAAAAATCCTTTGATCCAATTGGTGAAAAAGTCAACGCCGAAAATAATGGCGGCGGCAAGCAGAATAAACAGCAATGCCGACACAATGCGCACCGCCGTGCGCTTGCCGTGCGGCATTTCCTCAAACTCCTCCGCCGGAGCGGCGGCTTGTCCGTCGTCCTCCACGATCGTGACCTCGCCCTCGGGCTGAATGGCGCCGATGCCGATGCACAGGTCATACGCCTTGTCATAGTCGTCGGCAGCGACGAAAATATCCTGGACAGAGTTGTCCACACCCGTGACCGCCTTAGCGGAATAGTTGCGCTTTTGCGGACGGCTGTCGTTGGGGATGCCGTTGTCGGACAGCGCCGTTTTGATGCGTTCCAGCTCAAAGCCCGACGCAGACGTCAATAATTTGAGATTCTCGTTCATAAATACCTCCCACTTTCCTTTTCATGCTTCATTTTATCACAAAACAACACGGGTATCAATAGAAAACAGACATTTATTTACAAGGATTTTAGAAAGCAGCGACAGGTCTTGACCGAACCGCAGATGAAAGCACGCACAACACGCATCATCTGAGTCACGGTCAAGACCATGCCTGACAGTATATTTGCAGAACAAAGACGGCGGACAGCTAGAACACCGGCTGCACCTGTCTGCCCTCCAGCGCGGCGGCAACGCATTCGGGAATGCGCGAAAAATCCGCCACGAGCGAATGCGGCTTTTGATCGGGATCGTCTTGTTGCATGGGGACAAAATAGATGTGCCGGGTATTGAGCAGTCTGCCGATGTTTTGCGCAGAGGCGCCGAGCGCGTCGTTCGTGGCAGGACACAGCAGCACCGGCCTGAGCACGCGCAAATGCGACTTTGCCGCCATGGTAACGGCGGTGTCCGTCACGCCGAGCGAAAGCTTGGCAAGCGTGTTGCCTGTGCAGGGCGCGATCAGCAGCAAATCGCACATGTTCCTGGGGCCGATGGGCTCGGTATCCGTGATGCTGCGCAGCACCCGGTTTTTCGTGATAGCTTCCGCTTGTTTGACCATATCCGCAGCGGCGCCGAAGCGCGTGTCGGTGGAACAGGCTGTTTCCGACATCACGGGAATCACCCTGTACCCCGCGCGCACCAGCGCCTCCATTTGATGAAATGCCTTGGAAAAGGTGCAAAAGGAACCGCACATGGCAAATCCTATGGTTGCTTTTGTCACCG
>CAMKOU010000147.1 GCA_946414505.1 uncultured Clostridia bacterium | reverse complement strand
GCAAACACCTTGTTTTATGATGAAAGGAGAGTATTCGATCATGCCAATTGACAACCAACATCTTCCACTGGTACAAGCCGCCATGCAGGGCGACGAACCAAGCTTTTCCCAACTCTATACTTTATACTATGCAAAGGTTTATGCGCTTGCCTTGCAAACGCTCAAAAACACCGCCGACGCGGAGGACGTGTTGCAGGCAACATTTGTGAAAGCGTGGCAAAACCTGCCGGGACTCAGCAACCCTGCGGCGTTTAATACATGGATCCAGCGCATCACGCTCAACCAATGCACCGATTTGCTGCGTCGCCGCAAACCGCAGCTGTCCATCGACAGCGACCCGGATGACGAAGACGCGGTGCCGTTTGCATTGGAATCCGATTTGATGCTGCCCGAGGCATATGCCGAGCAGGAGGACTTAAGCCTGCGGCTGCGCCGTTTGATTATGGGACTGAGCGATGTGCAGCGTCAAACCATCACCCTGTTTTATTTTCAGGGGCTGAGCATTTCCGAAATTGCGGAAGTGATGGACTGCAACGAGAACACCGTTAAAAGCCGTTTGTATTTGGCGCGCAAAACGCTGAAGGTCGAAATTGAGGAAGAGGAGCGCAAAACCGGAACGAAGTTCTACGGTGTGCCGCTGTTGCCGTTCGGCAAAATCTTTGTCGAACAAATGTGGCGCAGCTCCCTTTCGCCCGAAAAAGCCGCCATGCTGTACAGCCACATCCAAGGTGCGATCGCGGCAGGCGCCGGTGCAGCCGCTGCCGCCACCGGTGCGGTGGGCATGTCGGTTGTCACCAAGGTGCTCATCGGCGCCATCGCAGCGGTGGTGGTTGCCGGGGCAGCCATCGGCGGCGTGACGCTGCTTTTAAAGCGCAACGCTCCGCAGCATCAGCCGGAAACAACCGCGGCAACGACCGTACCGGCTGTCACGGAAACCGCTTCCTCTGCGCCTGCCTCCACAGCGGCAACCACCGCCTCCGCGCCCGACACCGCACCGGCTTTTCGCTCCTATCTGGAATTGCTGCAGCGCAATCAAGCGGGGATCGAGGCGTTCAATTGGGATCACGGCAGCAGCGGTCATGAAAACGCATCCATTGGCTTTCCGGATCTGAACAACGACGGCATTCCCGAGATGGTGTATGTGTACGCAGACAGCTATCGCGCAGATGCGTCCGGCGCCTATAACCGGGGCAGAGCCGTTCTCACGGTGGTGTCCTATGCCGACGACGCGGCAAAGGTTGTCTATACCACCGACGATCCGAACGGTTGGTATCAAAACGAGGCAGGCGGTGAAATGAGCTACGCCGTGTTCACCGTCAATGATGACAGCGCGCTGTATTATTACACCAAGGGCGCCAATGAAGGAAGTACGCGGACATTTGCGCGTATCGCCCTTGACGGCAGCGGCAATGCCGCACATACGGTGCTGTCCACTGTCAACGGCAACGGCAATGAGGCACTGAACGATACGGAAAGCGGAATCGTCAGCCGGATAAAAACCGTGTACGGACGAACATCCACAGTGACCTATATCGACCAAATGCCGGAGGGCGCCGGAATGACCTACCGCGAAGCCATTGCCTATTTAACGGGGCAGCTTCCTGCCACGCCTGTCACGGCTGTCACAACGCCTCCTGCGCCGACGGCGCCTGTGACAGAAGCGCCTGTTGTGACGGAGCCGCCCGCAACGGCGGTTTTCTCGGAGCTGGCAGGCAAATCGTTATTGGCAAAAGGCGGCGGCTACGGCGCGGCGAAGCTCACGCTGAACGGCGATGGCACCTATGCTTTTGTTCACAACAGCGGCAATACGCCGCCTGTCACCGATTACGGCAGTTTTTCGGGCTTGGAACGCCTCGGCGACGTCTGCTATCAGTGTGATGTTGAATGCCCCGGCACGAGCCTTGACGGAAAGAATGCCCGCATTTATACACCCGACGCCTCGCTGGACGATATGTCCGAAGACGACGCCGCGCAATTGGTGAATCACCTGATGGTCGGCTTCGGCGACCGCGAAAAGGCAGAGGAAAAGCTGGGCGATCCTATCGGCAAGTTTGTGATCGTGATAGACGGCTTTGGCATTGCCTTTTTGGAAAACAATTAATACGTCAACACTGTCATTGTATGCTTCCGTGCAATGGCAGTGTTTTTGCGGAAAGGGAAACAGGGTGCCCCGTCACGCTGCTTTTGGCAAAAGGATTGGACATTTTTGCGGATTTTTGATATGATAACAGCAGCAAATGGGATAGAGGTGCTCCGGAGTGAGAAAAGTGAAAACAAGTACAAGGTCACAATATGATATAATGACAAAAACCCCGGTGTCCGGTCTGATCATTCGTTTGTCGGTGCCGACGGTCATCAGTATGCTGGTGACGAATATCTACAATTTGGCGGACACGGCGTTTGTCGGGCAGCTGGGCAATTCTGCCAGCGGCGCGGTGGGCATCGTGTTTGGATTTATGGCGGTGCTGCAGGCGGTCGGCTTTATGTTCGGCAACGGTGCGGGCAGCATGATCTCCCGCTTGCTCGGCGCCAAAGACACTGCCCGGGCGTCCAAAACCGCTTCCACGGGATTTTTTGCCTCTCTGCTGTTCGGTGCGCTGGTAGCGGTCGGCAGTCTGCCGGCGCTTCGCCCGTTAGTGCTGCTGCTCGGCAGCACGCCGACCATCGCGCCGTATGCCGAAATCTATATCCGCTATATTTTGCTCGCCGCGCCGTTTGTTACCGCCGGCTTTACCATGAACAACCTTTTGCGCTACGAGGGAAAGGCGACGCTTGGTATGGTCGGTTTGATCACCGGCGCTGTGCTGAATATGGCGGGCGACCCGATTTTGATGTTCGGCTTTCGGATGGGGATCGCCGGCGCGGGTCTGTCCACCTGTCTGTCGCAGATCGTGAGCTTTGCGGTGTTGCTGACCATGTTTTTGCGGCACAAAACGCAGTGCCGTTTGTCACTGCGGCTCGTCACCATCCGGCGCCTGCCTGAAATCATCGCCACAGGCTTGCCGAGCCTGCTGCGGCAGGGGCTTAACTCGATGAGCACGGTGGTTCTCAACAACTGCGCCGCCGTGTACGGCGACGCGGCAGTTGCCGCTATGAGCATTGTTTCGCGCGTCATTTTCTTCACCTTTTCCTTTGCGCTCGGCATCGGACAGGGCTTTCAGCCCGTTTGCGGCTTCAACTACGGCGCCAAAAAGTATGACAGGCTCACCGCCGCCTTTCGGTTTTCGGTATGCTTGTCGGAAATCATTGTCGTGGCGATGTCGGTGGCGCTGCTGCTGTTTCCGGGCGAGATCATCCGTATTTTCCGCGATGACAACACGGTGGTCGCCATCGGCACGCGCGCCCTGCGCTTGCAGGGCGTGGCGCAGCTGTTTTTGCCGTTTTGCATGGTGACGGAGATGGCGCTGCAAAGCGCCGGTAAAAAAATCGGCGCGTCGCTGTTGTCAACCTTGCGCAACGGACTGTTCTTTATTCCGCTGCTGCTGTTGTTGTCCCGATTGCGCGGACTCAGCGGCATCCAGGAGGCGCAGCCCTTGGCAGTGGTGCTGGCAGTGGTTCCCTCCTTGATTTTGGCAAACCGGTTTTTCCGGTCGCTTCCGTCACAGGGGCAAAAGGATGCGCCGGCAACGCCCCCCGGAGATTCGTGACGAATCCTTCTATTCTATTGACAGAAAAAAGGAATTCATTTATAATAAGAAAAACGGCAGCAATGCCTGCGTTTCCGGCACAAAGTACCCGGAAATCTGCCGCAGACAATTCTACATGCCGTCAAGGAGGAAAATATGCAGTTTCCAAATGCGTCCAAAGGCATCACCAAGATTTTTTATTCCGAAATACTGAAT
>CAMKOU010000146.1 GCA_946414505.1 uncultured Clostridia bacterium | reverse complement strand
ACGAAATGCTGATGCCGATGGTCGCCACGGTTCCTATGCAGCTTTTGGCGTATTACACCTCGGTCAACAAGGGCAACGACGTGGACAAACCGCGCAATCTCGCAAAATCCGTCACGGTCGAATAAGTTATCATTCTCTCTCGTTTCTCTATAAAAGAAAAAAGCCCCTGCTTACGGCAGGGGCTAAATTTTATCTTAGTTTCTTTTTAGTGTTTCTTTGCCATTTTTACCAAAACTGCAGAAGCAACGCCGCAACCGATGACGGAAGCCGCCAACAGTGCATATGCCAAAGAATCATCAGCGCCGGTCTTGGGAGATGTTCCGCTTTTATCGGGGCTTGCCACCACGCAGGGGGACTGTCTTTCAACCGTTTTGCCTGCAACAGGACTGTTGACAACAGTGCTGCGAGATCTATTGACACACTTAACCGTTGCGTTATCGGAAGGGCACGTGCTATCCGTGCAATCAGTGGTACTCTCGGTAGCTGCAGTCGCAGAAGTGGAAGCAGTAGGATCTGTGGAAGCGGTGGTATCCTCCGCTGCAAATGCGGGAACAACAGAAAACGCCATCATCATCATGGCAGCAAATGCCACTAACACTTTTTTCATTTTCTTTCCTCCTGAATTGAAAAATAACGGAAACAAAAACTATTGTCTCCTTTTAACCGCACTTATTATAGCATAGTTTCATCAAATTGTAAAGTATTTTTTTCGGAATCTTTTTCAGAAACGCTTGATTTGTATTTTTGACACCCGGCTTTGCGCAAAAAAATGCGAAAAATTGCGCTTATCCCTTGCATATGCCCTGCAAAAAAGGTATAATGAAAATGCTTATACAACCAAAAGAAAGGACATTTTTCTTATGAATATACCGCAACTGCAACAGGAGATCCTCCGATTAAAGCAAGAACAGGACGTCTGCATCCTCGCGCACAGCTACCAGGCGCGGGAAATTTGCGAGATCGCCGACTTTACCGGTGACAGCTACAAGCTCAGCGTCGATGCCTCCAAGGCGGAAAACAAAACCATTTTGATGTGCGGCGTGCGCTTTATGGCGGAAACCTGCAAGATCCTCTCTCCCGAAAAAACCGTGCTGCTCGCCCAGCCGATGGCGGGCTGCGCCATGGCGGATCAAATGGACAGGGATTTGATCGCGCAGGTCAAAAAAAGCTTTCCCGGATACACGGTGGTCGCCTACATCAACACCACCGCCGCACTGAAAACCATCTGTGACGTGTGCGTCACCAGCTCGTCCGCCGTGCAGATCGTCAACCGCATCGACAATAAGGATATTTTGTTTATCCCCGACTGCAACCTCGGTGCACATGTGGCAAAGCAGTGTCCCGACAAGAACATCAAGCTGCTCAACGGCGGCTGCCCCATCCACGCCTGCGTCAACACCGACGACGTCAAAACGGCAAAGGCACTGTATCCGAACGCGGAGCTGCTGGTGCATCCCGAGTGCGTGCCCGAGGTGTGCGCCATGGCGGACTACATCGGCTCCACCTCCGGCATCATGCAATACGCGGTGCAGTCCGACAAAAAGGAGTTTATCATCGGTACCGAGATCAGCATCGCCGAGCACCTGCAGTATATGTGTCCCGACAAGACCTTCCATATTCTCAGCCTCAAGCTCATCTGCCCGAACATGAAGGCGACCACGCTGGTGGATGTGTACAACTGCCTAAACGGCAACGACGGCGAGGAGATCATCCTTGACGACGCCACGATCCGCGACGCAAAGCGCTGCATCGACGAAATGATTCGTTTGGGAGAATAACATGAGCGACATCAAAAAAGCGCTGATCGCCATGAGCGGCGGCGTGGACAGCTCGGTGGCGGCGTATCTCATGCAGCAGCGCGGGTATGACTGCACCGGCATCACCCTCAAGCTGTTTGACCGCGACGAGGACGAAGAAAGCACCGAAAAGACATGCTGCTCCGCCGACGACATCGAGGACGCGCGCAATGTTTGCCGCAAGCTGCACATTCCCTACTATGTATACAATTTTAAAGAGAGCTTTGCCGAAAACGTGATCGCGCGGTTTATCCGCGCCTACGAAACCGGCAGCACGCCCAACCCCTGCATCGACTGCAACCGCTATATTAAATTTGAAAAGCTGCTGCGCCGTGCCGGGGAACTGGACTTTGACTGCGTGGTAACAGGGCATTACGCCACGGTGGAATACCGCGCGGAGGACGGCAGATACCTGCTGAAAAAAGCGGTTGACTGCAGCAAGGATCAAAGCTATGTGCTGTATTCGCTGACACAGGCGCAGCTGGCCAAAACCGTGTTTCCTCTCGGCGTCATGACCAAGGACGAAACGCGCGCGCTTGCCGAACAGCTCGGTTTCATCAACGCGCGCAAGCACGACAGTCAGGACATTTGCTTTGTGCCGGACGGCGACTACGCCCGGTTTATCGAAAGCTACACCGGCAAAATTTACCCCAACGGCGACTTTGTGGACGAAAGCGGCGCCGTGCTCGGCGAACACAAGGGCATTATCCGCTACACCGTCGGACAGCGCAAGGGCTTGGGCTTGGCGCTGCCGCACCCGATGTATGTCAAGGAAAAGAATCTGTCGGAGAATACAGTGGTTTTGTGCGACAACGCCGCGCTGTTTTCCAAAGAGCTGCTGGCAACGGACGTGAATTTGATTACCGTTGACCATAT
The DNA here is from genome assembly GCA_946414505.1 of uncultured Clostridia bacterium. GTDB lineage: Bacteria > Bacillota > Clostridia > Oscillospirales > Acutalibacteraceae > Ruminococcoides. The sequence continues at coordinate 1,235 of CAMKOU010000146.1, read as the reverse complement.
CGACGAGCCGTTGCGCGTCTGTGCGCGCGTGCGCTACAACCAGCAGGAGCAGCCTGCCACCGTGTATGCGGTGGACAGCGACACCATTCGCGTCGTATTTGACGAGCCGCAGCGCGCCATCTGCAAGGGGCAGGCGGTCGTACTGTACCAAGGCGATTATGTGGTCGGCGGTGCCACCATTTTGTAGGACGGAGGATACCCCATGTTAAAAAGATTCACCACGCCCCAACTGGCCGGCATTATCGCCGCTTTCCTCGCCGTGCTGTTGATTATCTGCGGCATCATCATCTATATCGTTTCTCAGTTACCAAAGCCTGCGCCGCTTCCTGTCGCCACGGCGGACAGCGCTGCCCAAATAGCGGCACGCGCGAGCGCGGACGAGCCGCCGGCGCGGCTGCCCTATCACCGGACAAACCTGGATAAGGATACGCAGCCGGATCCGTCCTCTCCTGCCGGAAATGACGGCGCAGTCGCTTCTGCCGCGGCAAACACCCCTCCTGCCGGCAGCAACGCCACTGTGCCCGTACGCAAGACGACCGACAAGACAACGCCTGCCGCGCTGAGCGAAGCGCTCGCCGGAAGCGGTTACAGCGCTGAAACGCTCGACGCCTACGGTACCAGTCAGCTGATCGTGGTGACGTCGTTTGGTTCCTCTGCGGAAGTCAGCTTTTACGAACGCACCTACGACGGCTGGCAGCAGGATGACAGTCTGACCTGTAACGGCTATGTCGGTTCCGGCGGCACCACGCCCAACATGTCCGAGGGCATCAGCGCCACACCGCAGGGCTTATACACCATCGGCAGCGCGTTTTACCAAGGCGACGCGCCCTACACGGGGCTGCCCTCCTTTGCCATCACGGAGGACACCTACTGGATCGACGACCCCGACCGCGACGATTACAACACCCGACACGTCGGGGCGGACGGCAGCGGACACGGCGAGGCGATGGCGGAGATCCCCTCCTATCAATATGGCTTTGTCATCAACTACAACACACCGCCCACGGGCTATGCCCGCGGCTCTGCGATCTTTTTCCATATCAGCCACGACAGCCCCACCCTAGGCTGCGTAGCTGTGGACGAGGACATGGTGCTCGCCTATCTCGCCAAGCTCGACGCGAGCCTGGTGCCGTGTATTTTGATTCTGTAACAGAAATATACAGAGTACGAATGCTATAACCGATCGAGTAGGAGGGGGATTTGAATAATCCCCCGACCTCTCACACCACCGTGCG
>CAMKOU010000145.1 GCA_946414505.1 uncultured Clostridia bacterium | reverse complement strand
CAGGTGTACAAGGCAAAGGCGAACGACTTCGGCAACACCAAGGCGAGCGAGCTGGGCGATTATGTCGCCGCCAAGCTCGGCATGGACGAGGGCGAAAACGCCGTGTACATGGTCGCCACCAAGGACTACAAGGGTATGCTGCTGTTTGCCTTTGACAACGGCAAGGCGGCAAAGGTGCCGCTGGAGGGCTATGCCACCAAAATCAACCGCAAAAAGCTGACGGGCGCCTATTCCGACAAGGCGCCGCTGTGTGGTATGCTGTGGCTGGACGAGGACAAGGAGGTGCTGTTTGCCGCGTCCTCGGGCAGGCTGCTGCTGGTGCACACGGGTGCGCTGTCGCTGAAAACCACGCGCAGCACGCAGGGCGTGGCGGTCATGAAGCTCAAAAAGGGGCAGCGTATGCTCACGGTTGCCGTGTATCGGGACGGTACCTTTGTAAAACCGCAGCGCTACCGCACCAAGTCGCTGCCGGCGCTCGGCGCGCTTTTGTCGGCGGAGGACAGGGGCGAGGAGCAGCTGTCGCTGTTACCGTAAAAAATTTTCAAAAAACACTTGCAAACAGCGGTTGAATATGATAATATATATAAGTTGAATTAGAAATTAGGCGGGCGGAGCGTTTGCCCGTGACAGGAAAGGAAGACACTATGAACGTTTTAGGTTTTATTCTCGGCGGTGTGCTGGCAGTCGTTTCCATCGCCATCATCGTGGTCATCATCTTGCAGGAAGGCAATCAGCAGGGCTTGGGCGTTGTTACCGGCGCGGCGGATTCCTATTTTTCCAAAAACAAGGCGCGTTCCATTGACGCATTTCTCTCCCGCTGGACAAAGGTGTTTGCGGCCGTTTTTGTAATTTTCGTCATCGCGCTGAACGTCCTCACCTTCTTTAAGGTGCTGTAATAACACAGATATCATGCTGCATATAATAGACCGTCGGGCATCCGGCGGTCTATTTTTTCGTGGAAGTGTTTTGCTATGCCGTGGTGGGGAATTGCAGCTGTGCTTACGGGCACATTGACAGTATTCGCGCTCATACATTTTATCGCAAAAAAGAAACGCCCTGTGAAAAGGGCGCTGTTGTCCATGGCGTCGGGTCTGCTGACCCTTGCGGGGGTCAATTTGCTGTCGGGTTTCACGCATGTGGCGATCCCCGTCAGCCTGCTGTCGGTGTTTACCTCCGTGATCGGCGGCGTGCCGGGCGTGACGCTGCTGCTGTTTTTGCAGTTGATTTGGCAGTAGAGCCGTGGCGTTATGCCATGCCCCATGCGCCGCTTTCCACGCCGTAAACCTCCTCCAGCGCTTCGCCCACGGTTTCGACGTCCTTTGTCATCAGACCGAGCATGGTTTTGTACACGGTCTGCGGATAGCTGAGGAAGTTCTTTTTGATGACCTCTGCCTGCTCATAGGTCGGCGCGTACAGCGAAAAGGAAAACAAATTGACCTCGCCGCCCGATACGCGGCACACTACGGCAAAGCCGTCGTCGGTTTTTTGTATCTCCACCGCGTTTTCGCGTGCGGTTTTGCGCTCGCCGAGCAGCCGCAGCGCACAGTCGTATGCCTTTTGCCTGACGGAGTGGGCAAGTGTGGTTTCCAGCTGACTTGCGATGACCTTTCCGTTGCCGGACAATACATAGGTAGGCTCGTTGTCCACCGTGTCGCTTTCCAGCAAATTGCCGTCGCGCACCAGCTCGTCAAAGGCGACGACGATTTCAAAAAAGTTTGCCAGCTCGTCCATGCGAATCGCCTCGACCACCAAGCTTTGGCTCATTTTGTCATGTACCGATGCGTATAAGTAGCATATTAAAATCTTGATCTCGTTTTTGCTTCTCAGTCCGCCGGGAGCAATGCCCTCGTCAAAGGTATCAAAAGCCATATTTTTTCTCCTGTTGTTTGCGTTATTAGCCTTATTATAGCACATAATAAGCAAAAAGAACAGGGGAAAAAATATTTTTTAAAAAACTATTGATTTTTTATGGCGTTTATGATATAACGTGCTCAAGAGGTGATGAAGATGCAGCCCTATTTTATGACCTACCTCTGGATCGCGCTGGCGGTGATTATGATCATTGCGGAAATCACCACCGTGCAGCTGGTGTCCGTTTGGTTCGTGCTCGGGGCGCTGTGCGCTGCTGTTGCCACTATCTTTACGGATTCCGTGTTGATCCAATTGGTCATCTTTGTATCCGTTTCACTGGGGTCGCTGCTGATCACACGGCCGCTGGTGAAGAAATTGAAAGCCAAAATTCGTCCGACCGCTACCAATGCCAATCGCCTGATCGGTGAAATCGGCGTGATGTTGGGGGATGTTTCCTTCGCGACCGAAGTGGGACAAGTCAAGGTCAAGGGCGAAATTTGGAGTGTAAAAACCGACAATCCGCCGCTGAAAGAGGGCGACACCGTGCGGGTGCTTGCTATCGACGGCGCCAAGCTGATTGTCGAACCGGTTCGTTTAGGAGGTTCGTTATGATTGCAGGAATCGTTATTATCAGTATCATTGTTTTGATCCTTTTGATCCTTGTTATCCGCAATATCAAGATCGTGCCGCAGGCACACGCGTTCGTCATCGAGCGCCTGGGAACGTACTATGCCACGTGGGAGACGGGACTCCATCTCAAGGTGCCGTTTGTTGACCGCATTTCGCGCAAGGTATCCCTCAAGGAGCAGGTGGTGGATTTTCCGCCGCAGCCTGTTATCACGCGCGATAACGTCACCATGCAAATAGACACGGTGGTGTATTTTGAGATCACCGATCCCAAGCTCTATTCCTACGGTGTGGAGCGTCCCCTGAGTGCGATCGAAAACCTGACAGCCACCACGCTGCGTAACATCATCGGCGATCTGGAGCTGGACAACACGCTCACCTCGCGCGACACCATCAACGACAAGATCCGCATCATCCTCGACGAAGCCACCGACGCGTGGGGCATCAAGGTCATCCGCGTAGAGCTGAAAAACATTCTGCCGCCGCGCGAGATCCAGGACGCGATGGAAAAGCAAATGAAGGCAGAGCGCGAACGCCGTGCGCGTATTCTGGACGCCGAGGGCGAAAAGCGCAGCCAGATCTTGGTTGCCGAGGGCTTGAAGGAATCCGCCATTTTGAAGGCGGACGCGGTCAAGGAGCAAAAGATCCGCGAGGCGCAGGGTGAAGCGGAAGCGATCCTCACCGTGCAAAAGGCGAATGCCGACGCGCTGAAAATGCTCAACGAAGCGGCGCCCAATGCGGCGGTCATCCAGCTGAAAAGTTTGGAGGCGTTTGCCAAGGCAGCCGACGGCAAATCCACCAAAATCATTATTCCGTCCGATATCCAAGGCCTTGCCGGCAACGTGACTGCCATCAAGGAGATCTGGAAAGACGGCGACAAATAATAAACAGAATCACCAAACCCCTCAACTGCTGCTGCGGCTGAGGGGGTTGTTATATACCGCGACGCGGATAATAAAAGAACCTGTTCCCACCGCGCGAAGTGTTTGAGCAAAAGACGCAGAACGCGGAAAAGCGCTTGCAAAATCGGGCGAAAGTGGTATAATATTGAATAATATAGATGACACGGTGGCGAACGGTTTGCATTATGTTGGTGTGATTGATAAAAAATTATATAGTTGCGTAACAAAGGATATTTCAACGGATGAATTAATTATAACAGAAAAACAGATTCATCATATCTTCGAAAAGCACCCAAATGATTTTATTGATGTTGAAGATGTCATATGGAGTGTTCGTGAAGCGGTTTCTTCTCCTGATTATATCGTTGAATCCGAAAAGCCAAACACGGCGTTTGTTTTAAAAGAGCTTTCTAATGAAAAAGGAATAAATCGTGTATAATAATGGTAGGATAAAGGTGGATATTTGAGGTGGTAAATTTCGTCCCGACCACACGCCGATGGTACTGACAGGGGAAACCCGAGAGATGCAG
>CAMKOU010000144.1 GCA_946414505.1 uncultured Clostridia bacterium | reverse complement strand
TTTGCTGCGCAAATTCGCCTGTCGGTGACCGCTCGAAATGACAGCTAATCGAAAAACGCGGGAAATAAACCATTGTGAATACGCCAACCTTTCACGCGCGGATTGGCTCCCGCGACACGCGGGTGACCGCTCGAAATGACAGCGTAAGGTCACGAACGACTCCTGTCCGCGCGCTCCTTACCAACCGAAAAACTGTGTGATGGCTTTCATCGCCTCGTCCATTTTGTGCGGATCCATAAAGCGGTGGTCGGCGCCCTCCACCGGGACAAACGCGATGCCGTTGTTGTCCGCAAATGCCCGGGCGCTGTCAAACGGCACCACCTCGTCCTTGGTGCCGTGCACGATCAGGATGTCCGCCGCTGTCGCATGAAAATCGCAGACAGTGATATCCGCCGCACGGAGCTCGTCCAAAAACGCTTGGGTGATGTTGATTTTGCGGTCAAAGCCAACCGGCACCGGCTTGTTGCGGCGCAGCGCCTTTTGCTCGTTGGGCGTCATGATCCGCTCCGACAGCACCGCGTACATATCCACTGCCGGACAGCGCAGCGCGATTTTGCGGTAAGGGCTTTCGTGCGCCGACAAATAGTGCAAAAACTGATAGCCGCCGAAGCTGGTCGCGTATACAAAAATCTCATCCGTGTGCCACTGACGGCGTGCATAGGCGGTCACCCATGCAATATAGGCGTCGCAATCGTCAAGCCGGAGCTTCTTTTTGACGTCGTCGCCGTGACAGGGCGCATCGTAAGTGACAACGGCGACTTCCCTGTGCTTTTTCAGCACAAACTCCGCAAAGCGCTGCGCCGCCTTATTGTCCTTGTGTCCGCCAAAGCCGTGGCCGTACAGCACCACCTTGGCGATTTCCTTCTGGCTGCTGCAATACAGCTTGCATTTGATACTGCAGCCCTTTTCGTTGATTTTAAAATAACGTTCCTGCATGAATATCACTTCCCTGTGTTGATTATAGCACACTTTTCACGGTTTGGCACATTTTTTTAGCTACACAGCGCCCCAAAGGTCATTTTACCTGCAATGCCGTCCACCTCGAGCGCGTTTTGGTACTGGAAGCTGCGGACGGCGCTTTCGGTGCCGCTGCCGAAGATACCGTCCACGCCGCCGGCGCCATAACCTGCGGCAAGCAACAGGGCTTGCAGGACGAACACCGCCTTGCCGGTGTCGCCGCGGCGGAGGGTCGGCGCGATAACGGTCAGCGACGGCGTGACGGGCTCGGGCGTCGGCGTAGGGATATCGCCGCTGATCACGTCCCAATTCTCGATGATATCCACATCCACGTCACCGTCGATGCCGTCCACGCGCCCCTTGTCGCTGTATTGCCAAATGTCGCACGCGCGCGCCGGCTGACTTGCCCAGTGCGCCAGCCAGACGGAATACTTTTTGCGCATGAGGTCGTAGTCGATAAAATCACTGAACCAGCTCGGGCTGGAATACATGCCGCCGCGGTAGCCTGCCGCCTGCACCGTGTCGAGGAACCGGCACGCCATCGCGGTCATGACCGCCTTGCCGAGCGCCATTTGGTCGTCCTCTTCCATGTCGTAATACACGGGCAGCTCGAACGTCTTGCCGCTGAGAATGTCGATGCACGCCCGCGCCTCCTGTTCTGCCTGCTCCGCGCTGTAGGCATAGCTGTACCAGTACGCGCCGATATACAGCCCGGCGGCGCGCGCGCCGGCGTAGTGCGCTTCAAATCGGTTGTCCTTGGTTTGACCAAAGCCTGCGCGGATGATCACGGCTTGAATGCCGGCGGCTTTCACCCTTTCAAAATCAATATCCCGTTGCCATGAAGAAATGTCGATACAATTCGGTGTCATGCGTCATCCTCCTCAAAATGCTTGCCTTGGGCGGAATCCTCCACCCTGCCCTTCAACGACTTGACCGTGTGCAGCAAAAAATCGGGCAGAGGGATGTTCATCTCGCCCAAATTTTCCAAAATCGACAGCAATTCGTTGATAATGAGCCAAACGGTGAGGATCATACCAAAGCAATAGTTGACCTGTACCTGAATGCCGATGGACAGCAGCGCGCCCGATATGAGATAATCGACCGTCATGCCGACCGCCACCAGCGCCAGATACCCTGCCTTTTTGACGATGCCCCTCACGCCCGTGCGACTGCTGAGCTGCCCTGTATAGCCCGCAGCCGCCATGCCGGTGATGTAGTCGATCAGCATGACCGCCGCCAGCACACACAGCGGGATGAGCAGCACATTGAAATACGCCGCCAGCGCGCCGGCGGCTCCTGCCAATAATACGTGTAAAGACTGTTTCATATGAATCTCCTTTTCTTTATGATGCTGCGAAGGGGAAACATACCCCCTCCACTTACAGCGATTTTTCGCAAAAAGTTGCCTATTTTTATGCAACAAACGCGAAAAAACAACGAAATTTTTTGCAAAAAAGGAGCTGTCGCGCTTGGAAAAGACGGAAAAAGCATCCTACTTCCGCCGGATTACTGATGTTCGGCAACGAATATGACATTGTGCGTGCGTATCCGCTTTACTGACCGGATTACCGCGGTGAGTACGACGATACAAATTGCCGGACAGATCGTATCGTTTCGTCCTCCGGCGACTGGAGCGGTAATGTATTTGACTTTTTCTTTCGTGTGTATAAAAAGATAGAACAAAGCTGATACATGAGCTGATCGCAGATGATATCGTTGTAGCCAAGGCGAAAACATAAACATAACCTATCGCTTGAAAGCATAGATGTTCAATGTTCTTAGTGTAAATAATGGGGCTGGCTCAAAATGACCCGACCCCCGAAAGTTAGACTAAGAACTAACTTACGGGGGTCGGGTCAATCTTTCGATTTGCGACAGCCTCTCCAAAAATCATATTTAGACGATCTTTACCGTAAAAATATCGCGCTTCTGTGCATCAGGGCGTGATCGGAGATCCCCTTATAACGCCGGAATCAATTCCGCCAGGTACCGCTGGATCTGTGTTGCATCGTCGATGGTGACCTGTCCGTCGCGGTTGACGTCAGCTGCAAGGCGGCGGATGCTGTTAAAATACACCAATTCGGCAAGGTAGGATTGGATAGCGGTCGCATCGTTGATGTTGACCTTTCCGTCGCCGTTCACATCACCTGCCAAGTTGCCAAACGGCGTGCCGTTGGGCGCCGTGCCGTCGAATATATAGCCCGACGGCGGCAAGGCGTTGGTGTTTTTATCCACCTGCAACGCCGCCACCTGCTCCTTTGTCAGCGTCATTTTATCCAAATACTGCTGCTCCACCAGCCCCTGCGCGACCAGCTCCGCTGTTTCGTCATAGCCGGCGCAGTCGGTCGCGACCGAGTAATAGTCGATGATCCACCGTCCTGCCGTGCTGTTATAGCGGAATAGCGCGCGCTGCGGTTTTTCGGTGATGCTTTTGACCGTATACTTTTTTTCGTACCGGTTCAAGTCGTAATTGTATTCGTAACGGTAATCATATTCGATTTGCGGCACGGTGATCTCGGGAAACAAAAGATCGGAGGTAGGATGATCCTCAAAAGTTTCGCCGGGGACGAAATGCCGCCATTTATCGACGTATCTGCCGTCCACCCAGATATCCTTGGTATAGCCCAAGTCGCCTCTCCAATACCAACGGTGGCCGGGGTCGAAGGTGCCGTCGTAAAAGTTGGTTCCGCTGCCTTTTTCATAGAGATAGGTATAGCCGATGCCGCCGCGCACGCGCACCCATGCGCCGTCACCGACGGTGTCAGCGATCTGCTTCCACGTCAGCTCGCCGTCGCGCGGCACATCGTCCTCAATGGGCAGCTTGGCGTAGCGTTTCAAGCGTTCGAGGGCGCTGCTCAACGTAAACTGCGTGCCGTTTTCTCCAAACGTGAGATATTCCACATTTTCCTCGTCGATCCCCTGTCCCTCGCCGCTGCCGGCGCCGCCGTAGCTATGGGTAACACCGTCACAGGTAAAATCGACCAGGTAGTGGTAGTTTTCGTTCCATTGATAGGTCGCTGTGCTGTC
>CAMKOU010000143.1 GCA_946414505.1 uncultured Clostridia bacterium | reverse complement strand
TGTGTGGTGTGCGCCCTGATGGACGCGCGCTGTGCACAGGTGTATAACGCCTTCTTCCGCGTGACGGGGGACAGGGTAGAGCGGCTCTGCGACGACCGCGCCATATCGCTGGCAGATTTGACAAAGGCGCTTTGTCAGTATGACGAAACCGTGCTTCTTGTCGGCGACGGCGCCGCCGTTGCGTTCCATAGCATGGAGGATCCGCCCGCTAACGTGCGTTTGGCGCCGCCGAATGTGCGGATTCAAACAGCGGCATCCGTCGCTTGTGCGGCGTTTGCACATATACAAGCAGGCAACACGCTGTCTCCTGCGGCGCTGATGCCGGTCTATCTCCGGCTTCCGCAGGCGCAGCGTGAGCTGAATAAAAAACTGGGGGTTACTCAACAATGATAGCACTTGGCTGTGATCACGGCGGCTACAACCTGATGGTCGCCATTAAAGCATATTTAAAGAAAAAGCGCATTGCGTACCGTGACTACGGCACCGACAGCGAGGAAAGCGTGGACTATCCCGTCTATGCTTACAAGGTCGCCAAGGCGGTCGCCGAGGGCGACTGCGACTGCGGCATTTTGTGCTGCGGCACGGGTATCGGCATTTCCATGGCGGCAAACAAGGTGAAGGGCATACGTGCGGCAGTTGTCAGTAACGCGTTCGGCGCCGAAATGACCCGCCGCCACAACCACGCGAACATCCTGTGCATGGGCGGCAGAGTGATCGAGCCGGAACAGGCGGTGGAATTCACCGAAATTTTCCTCAACACACCCGAGGAGGGCGGCCGTCACGACAAACGCGTGGCGATGATCACCGCGATCGAAAACGGCACCTTTGAAGGCTGACAGCGTTAAAAACAGCTATGCGCACCGTGTCCGAACGGTGCGCATTTTTGTACAATATGTTTGTCATAATTTTGTAACCTTTGTAGTAATTTCGTGATTCTGACGACGTATTTTAACATAATCAACATAATTCCACAATTTTTCTGTCGATATCAACACTCTTAACAAGGTTCCACAGAGGGTGAAAATATGGTAAAAGTGAATAAAAACAATCTTTATAGATTCGCATTATCTGGTTCAATATAACAAGTTAATTCATTTTTGTAATTAAAATCTTCAAAAAATTTCATTTTTTTAAATTTATTTACAAAAACACTTGCTTTTTTTCTTATAAAGTATTATAATAACATCATAATGTTTAGAGAGAATTTTAATAAAGAATTTTTTTGAGGAATATTTTTAAGGAATTCTCAAAAAGAAGATATGGAGCGAGTAAAACAATGAGATTACGTAAACAAGAACTGGGAGACAGAAATTTGGTAGGCAGCCGCGTGGAGCTTGTGCGGAAGCAAAAGGGCATGAAGCAAAAAGAGCTTTTGGCGCAGCTGCAGGTTAACGGTGTGGATATGAACGCATCCGGTTTATCCAAGCTGGAGGGACAAATTCGGTTTGTCACCGATGTGGAGCTGGTCGCGCTGGCAGATATTTTGGAGGTGTCTGTGGATTATCTCCTGGGCAGGGAAAAATAAGAACGCACAGGGCAGGGAGTCAGCCGACTCTCTGCTTTTTCACTGAAAACGTTTTTTGAATGCGCAAACGCCGCCGGATCGCAAACTCCGGCGGCGTTATAGCACTCTCGCACTTTTAATTATAGCACATCTGAAAACAAGATGCAAGTGATTTTATAAAAATAAATAATAAAATATTTTTATAAAAAGTGTTGACATTGTTAAAATATATGGTATAATATAGACAAAGAACAGAAAGACAAGGAGGTCTCTACAATGAAAGTTAAGATGTTTCGAGTCAGACAGATTAAAGATTTCATTCGGAGCTTGCCCCCCAATGTGATCCCCCAAAGCTTTGGGGCGAAGGGAAACGGAGCTTTTTAAGTCGGATCAGCTAATCAGTTTTATTTGTTATTAAAACAAAGTTATTGTTGTTTGGATTAAGACATGTTTCCGTTGCGGAGGAATCCATTTCGTGATCACTTTCATTTTTGATATATGATTCCAATGCCTTAGGAAGAAATCGTTTCGGGGAACCGCAGAGTGTTTGGGTGTTTCGGATTTCTTACAATTTAATATTTGATTTACGTTTCAGGATCTTTCCTCATTTTATAGAATAGGAGATTAGTCCCATGAGAAGGTTTAGCTTTTAAACAGATATCCTACGAAACCGGAGAAGGTCCAATGTAATACTTAGTTTTTTAAACGGTTCATTTCAAGTAAGGGAGGACAATTCCCATGTACAAGGTAAGAACGCTGTAGGATTTCAACAACGTAATTTGGAGTGAGTCCCAAGAACAGTTTTATTTGAACGTAAACGAAGCCGGGGTGATGCGCACACCCCGGCTTTTTCTCGCAAAAAAGTGCTTCAAAAAGGCGGCTGCTGCCAAAGCATGACAGCAGCCGTACATATTTATTGTGCCTGAGAAGGCGTTGGCGTTTTGTCGGACGCATCGGCGCTGTAGTCAAACAGAACGTTGCTGCCTTCACTACGGTTGTTTACGCTGTTACGCCGACGGTAGGCCTGCGCAGACCAATGCTTTGCAGCTTTGGATCACCGCCGCGCAGTACATCCGGGGAAATGGAGGCGGGGCTTTCTCTGTTTTGTCGGATGTAGTCATTTTCGATAAAGCAGAAGGTGACCGCATAGCCGTCCACGGTCGTTTGACAGACGAGATTAAACTCCTGTCCCACTAATTTGCCCTCTAAATCGCCGACAATATCGGCAATTTGGGAATAGGTCATGTCGGAGGAAATGCTGTCGTTCAGTTTGGCGCCGTTCATGACGGAAATGCCGGTATAGTCATTATCCGCAATCAAAAAAGCAAAGCCGGGCAGCGCGTCGTCGTTAAAGAGGTAGGGCGCGCCGTCGCTGCTGAACGCGTTTGAAAGCTGTACATGCTCCGATTGGTATGTGCCGCCCATGATCTCCTTGATTTCGTCCAGGCTTTTGTCGGCAAGCGCGACTGCAGTGTATTCGGTTTTTTGTGCGGGTTCTTCCACCGTCGAAACCGATTCGTTCCGGGATTCTTCCACGGCGGAAACCGATTCGTTTTTGTGTTCATCCACAACGGAAACCGATTGATCCGAGGGCGGTACGCTGCTGTCTGCGGCAACGACGGATGATTGACCGCCGATGGATATATTGACGTTTGGTGCGCTGCAGCCGGCAGCTGCAGCGGTGAGGGTGAGCACAGCGGTCATCATAACCGGCAGTATCTTTTTCATAACGATTCTCCTTTGCTAAAACGGTATGCCGTCAACTGTATCGTAGCACAATTAAACCTAAAGTGCAAGCCAAATTTTGGGCGGCGGTTTTAGTGAGATTGCACAATCTGACAGTCGTAAAAAAGGACGTTTCCGCTTTTGACGGAAGCGTCCTTTGCCATGGATCGTGTTACAGTCCTAAAATTTCTTTTGAAGAATTTACCAAGTTCTCGCACACCTGCAGGGCGTCCGTTTTATCCTTGCCGACAGCGGTGATGTAAAGCTTGATTTTCGGCTCGGTGCCGCTGGGACGGATGATGACGGCGTTGTCCTTTTCCAAATGGAGCGCAATGACATTGGAGGTGGGCAGCGTGAGCTTTTCCACATCACCGGTCAGCAGGTCGGTTTCGGTTTTCAGCTGATAATCGCTGACCTTGACCACCTGATAGCCTGCCACTTCCTTGGGCACGTTGCCGCGCACGCTCTGCATCAGGTTTGCCATCTTCTGCATACCTGCCGCGCCCTCAAACTCAAACGCGAAGGTTTGGTTGAGGTAGTAGCCGAATTCCTCGTACATGCCGTCGATGACCTCGGCAAGCGACTTGCCCTGCTTTTTGTAGTAGGCAGCCATTTCGGCGACGAGCATCGAGGCAACGACCGCATCCTTGTCGCGGACATAGGTGCCTGCCAGATATCCGTAGCTTTCCTCAAAGCCGAACAGATAACGGTTTTCCTCGCCCTTCTTTTCGAGGTTGAGGATGATCTCGCCGATGTATTTAAAGCCGGTCAGCACGTTTTTCAGCTCGCAGCCGTACTTTTCGCACAGCTTGTTGATGAGCTTGGTGGTGACGATGGTTTTGACGACCACAGGATCCTTGGGCAGAGTGCCGGCTGCCTTTTTGCAGGACAGGATGTAGTTGGTCAGCATGACGCCGTCCTCGTTGCCGGTGATCAGGCGGTAGCTGCCGTCGTAATCGCGCACGGCGATACCCACACGGTCAGAGTCGGGATCGGTGGCGAGCAGCAGGT
>CAMKOU010000142.1 GCA_946414505.1 uncultured Clostridia bacterium | reverse complement strand
TTGATTTATTTGTACAACCTGACGAAAAATCTTGCTGCGCAATCCGCACACCTGGATTATGCGGTATTGCCTTTAATCCGCGTCGTTCTCGCCGCTTTCGTCCTCTATTTTTTTGACGACAACGCGCATAATGCGCTGGTTCTCCACTTCCATCACGGTAAAGCGGAAGCCGTCCGCTTCAATGCTTTCGCGTTTTTGCGGAATATTGCCTGCGTGCTCCAAAATAAAGCCGCCGACCGTGACCGCATCGCTTTCAAGCGCGTCCTCATCCATGTCGTATAATGCGAGCATTTCGTCCAGCTCAAAATCACCGTTGACCAAATATTCGTTGTTGCCGATTTTGTAGTGGGTGCGCTCGATTTCTTCGTCCTCATCCCAGATTTCCCCAACGATCTCCTCGAGCAGATCCTCCATCGTCACGATGCCCAGCGTACCGCCGTATTCGTCGGTGACGATCGCCATATGCACCTTTGTGCGCTTGAAATGGCTGAGGATCTTGCTGAGCTGCCGGTTTTTAAACACAAAATACGGCTTTTGCAGCAGCGAATGTAAATCGGGAACATTGCCGTCGGCAAGCGCCTCCAAATAATCGCGCGTGTGCAAAATACCGATAATATTGTCGGTGGTGTTTTCGTATACGGGGATCCGTGAATAGCGGTTTTCGATGATGCTCTCCTTGATCTTCTCGGGGCTGTCCTCGATGTTGATAAACACCACGTCCACGCGCGGCGTCAGGATCTCCTCAGCGGTGGTTTCATCAAAGTCGAGGGCTGAGCGCACCATTTCGCTTTCGCTTTCCTCCAAAACGCCCTCTTCCTCGATGCTTTCAACAATATATTTCAGCTCGTTTTCGGTCACGCTCGGCGCGTCGTTCTCGCCGCCGGCGATTTTCAGGGCAAGTGCTTTCAGCTTGATAAACACAAACACGAGCGGCGTGAGGAGTATCATCAGCCCCTTTAAAAAGCCTGCGGTGCGCAGCGAAAAGCTGTCGCAGTGCTCCTTGGCAAGGCATTTGGGGATCACCTCGCCGAAGGTCAGCACCAAAAGGGTAGTGGCGCCGGTGGCGACAGCGGAGCCGATATCGCCAAACAGGTTTAAGCATAACACGGTGGCAATGGACGAGCAGCCCAAATTGACCACGTTGTTGCAAATCAAAATAGCCGTCAGGGCGTTGTCAAAACGTTCAATGATATATTGCGCACTTTTAGCGCGTTTATTGCCTTCACCGGCACTTTGCTGGATGCGGATCTTGTTGACAAATGAAAACGCTGTTTCCATCGCGGAAAACAATGCCGACAACATAACAAGCAAGAGGATGACAACACCCATAAGTATGTTAGTGTCCAAGTTGAAATTCACTCCAAAATTGTATTATTAGAATTATCATACTATGATTCGTTTCAATAATTATTGTTTTTTAGAAATATAACACTTAAATCTTGAAATATTTTACATTTACTGATATAATAAGTATACGACTGTCCGGCACCCCCGTATGATCACGCATAATACGGGCGCCGCGCACATACATTTTCAGCGCACATCCGGGAAAACTATCCCCGGAGGTGTCTGTTTATGCCGAAGCGATCGACAAACAACCGCGACGATTTTATGACCGATCCCTGTGACCCGCCAAAGGAACAGGAAGCACCGGAGGAGCATCCCGGCGATTTTACCGAATCGGGCTCTGTGATCACCTGCCGCGAGGATAAGGTGATTCACTGTTTAACGGTGATCGGGCAGGTGGAGGGGCATTATTTGCTGCCGCGCGACAGTAAAACCACCAAATATGAGCATGTTATTCCGCTGCTGGTATCCATCGAGGAGGATCCGCGCGTGGATGGAATGCTCATTTTATTGAACACCGTAGGAGGCGATGTGGAAGCCGGGCTTGCCATCGCCGAGGTGATTGCCGGCATGAAAAAGCCGACGGTGTCTATTGTCCTGGGCGGCGGTCATTCCATCGGTATTCCGCTGGCGGTTGCCGCCAAGCGCAGCTTTATCGCCAAAAGCGCATCCATGACGGCGCATCCTGTGCGCACCACGGGGCTGACGCTCGGCGTGCCGCAAACCTTTGCATACTTTCAGCGAATGCAGGATCGCATCAATACCTTTGTGGCGGAGCATTCGGGGATATCGCGCGGACGCTATGCGCAGTTGGTGCTCAACACAGGCGAGTTGGTGATGGACGTCGGAACCGTCCTTGACAGCCGCCGCGCGGTGGAGGAAGGCTTGATCGACGCGGTAGGTACGGTGTCGGACGCGATGGACGCACTGTACCATATGATCCAAAATTCCGAATAGGAATCATAAAACGGGCATTTGCCCGTACATAAAGGAGTTATTTATGAGTATTTTTGACGCAATTATCCAAGGCATCGTACAGGGACTCACCGAGTTTTTGCCGGTGTCCAGCAGCGGACACCTCGCCATCACCCAACATATTACCGGTGTTGCCGGCGAGGGGAATCTGTTTTTTAATGTCATGCTGCACGTCGGCACGCTGGTTGCCGTGGTCGTGTTTTACCACAAGCTGATTTGGAGTCTTATCAAAGAGTTTTTCCGCATGGTGCGCGATATTTTCACAGGCAAATTCAAATGGCGCGAAATGAACTATGAGCGCAATTTGATCGTCATGCTGATCATTGCCCTGCTGCCGCTTTTTATCATGTTTTTCCCGATCCCCGGCACCGATATGAAGGTCAAGGATTTGGCGGATCTGTTTTCCGGCGCGCAAATACTGCTCGTTACCGCGTTTTCGCTGCTGCTGACCAGCGCCTTGCTGACGGTCGGCGCCTACTTCAACCGCAAAAACAGCGAAACGGGCTTCAAGCATATGCGCGGCGGTGTCGCCGGCGGAAAAAGCAGAGAAAACTACACACCGCTTGATGCGATTTGCGTCGGCTTGATGCAGGTGGCGGCGGCGTTGCTGCCCGGACTGTCGCGTTCCGGTTCTACGCTTGCCGTAGGGGAGATGCGCGGCATCAACAAACAAAAAGCCCTTGATTTCACCTTTATCCTCGGCATTCCCTCCATTTTGGCGGCGGCGCTGCTCGAGAGCAAAGACGCGCTGGAGCAGGGCATCGACACCAACTTCGGCGTCATCATTACCGGTATCGTGGTGTCGGCAGTTGTCGGTTACTTTTCCATTTGGCTGTTCAAATGGTTTTTAAAGAGCGACAAAATGATCATCTTCATTCTCTACACCGCCGCAGTCGGCGCAGCGCTCGTTGTCATTTCCTTAATTGAAATCGCAACCGGCACAAACGTATTTACAGGGCAACCGGCAGTATTGTTCGGTTGATCCGCAGTATGTCTGACAGGATAGCACACGGCTCCCGGATGGGGTCGATTAAAACGACTAATTGTTACAGAAGGTAGATAAAGTTGAAAAATGTAATTGATATAATCCAAAAAAATGTCAACGACTTTCCGGGATTTTACCGTCATTGTGGATCAGGGGGAGAATAATACCTTTACCTATCGTACTTTTGATACATATGCGCGTAAAATCGCCGCAAGGCTGCATCGTATCGGCGTACAAAACCGCGATTTTGTCACGATCGAGCTGCCGCGCAACAAAGAATACATCGCGGCAATGTACGCTGTTTGGATGGTAGGCGCTGCCTTTGCACCGCTGTCGCCCTCCTATCCTGCCGAGCGGCTGGAATTCATCCGCAGCAATTGTGACGCGAAGGCTGTCATTAACGAAAAATTTTTGCGCGGTATCGAACAGGAAATCCCCTTAGCGCAGCCGGTTGTTCCAAATCCTGCCGACCCGTCGCTGCTGATCTATACCTCCGGCTTCACCGGAAAGCCCAAGGGTGTGCTGCATTCACACGCGAGCATCACGGACTCCGTTTTGCGCTATGTCGGTTTTGCCAAGACGCCCGAGGGCTCGCACGCGGCGCTGGGCGCATCGTTTACCTTTGTCGCCTCGGTGCAGGGCGTGTTTGCTCCGCTTTGCGCACGGATCACCGCCTACTTGATGCCCTTTGAAGCGATGCGCGACCCGGTGCTGCTGGCGGACTACATTGAAGTGCATCAAATCAACCGCACCTTTATCAGCCCGAAAATGCTGAAAGTGTTCAAGCAGAAGGGAAGCTGCCTGCGCACTGTCTTTACGGGCAGCGAGCGCGTATCCGACACCTACAGCGACGAATTTGACATTTATGTGATGTATGGTCAAACCGAATCCGCGTCTGCTGCGCTCGCGTTTAAAATAGACAAGCCCTACGAAAACACACCGATCGGCAAGCCCATC
>CAMKOU010000141.1 GCA_946414505.1 uncultured Clostridia bacterium | reverse complement strand
ACGACCGTCACCACCGACGAACAGCTGGAGGAGGTTGCCGAGCGCTGTAATGTATTTGGCAGAGTGACGCCCGCACAAAAGAAAAAGCTGGTGCTCGCGCTGAAAAAGCACGGTCATATGGTCGCCATGACCGGCGACGGCGTCAACGATGTGCTGGCGCTCAAGGAAGCCGATTGCTCGATCGCCATGGCGTCGGGCAGCGAAGCGGCGCGCAACGTGTCACAGCTGGTGCTCGTCAACAACGATTTTGCCGCGATGCCGCACGTGGTGGCGGAGGGCAGGCGCACCATCAACAATATCGAGCGCAGCTCCTCGCTCTATTTGGTCAAGACGATTTATTCGATCGTGCTGGCAGTGTTCTTTATCTTTTCGCATCTGTCCTATCCGTTTCAGCCCATTCAGCTGTCGCTCATCAGCACCATCACGGTCGCGTTTCCGTCGTTTGTACTGGCGCTGCAGCCGAACAGAAATATCGTGCGCGGCAATTTTACCTTTAATATTGTGGCGCGTGCGGCGCCGGCGGCAATATGCGTCATATTGAATGTTATCCTGACAGCGGCGCTCAGTGAGATACTCGGAATTTCACAGGGAGAGCTGTCCACGGTGGCGGTGTATGTGACGTCGCTGGTGTGTCTGATGCTGATCATCCGCCTGTCCATTCCGTTCAATGCGCTGCGCAGCGGTATGCTTGCGGTCAGCGTCATCGGACTGGGGATCGCCTTTGTATTCTTCCGCGATTTCTTTTCGCTGGAAATGCTGGGACAAAGCGCCGTCGTGATGTGCCTGTGCACGGTCGTGGTGACAGTGGTATTGTTCAATCTGCTGTATAACATTGCCGATCACTATATCAAAAAGTTTAAAAAAGAACCGGCAGCCGCTGCGGTACAGCAGCGCTGACCGTTAAGGAAGGTAACATGATCATCGACATTCCTGCAAACGCAAAAATGATAATGGAAACGCTGACGGCACAGGGCTTTGAAGCCTATGCCGTCGGCGGCTGTGTGCGCAATGCGCTGCTCGGCTTGACGCCGCACGACTGGGATATTTGCACCAACGCCAAGCCCGCGCAGCTGCAGCAGGTGTTTGCCGGCTTTCGCACCCATGCTTTCGGCTTGAAGCACGGCACACTGGCTGTGACGGTGGACGGAGAAACGTTTGAGATCACCACCTACCGTATCGACGGCGTCTATGCCGACCACCGCCATCCTGAGCAGGTGACGTTTACCGATGATTTGACGCTCGACCTGTCGCGCCGCGATTTTACGGTGAATGCCATGGCGTACAACGATGGGGTAGGGGCGATGGATCCGTTCGGCGGTATGCGCGATTTGCAGGATCGTGTCCTGCGCTGTGTAGGCGTTCCCGAAAACCGTTTTCGCGAGGATGCGCTGCGGATCCTGCGCGGCTTGCGGTTTGCCGCCGTGTACGGCTTCCGTATCGAACCGGAAACGGCTGCTGCGATCCGCCGCTGCGCACGGCTGCTGCAAACTATCGCGGCAGAGCGCGTGCGCGAGGAATTGCTGGGGATGCTCTGCGGGGCACAGGCGGCGGCAGTGCTGACGGAGTTCCGCGACGTGCTGGCGGTGGTGCTGCCCGAAGTGACGGCGTGCTTTGATTTTCCGCAGCACACGCCGCATCATTGCTACGACGTGTGGGAACACATCGTACATTCCGTGGCAGCGATCGACAGCGATCCGCTGCTGCGCATGACGATGCTGCTGCACGACGTCGGCAAGCCGCGCGCCTGCACGGTAGATCGCGACGGCAGAACCCATTTTAAAGGGCATCCGCAAATCAGCGCAGACATGGCGGAAACTATCCTGCACCGGCTGCGCGTTTCCAATGCGTTCGCACAGACGTGCCTCCGGCTGATCCTGTTTCACGACGTCCGTTTCAACGGCTCTCAACGGCTGGTCAGGCGTGTGCTGGCGCAGCTGGGAGAGGAAAACATGAGCCGTTTGTTCGCGGTGCAGCGCGCCGATGTGGCCGCGCAGTCCGATTATTTTCGTTCCGAAAAGCTGGCGGCAATTGATGTGGCAGAGCAGCAGGCAACACAAATTCTCGCGGAGCAGCAGTGTCTGCACCTCCGGGATTTGGCGATCAGCGGCAGCGACCTACTGGAAATCGGCTATCCCGAAAACAGCACCATCGGAAAAACACTTCACCAATTGCTGGACGCCGTTGTAGATGAGCAGATCCCGAATGATAAACAGGCGCTGTTACAGCTCGCGCGAAAGCTGAAAAATTCTATGGAATAAAAAAACAAAAAAGGGATTGACATTTGTCGCTCTTTTTGGTATAATACTGTTTGTTGAGTGAAAATCATTCCTCAACACCAATAATGTATGCAGGTATGGCGGAATTGGCAGACGCGCATGGTTCAGGTCCATGTGAAAGCAATTTCATGCAGGTTCAAGTCCTGTTACCTGCACCAAAGGGACAGTTATCCGAACTGTCCCTTTTCTCATGCCATAATTTCCGAAAATGCCCGAAAATGGCTTGAATACTGAGGTTTTGATAACTCTCATAATCAAGTTGGATTTCTTTCGGTAAGCGTGAAGCAGGATAAAATGCTGTCATTATTACAACCATTTGCAGTCAGGTTTGCTGTCAGAATGGCAGGTTTTATCGACAAATATAAGAGAATTTACCCACAAACTGCTGTCAATTGGCTTCCAACAGCAGGAAAATGAAGAATTATCTATCGGCAGACTATCGTTTCTATTTCAAAGCATTGTTATCAATATCGGATGACAATGCTTTTTTCTATGTGCATAATGGACAAAACAATACGCTGTTTTTTGGATTGCTCCGTAGTTTTAAATATGGTAAAATATAAGTGCAACGTAAACTGAATTACTTTTCCTTACACGGGCGAATTTTTCCTTGGTAAAAATGCACGCTCTAATAAGATACTTGTAAGGATGTTTAGTTTGTGTCGCAACAAATCGAGCCGTGCGTTTTTCTGCGTGGCTCGCTTGGGTCAAGCATTTTTATTTTTGTGGAGGTCATTTTATGAGGAAACGGTTTAGAAAAATATCAGCAATTATGTTGGCTGTTGTGATGATTACTCTGATGATTCCATTTGGAGCGATCTCAATTGATGCCGCAGAAATCGAAGAATCAGTCGGAGCAATACAAAAGGCTATGTATATTATGGAATACTTGAATATTTCGCAAGGAATGTACGGTCCCTATTCCCACCAAGGTTCAAAAGCAATTGATATGTGTGGTAGGGACGGTGGACAAGATCCGGCGTATGCTCCGTTCGACGGTCACGTTGTTAAGGTGTCAGTCGACAGCGCTTCAATGTTTTTTGAAAGCAATAGTCCAGTGGAGTTTGCAGACGGTACAATTGATTACATGACGATACAGGTTATCCATGATGACAACGTCGGACGCTTTTATGTTGGGCAAACCTTTTCACAGGGGGAACACTTTTTTAACGAGGGGTGTTCTGGAAACGCCACCGGCAACCACATTCATTTAGAATGCGCAAAAGGCACATTTCAAGGGCAATATCAAAACAGTGAAGGCGTATGGTGTCTAAAAAATCAAATCAATCCTTATGATGCATTATATTTATATGAATCGACTATCATCATAGATGGATATAATTATAACTGGAGGCGTACTGTCCCTATACCCATCAATCCTTGGATTTCAATTGATAAATCAATAGCGAAAACCGAAGAAAACATTACTTTCACTTTTGGTGCAGAAAATGCAACAGGTTATATTATCAAAATTGATAAAGAAGGTACAAGAATAGTTACAGAGAATGTTTCCTCCGGCAAAACATATTCTTTTGGCGAAGACGGAACATACAGTGCATATGTGACATGCTATAATAATTCAGGACAGGTCGATTCTAAAAAGGTTGAATTCTCAATCTTTAGACCGTGTAATATTGGTTCTGATTTTAAAGCAAATATTTATCATGCAAAAAGCGACTTGGCTGTAGGAACAAGTAATGACGGTAATGTTTTACTGCAAACTCGTATTGCAGAAGACAATAATCAAATATGGCGCTTTCAACGCAATTCCGACGGTTCATATCGTATTACAAATGTCGGACAACAAAAGTGCTTAGATGTTGTCAGCGGATCAAGTAATTACGGAGCTAATATTCAGGTTTTTGATGCAAATGATACAAATGCGCAGCAATGGTATATCAGACGTACGTCTACCGGTTTCAAATTTGTTCCAAAGTGTAATATAAACTCTTCAATGGATATCGACGATGGTGTTTATAAAGCCGGAACAAATCTAAAA
>CAMKOU010000140.1 GCA_946414505.1 uncultured Clostridia bacterium | reverse complement strand
CCCTTTTATGCACAGGATCACATGGTTATGAGGAAACACCCATAATAATGGTGACGATGCGCAGGATAAACAGAACAAACGAAACCCACATCACCGGATGGACGTCCCTTACCTTGCCGGTGATCACCTTGAGGATGACCCAAGTGATGATACCGAACATAATGCCGTTCGCGATCGAATAGGTAAAGGGCATCATAATGATGGCAAAGAAGCCGCCGATGGTGTCCGCGATATCCGAGTCAAAATCCATTTTGGTGACATTTTTGAGCATGAGCAGACCGACAAATACCAGCGCGGGCGTAGTGGCGAACGACGGGATCGCCAGAAATACCGGGTAGAGCGGCAGTGCCAGCAGGAACAAGATGGCGGAGGTCATGGCGGTCAAACCGGTTTTGCCGCCTTCGGCAACGCCGGTGGTGGATTCCACATAAGAGGTGACGGTGGAGGTGCCGAGGCAAGCGCCGCCGATGGTGCCGACTGCGTCCGCCATCAACGCTCTGCCCACGCGGGGCAGCTCGCCGTTTTTGTCGAGCAGATTGCCCTCCTGTGCCACGCCGATCAGCGTGCCGACCGTGTCGAACAGGTCAACAAACAGGAATGCGAACACAATGACCAGGAAGTTCAACAGATTGCTTGCCACATAGCCGAAGTCAAACTGGCACACAGTGGTGGTCGCCATGGTTTTTACCGGAGCAAACAACGTGTAATGGCTAAAGTCGGGGATCAGCGAAGCGCCTTGATACCAGCCGGTGAGCTGCGCGATAATGCCCAGCACCCATGTGGCGACAATGCCGATCAGGATCGCGCCCTTTACTCTGAAATGCCACAGCGCGGCAATGATGAGGATACCGACAAGCGCGAGCACCACGGGCGCGGAGCCGACGCCGCCGAGCTTGACGAGCGTGGACGAGGAAACGCCGACGTCGCCGAATGCCACCATGTCTTTAATGCCGGGGGTTGATCCGTCCTTCATCATGGTCATGGCGTCGGTGTCCACAATGCCGGCGCCCTTTAAGCCGACAATGGCAACAAACAGACCGATACCGGCGGAGATGCCGAGCTTGAGGTTGGTGGGTACCTTGTTGACCAGCGTTTCTCTGAACTTAAAGAACGAGAGGATGATGAAGATAGCACCCTCGAAGAGAATGGCGGTCAGCGCCACCTTCCACGGGTCGGTGACGCCCTGCTTGGCAAGCTGCGGTACGACCGTGTACGCGAAATACGCGTTGAGTCCCATGCCGGACGCGAGCACAACGGGGTAGTTGGCATAAAACGCCATGATCAGTGTGGCAAATGCCGCCGAGATCGCCGTTGCCGCAAAAATGGCCTCGGACGGCATACCCGCAGCCGAAAGAATGTTGGGGTTCACCGCCAGAATATATGCCATTGCCAGGAACGTGGTGATACCGGCAATGATCTCGGTTCTGACATTTGTGCCATTTTGTTTCAGTTTGAATAGTTTTTCCAAAGATTGTCCCTCCTGAAATGTTTAGCGGATTTTCAGAAAAAAGTGAATGGTTATAAAACGGTAATCTTCTGTGCGGCGCCGCTGTTATTCCGCGACGAAGCACACGCGGCGCGAGGCTGCCATGTCCACGCTGCCGTCCGCCTTTTTAACGGGGTTGTCGTCGGCGCAGCCCTTGGCGGACATGATGCTTTTCAGCTCGGGATGCAGCGATACGCAGTAATCCAACACGTTTTGCGCGCGCTCCAGCGACAGCTTTTGGTTATAGGCGTGATCGCCGTCGGTGTCGGTGTGTCCCTCCACCGTGATTTTCTTGATCAACACCGTGCCGTCGTCGGTGGAAATGGTGTCGGCATAGGCGTCGATCAGTTTTTTCAGGCTCGCCTTGCCCTTGTCGGACACCTTGGCGCTGTCGTAGTCAAACAGAACGGTCGCGTCCAGCGTCACCGCACCGCGGTCATCCTTGCTGAGAAGGTTCGCGCCTTCACTTGCGCCGATGCCCGCCATCAGCTTGTCATAAATGGCGGCGTTGTCAACGACCTTGTTTTTGTAGGCGTTTTTATACCATTCATACGCGGTGGGGTTTTTCACCTCTTTGCCGTCGGCGGTGTAGGAGGAGACAATGGCGCGGAAATCGGAAATGGTTTTTTGTTCGGCGTCCAGCTTGAGCTGCGTGGCGTTGCCTGCCGCCAGCTTCAAATTGTCGTAGGTGTATTCCTGGATGTAGGCGTCGTCGCCCAAGCCGAGGTCAACGGCGGTGCCGATGTCGATGATGCGCGCGTGGATACTGTCATTGTACGCCAGCACAAAGCAGGTGATTTTGGATATGGTTTTGTCGGTGCCGTTTTGTACGTTAAAGCTAAAGGTGATGTTTTTGCTGCCGGTGAAGTTATAGCTGGTGAACTTGACGGGGAAGGTGTCGCGCTTTTCGATGCTTGCCAGCTCGATATCATTGACGATCAGCTGGTTGGCGCCGGAGCCGTCGTCGATTTGGTTGGTGCCGATTTCCTTGCCGTCCCAGTCGGTGACATAGCGCGCCTTCATCTCGTCCTGCTTGTCCGAGCATTGAAAACGCCGCACGCTGCCGTCATAAGGGATGTCACGGGTTTGAAATTGTTTGGACATGGAATCCTTATTGATGTTAAAAATGAGGAATTCGGCTTCTTTCGGCACATCAAAAGAATATACGTTGTCTCCCAGTGATCTCATCGTGGCGCCCGGCCACTGTACCATTTTGTCACTATCTGCCGACCAGTAGTATACATATACAATGTTTGTGTCAGTCGCCCAATTGAGCGTGTCTTTAAAATAGACGATATTGCCCGTGATGGGGTATTGCGCGGCGTAGGGGTCGCCGGCATCGGTGACAGCCTCCGCTGCGGGTTTGGCTGTTGCCGGTACGGCAGCGGCTGTGGAAGGCGCCTCCGTTTCGGCAGGAGGCGTGGATGCAGTGCCGCCGCAGGCTGCCATTGATACGCTCATCAGGAGTACCAACAGCAGGGTGATGGTTTTTTTCATGTGAATCTCTCCTTTACAATTTAGACAAGCTGTCTAAGATGTATCTATTCTATCATAATTTGTCGTAATTGACAATGGGTTTTTGTTTAAAATGCGAAGAAATTACGTTTGCGTGTGACGGGGAAGGGTGAAAGAGGATGGCAGCCTTGTCCTGTGAAGCAAATCCCCCGCCAAAACCGGTCTGCTTTCTGTCAAAAATGAATAAAACAGCCCCCGTTTTGCCCCGGTTTCTTTGGGAGCCGGGGGCTTTATAATTATATCTTGCGAAAATGGCGTTCAAAACGCATTTTGATGTAATAAACAAATAAAAGTAATGCTCTTTTGTCAATTTGACAATATGTTCGTGATAATATACAAAAAATTTAACATAGTTTGGTATATCGTGACTAAAAATTAGAATCAAAAAAAGTTGCGAAAAAAGCCTTGCAATTTCTTTTGACTTCTGCTAATATAAGCTTGCGCTCAGGGGGAACGAAAAACAAACCGCCCTGAGAAACCACCAAACAAGTTCAATGATACGGAGGAAAACAACATGACCAAGACAAACAAGTCCACAAAAATTGCGGCAATCGTCCTGACAATCGCCATGCTTCTCAGTGTATTCTGCATTGCAGGCACTGCTTCCGCAAGCGCTGCTACCGACAGAGTTCGTCTGTACACCTCAAGTAAAAACTTTACCAAGTACGGCGCATCCACATATGATGTCTACGTACAGACCAAAGACAACGCACAAAACCAAAAGGTTACCGTTCACTACTTCTATATGCCTTCTCTCGGCTGGTGTGACGCTCCGGCAACCTACGTGACCACCCTGAACGACGGCTCCAAGATCTGGAGAGCGACCTTCTCCAGCTTCAACTGCCGGTACGCCATCAAGTATGAGGCGGACGGCGAGACCATCTGGGACAACAACTACGGCAGAGATTACAACGGCTCCGAAGTCATCGGCGCAGCGCCTGTTGCCGCTGAGAGCCTCAGCTCCATGCGCAGCCTGAGAGATTATCAGATCAACGCGGTGCTTCAGAACTACGCTTATCACAAGAACGTATTCGTCAGATACACCACCGACGGCTGGAATTCCTACAGCGATCAGGCGCTCGGCTACAGCAAGACCAACGCCGACGGCACCGAGACCTGGACGACCAAGCTGAACATCGAAAACCTCGCGAACTACAGCGATTTTGAGTATGCGATCTGCTATCAGGTCAACGGCACCGAGTTCTGGGCGAATAACTACGGCGCAAACTACGACCTCAACTTCAGCATCCACCACTGATTTAAACACGACACCGATATTTAAAAGCCGCGGCTCAACCGAGCCGCGGTTTTTGTGTGTCATACAATGTTTCCTTCCAATCGTAGTGACAGGGCTTGCCCCTGTCAATTCCTGCCGC
>CAMKOU010000139.1 GCA_946414505.1 uncultured Clostridia bacterium | reverse complement strand
AATTTCGGACTTGAACTTGAAGAAAGCAAGAGCCGCATTGTAGAAAGTGGAAGATTCCTTGCAAACGCAAAAGCAAAACAAGGAGACTTTACTCGATTAGGCTCATTCGATTTCCTTGGATTTACATTCTACTGTGGTAAAACGAAAAACGGTAAACTGTGGATTATGCCAAAGACAAGCAGCAAGAAATTTCGGCAGAAACTTAAAGAAATGAAAATATGGCTTTACGACAACAAAGAGCAAAAGCTTAAAACACTTATGTATATGCTGAACATAAAGCTTATAGGTCACTATAGATACTATGGGATAAGCTTTAACAGCAGAATGATTAGTAATTTTAAGCAGCAGGTCAGGGAACTGCTGTTCAGGGCACTGAACAGACGAAGCCAGCTAAAGAGCTATAACAAGGAAGGTTTCTACGAGATGATGAAATACTATCCTCTGGCACTACCCAGAATATATGTTAGTTTGTTTGGCTAAGATGTGAATTTTATTATGAGGAGCCGTATGCGGGAAAACTGCACGTACGGTTCTGTGAGGGGTTTACATTGCGAGGTGTAAGTCTACTCGACTAGCTGCCGGGGCTCCCGGCAAAGACTGAGATTAACGGAGACATGAAACAAACAGCAGTAGTATATATCCACGGCAAAAACGGTTCTGCGACAGAATGTGAGCATTACAAGCCGCTGTTCCCGGAGTGCGAGATGATCGGCTTGGATTACCCCAAACCTTTACGCCGTGGGAAACAGGCGCGGAGATCCGCTCTGCCGTCGAAAAGCTGCAATCGGAATATGAAAACATCATCCTGATTGCCAACAGCATCGGTGCGTTTTTCTCGATGAACGCCGGAATGGATTTGATGATACAAAAAGCCTATTTCATATCGCCCATCGTCGATATGGAGCGTCTGATCACTGACATGATGGCTTGGGCGCATGTGACAGAGGACGCGCTGAAAGAGCAAGGAATCCTCCGCACCTCCTTCGGCGAAGACTTGTCGTGGGACTATCTATGTTATGTGCGCGAGCATCCCATCAAATGGAGCGTCCCGACCGCTATTCTCTACGGCAGCAAGGATAACCTCACCTCTTATGAAACCATCGCCGCCTTTTCCGAAAAGCACAACGCCAAGCTGAGCGTTATGGAAAACGGCGAGCATTGGTTCCACACCAAAGAACAAATGCGGTTTTTGGACGATTGGATAAGGAAATCGAGGACAGCTCTCAGGCTCTGAAAAAACGTTCCTTTCATTCTGTTTTGGCGGCATCGGACAAGGACGACTTGGCGGACAGCTTATTCTTGTTTTCCAGTTTCTTCATCAGCCAATTATGCCGCATAAAGGAAACTCAAAAACATACAATAACCTTGCAATTATTTTGCTAAAATGTATCAGGCAAGGGAGATATTAGATATGAAAGCTACCGGAATTGTACGAAGAATCGACGACCTCGGACGCGTCGTGATCCCCAAAGAGATCAGAAGAACCCTGCGTATCCGCGAGGGCGACCCGCTGGAGATTTACACCGCGACCGACGGGGAAGTGATATTTAAAAAGTATTCGCCGGTCGGGGATTTGTCCGCGTTTGCGGCACAGTATGCAGACGTAATGGCGCGGATCGCCGGGATGCCGACACTGATTTGCGACACCGACCATGTGATCGCGGCGGCAGGGGTTTCCAAGCGTGAATTTTTGGAGCGGCGCGTCAGCACGGTGCTGGAAAATCTGATGGACGCGCGGCGCAGTTTTACGGCGAGTGAACAAACCATCAACAATGTGCAGCCGGTGGAAGGCTTGGAGCACAACGCTGCCGTGGTGTTTCCCATCATCGCTTCGGGTGACGTAATGGGCGCTGTGGTGATGCTGAGCAGTGAAAATATCAAGCTGCCTACCAAAACCGAAACCAAACTGGCGCAATCCGCGGCTGCGTTTTTAGGGAAGCAGCTGGAAGCCTAAAGGCAATACCGCATCATTCAGGTGTGCGGTGTTGCCTAAATAGGCATTTTCGGCGAAAAAAAACAGCTGCACGCTGCTGTGGGAAAGCATGAACCGGGTCGTCCGAAAGGATCGCCCGGTCATCGCATCATACCATTTAAAAAGTCAGAAAAGGCAAAATCCGGGCAGAGAGAACCCTCCGTCCGGATCGCGCTTTTTATTTTTTTGTCAAAACCTTTTTCTGCCACGAAACTTTGCCGCATTGCGGACATTTCATCCGTCTGGTACGCCCCATGTGCGGCGACCACAGTACGCTTTTAAAGGTCGGCACATAGCAGTTGCCGCATTCGGCACATTCATAATAACCCGCCGTTTGCTCGATGCGGAGGGCAAAGCCCATGCTGATGACAAACGGTATGCAGGCGGCGACGATCAGGACGATGCGCGCCCAGGCAGGCATGTCGATATAGCTTGCCGCCAACACGGCGCCGCCTAAAATAATGCTCGCCAATACGCCGATCAGGATCTCCAGCGAAAGCAGCTTTTTGTCGGTCGTTTCCTTTTGCTGCGCCATTTCCATCAACAGCCGTTCGGATGTTTCCTTGTAGTTCTCCATCACGATAACCTCCCCGTTCAGTAAGTCGTTGACGGTGATATCCAGCAGCGCGCACAGCTCCGGCATCAGTGCGACGTCGGGCAGCGACTTGCCGGTTTCCCATTTTGACACCGCCCTGTCGGTGATGTGCAGCTGCTCTGCCAACTGCAATTGCGTCATATGATTTGCCTTGCGCCGTTCGGCGATAAAGCGTCCGATTTTCATTTGATCCATTGTGACGACCTCCTTTCACTGTTATTGTAATCCTTTGCCGGCAAAAAAGCAACCAACCGTTGGTTGAGTGGGGCAAAAAACGCAAAAAGGGCAGCCGCGCGGCTGCCCTTAAACCTATCCTATGGATTTATGCAAAAAATCTGACCTTGACCACGCCGTCGAGCGCTGCGAGCTTGTCGGCTTCCTCTTGGGTAGCGCCGTCGATGATGGTGTAGGCGTAATCACCGCGCGTCTTGGTGTTGAACGCGGTCATGCCGGCAATGGCAACTGCCTTCACATCGGCGTCCGCCTTGCTGATGACGGTAACGCGGCTGCCGTTTCTCTCCACGGAGAGGGCTGGCAGGTTTACGGAATTGACGATGTTGCCGTTTTCGATGTAGTCCTTGATTTGGTTGCACGCCATCACCGCGCAGTTGTCCTCGGATTCGGGAGTAGAAGCGCCGAGGTGCGGAATGACAATGACATTTTCCTCGCCGAGGATCTGATCGTTGCCGAAATCGGTCACATACTTGGCGACCTTGCCGCTCTTGAGGGCGTCCAGCAGCGCGTCACAGTTCACCAAACCGTCGCGGCTGTAGTTGAGGATGCGCACGCCGTCGCGCATTTTGGCGATCATATCCGCGTCCACCATGTCCTTCGTGTCGGGCAGAAGCGGTACATGGATGGAGAGGTAGTCGCAGTTGACCATGACCTCCTCGTTGCTGCCCATGATTTTCACGGCAGGATCCAGCTTCGCCTTATTCGCTTCGCTGAGGAAGGGATCGTAGCCGATCACGTCCATACCGACCGCCACGGCAACGTTGGCAACCAAAATGCCGATCGCGCCGAGGCCGACAACGCCGAGGGTTTTGCCGGTGATTTCGGGACCGACAAACTGGCTTTTGCCCTTTTCCACCTTTTTGCCCATTTCGTCGCCGGAGCCCTTGAGGGTTTTTGCCCATTCGATGCCCTCGACCACCTTACGGGAAGCGAGCAGCAGACCGGTGAGCACCAGCTCCTTAACGGCGTTAGCGTTAGCGCCGGGGGTGTTGAATACGCAAATGCCCTGCTCGGTGCACTTGTCCTTGGGGATATTGTTGGTGCCGGCGCCGGCTCTGGCGATGGCGAGCAGGTTGTCGCCGAATGCCATGTCGTGCATGGAAGCGGAACGCACCAAAACCGCATCGGGATCGGCTACGTCGCCGCCGCAGGTGTAGTTTTCGCCGAGACGCTTGGTGCCGACGGCAGCGATTTTATTTAAGGTCAATACTTGATACATGACAAATCATCCTTTTCAGAAATATAGATAGCGGGCGTGTTGCGCACGCCCGCCATTACGCAATGCGCATTGCGAATTACGAATTATTACTTGTTTTCCGCTTCAAACTTCTTCATGAAGTCCACCAGCGCCACAACGCCCTCATACGGCATGGCGTTGTAAATGGAAGCACGCATACCGCCGACGGTGCGGTGACCCTTGAGGTTCACCAAGCCCGCCTCGGTGCTCTCCTTGACAAACTTCGCGTCAAGGTCGGCATTGCCGGTGACGAAGGGAACGTTCATCAGGGAACGATCCTCGGGAACGACGGTGCCCTTGAACAGCTCGGAGCTGTCGAGGAAATCATAGAGCAGCTTTGCCT
>CAMKOU010000138.1 GCA_946414505.1 uncultured Clostridia bacterium | reverse complement strand
CAAGCAGCATTGCGACTACTTCCTGTTTTGGGAACATTTGCATGCAAAAACCTCCATTTATGTATAGTTTAAAATTGTTACCAATTGTTTGGGTAGCGTAAAAAGTGTTTTCCGCTGCGAAAATAAGGATAACATTGATGTTGAACCCGTAGGGGCGTGCATTGCACGCCCGCTAAGCTGCGGTTTTCGATTATGCCGCCGTTACTTG
The DNA here is from genome assembly GCA_946414505.1 of uncultured Clostridia bacterium. Lineage (GTDB taxonomy): Bacteria > Bacillota > Clostridia > Oscillospirales > Acutalibacteraceae > Ruminococcoides. Next base: position 4,210 of record CAMKOU010000138.1, on the reverse strand, counting down.
GAAAACGTACGGCTTTCTATCCCGGGCGACCAATGGTCGCCCCTACTTTTAATGTACCGAAGGTACAATTCATGTTTGCAAAACGATTCATGACGGCTTGCCGTCTATTCATTCCTGTGCAAACGTTGCATGGAAATACAAGGTCGCCGTCCTATCCTGCGTGATGTGCAGGAATGAATAGCGCGTTGCGCATGAATTGGCTGCGCCATGAATGGTTCCTGCGGAACATGAATGGCGGCACAGCCGCATGACTGACGACTGACTCATCCCACGCACTTCAGGTAGATCACACTCATCGGCGGCAGGGTCAGCGAAAGGCCTTGGTTGCAGCCGTGGATCTTCATGGGGACGGGACGGATCTCGCTGCCGTTGCTGACGCCCGCGCCGCCGAATTCGGCGCTGTCGGAGCTGAATACCTCGGCGTAGACCGCGTTTTTCGACACGCCGATAATGTATTTTTCATGCAGCAGCGGACGGAAATTGCACACGGCGATGATCTCGTTTTCATCCTCGTCGGTGCGCTTAAAGGCGATGACCGAGTTGGTGTAGTCGTCGTGGTGGATCCAGTCAAAGCCCTTCCAGCTGGTGTCGCGCTCATAGAACGGGCGGTTTTCCAGATAGAACCGGTTGAGCTGACGGAAAAAGCTTTGCAGACGACGGTGTTTTTCCTCGTCGAGCAGGTTCCAGAAAATCGGCACCTGATGATCCCACTCGATCATCTGTCCCGATTCGGTGCCCATAAACAGCAGCTTTTTGCCCGGATGGGCGTACATGTAGGTGATAAAGGCGCGCAGATCGGCAAATTTGTCGCTTTGGTTGCCGGGCATACGCGACAGCAGCGAGCCCTTGCCCTTTGACACCTCGTCGTGCGACAGCGGCAGCAAAAAGTGCTCGGAAAACGCGTAGAAAAAGCTGTAGGTCAAATTATCGTGATTAAACGGCCGCCAGCGCGGATCGAGCGTCATGTAGTTGAGCATGTCGTTCATCCAGCCGCGGTTCCATTTGTAGTCAAAGCCCATGCCGCCTTCCTCGATGCGGTGGGTGATCTTTGACCACGAGGTGTTTTCCTCGGCAAACATCAGCACGTCGGGGTGGAACAGATGCACGGCGGTGTTCAGGCGCTTGACAAACTCGATCGCCTCCAGATTTTCCTTTCCGCCGAATTTGTTCGGCTCCCACTCGCCGGCTGCCTTGCCGTAGTCGAGATAGAGCATCGACGACAGCGAGCCGACGCGCATACCGTCAAGGTGGAATTTATCAAACCAAAAGTTGGCGCAGCTGACCAAAAAGCTGAGCACCTCGGGACGCTCGAAATTGAACAGGCAGGTGTCCCATGAGGGGCGTTCGCCGCGCTTGGGGTTTTCGTCCTCATACAGCGCGGTGCCGTCAAATTTGGCAAGTGCAAAGCTGTCCTTGGGGAAGTTGGACGGCACCCAGTCCACGATCACGCCGACGCCCGCCTGATGGCATTTGTCCACCAAATACATAAAGTCCTGCGGCGTGCCGAAGCGCGAGGTGGCGGCAAAGTAGCCGGTGGTTTGGTAACCCCAGCTGCCGTCATAGGGAAACTCCATCACGGGCATGAGCTGCACGTGCGTGTAGTGCATATCCGCGACATAGGCGACCAGCTCGTCGGCAAACTGGCGGTAGCTGAAAAAGCTGCCGTCGGGATTGCGTTTCCACGAGCCGAGGTGCACTTCATAAATATTCATCGGCGCCTTCAGCGAATCGGTGCCGCGGCGGCGCTCCAGCCACGCGCCGTCGTTCCACGCATAGCTGTCCAGCTCGTACACGATCGACGCATTGCGCGGCGACACCTGCGCATAAAAAGCAAAGGGGTCGGATTTGATGCGCTTTTCTCCTGCGGCAGTGCGGATACAAAACTGATAGCTTTGTCCGGGCGCCGCATTTTCCGCAAAACGCTCCCATGCGCCGCCGTCGCGTTTTTCCATGGGGTCGGCGGCAGGGTCGCGGTCGTTGAAGTCGCCGATCACCGACACAGCGGCGGCGTTCGGCGCCCAAACGCGAAACATCACGCCCTGTTTGCCGTCGCATATTGCGGCGTGTGCGCCGAAATAATCAAACGCACGTGTGCTGTCACCTGCGCAAAAACGGACAATTTCACTGCGGTCATCCTGTAGGCTGTAGTTCATCTCTTCAACTCCCCGCGGCGGCAAAATGCCGCAATTTGCCTATATTATAGGTTACTACTTTATATTCTACCAAAAAATTCTGTGAATTTCAAGCGAATCAGAAAATTTCCAAACGAATATTTTGTGTAATTTTTATAAAATATGACCAAAAAAGAGGAAATCAATGCCATTTCCACACCCGGAACAACCTTTTCGCCGTCTGTTGCCGGCAGTCAGTGGGCAGAAGTTATTCGTTACGCCACATCCATAAAACGCTTGTATGCGCGCCAAAAAAGCCTTCCCCCGAGGGCCAACTTAAGAAAAATCTGTCATTTCGAGCGGTGCCCAAAGGGCAAAATCGCGCAGCGATTTAGTCGAGAAATCCCCTTCGGCGATGCACCGTGTTTCCTATCAGGGGGATTCTTCGACTATTTGCTGCGCAAATTCGCCTGTCGGCGACCGCTCGAAATGACAGCTAATCGAAAAACGCGGGAAATAAACCATTGTGAATACGCCAACCTTTCACGCGCGGATTGGCTCCCGCGACACGCGGGCGACCGCTCAGAATGACAGCAAAAGCGCGCCTCCGAAGAAGCGCGCTTCATTACTATTTGATTCGGCACAGGTATGCCGGTTTCACGTTGCTTACAGCTCAGCGAAATATTTGATGGTTCTGACCATCTGGCTGGTGTAGGAGTTCTCGTTGTCGTACCAGGAAACGACCTGAACCTCATACAGATCGTCGGCGACCTTGGAAACCATGGTCTGGGTAGCGTCGAACAGAGAGCCGAAGCGCATACCGATGACGTCGGAGGAAACGATGGGATCCTCGTTGTAGCCGAAGGACTCGGAAGCAGCAGCCTTCATCGCTGCGTTGATGCCCTCAACGGTCACATCGGTACCCTTGACAACAGCGGTCAGGATCGTGGTGGAGCCGGTGGGAACGGGAACACGCTGTGCGGAGCCGATGAGCTTGCCGTCCAGCTCGGGGATAACCAGGCCGATCGCCTTGGCAGCGCCGGTGGAGTTGGGAACGATGTTGGCAGCGCCTGCTCTTGCACGTCTGAGGTCGCCCTTTCTGTGAGGACCGTCCAAAATCATCTGATCGCCGGTGTAGGCGTGGATGGTGCTCATGATACCGCTCTGGATGGGAGCGTACTTATTGAGGGTGTCTGCCATGGGAGCCAGGCAGTTGGTGGTGCAGGAAGCAGCGGAAATGATGGTGTCCTCCTTGGTGAGAACGCCTTCGTTTACGCTGAATACAACGGTGGGAAGATCCTTGCCTGCGGGAGCAGAGATAACGACCTTCTTGGCGCCGGCGTCGATGTGCGCCTGGCTCTTTGCCTTGGAGCAGTAGAAACCGGTGCACTCGAGAACAACGTCAACACCCAGCTCGCCCCATGGGAGCTCTGCCGCGTTGGGCTTTGCATAGATGGTGATCTCCTTGCCGTCTACGATGATGGAGTTTTCGCCTGCCTCAACGGTGTGCAGGTTTTCGCCGATGGTGCCGCAATAGCCCTTCTGCGCAGTGTCATACTTGAGCAGATTCGCAAGCATTTTGGGATCGGTAAGGTCGTTGATCGCCACTACCTCATAGCCTTCTGCGCCGAACATCTGACGGAACGCCAAACGTCCGATACGTCCAAAGCCGTTGATTGCAACTTTTACTGACATAAAAAATTCCTCCTAAAATTTAAGGTAGTTTTATTATAGTACATTTTTTGGATTTCTTCAATAGTATTGCCGAAAAATAACGCGAATTTTTTCAAATTTTCCCAAAATCTTTCACCCGCATGAACGAAAATGTGAAAAATACTGTGATATCACTGTATATTTTTGCGATAGAGAATTATTTTTTTGGAAATGCTGACAAACTTATTGACAATCCCTTCAATTTATTATAGAATTAATTAAACTCCGTTACTATGGGGTTCGCAATTCAGGGATCCACCGCAGCGGATACGCGGCGTCCCGCCGTTGCTTTTTTTAATCAGACTCTTTCGGGAGCCGTTTATGATATATACTTTTTATAATTTTATTACATTATGACTGTGCTTGTTTCATAATGCATCGTACTG
>CAMKOU010000137.1 GCA_946414505.1 uncultured Clostridia bacterium | reverse complement strand
CAAAAACGGGGGCATGGCTCTTACTCATAAAATGAGTTTTGAGCCAGCCCCCTACTGCCTTGTTTCACCTAAATCTTTACTTTTGACAACGATTGTAGGGGCGAACCCATGTGTTCGCCCGAGCCGCGTTTTCCTATCAAACCGATTCTGCCACGAAAACAAATGGTTTCCTATCCCGGGCGCACACGCGGGTGCGCCCCTACACAATAAATGTAATGTAAAGTTTTAGTCGAAACAAAGTACTACTATCATGTTAAACGTGTCGGCTCAAAACGTTGCCGCCGATTCAGCGGATGGTGCCGCTCGTGAAAGCCGCGTGTTCGGCGGCGAGCTCCCGGTACAGCGCATACGCCGTGAAATGCACGTTGGCGTCTGTTTGCACCGCCTTGAGCGCGACGGAAAGCCCCCTGCGTTGGAGCTGGTCGAGAAAGATGCCGAACGTGCCGCCGTTTACATCGGCAAAGTAGAGCATCTCCTCGGAGAAGTCCGCGTTCGCCGCCCGTTCGCCGTCCGCTGTCATGCCGAGAAGAAAGGACATTTTGCACCCGAAATCCTCTTTTGGAACCTCTGCGGCTTCCATAAAGAATTGGCGGCAAAGCAGTTTTATCTTTATCGCCTTGCCTTTTTCGATGTTGAACAAATATACCTTCGCCATAGATTCACCCCTGAAGCATATTTTTTCTTCCGGCTGTGCGGCAGAACCGCAGTTTGGCAGGGAGCATCCCCATCCGTTTCAGTTTCGCATGAGGTGGATGGTGGTTTCCGCCTTTTCGATAATGCGCAAGTCATTGTCGTAGGAGCACAGCTTGCGCGCCTGCTGCAGATCGACCCAGATGTAGCTGTCGATCTCCTCCTCCTGGATCTTTACGTTGTCGGTGAACGCCCGCGCCAGAAAAAACACCACGCGCTTGCGTATTTTGCCGAACGGACAGTATTCGCTGATCTCGCGGAAATGGTTGACGAGCGTCACGTCCAGCCCGGTTTCCTCCTTGATTTCGCGGATAGCGGTTTCCTGCTCGGTTTCTCCCTCTTCGATATGCCCCTTGGGAAAGCTCCAGTACCTGCCGTTGTTGTTTTTGACCAGCAGGATCTTGACGTTTTGGCGCGTTTTGAAGAAGATGATGCCGCCGCAGGATTTTTCGTACAGGCAGTGCAGGCTTTTCAGCCGCACGTTGCGCAGCTTTCCCAAAACCTGACGCAGCTCCGGCTCGTAGAAGATCTCGCCCGGCTGCGACACGATCAGGCGCTCGCCGGTCAGACCCTCGAATTCGGCGACAGCCACCACCACGCCGTCAAAGTATTCCTTGATGCGCTTGCGGGTCACCACATACGCGCTGCGGCGGCTGATGGTCGCCGCGCTGACATATGCCGAGTACAGGCCGTCGGAAATGTTTCCGAACAGCATACCGTGTACATTTTCCGCGATCATGTCGGGGCTGCCTCCTTTCTCGGTGATCGGTGTGGGGACGGCCTGCCGCAGGGGCTGCCGCTGCGCTGCTGATACGCGCATCAGTTAAACATCGCCTCGGTGCTTTCCAGCAGGGTGGGGTTGCTGGCGCTCATCACGCCGTTGAGGAACAGCACGTCGGTGATACCGTTGTTTTGACAATAGGTGACGAAATCGGTGTTGGATGTGTTGCGGAACGTGCGCATGTCCATCACGTGCACTTCCTCGTAGTTGTTGGTCAAATAGGGCACGAACGCGTTGCCGTAGCTTTCCTTGATGACCGCGATCTTTTTGCCCTCCTGCGCGTTGGGCGAGGACGAGCGCATGACGGTCAGCGGATTGTCGCCGTAGATAAACACGCCGTAGCTGAGCGAGCCGCTGCTTTCCGCGTCATAATAGGGGCTGTCGTAGGTTTGCGTGATGCCGCCCTCGGCGGTGATATCCATTTTCACCTGATAGGGGAACTGCCAGTAGTGCACGATGTCGGTTTCCAGTCCGGCTGCCAGCTCGGTGAGGCTGCCCGTAAAGCCGGGGATCGTCTGCTCGGTGCACTCGGCAAGCGACAGCGCCGGCACGCCGGTGGTGGCGGCAAAGGCGGTGTAGGCGTAGTAGGCGCCCAAGCCTGTCCAGTGATGGTCGGAATTAAAGTAAATGTATTCGTTGCAGTGCTCGGAAAGATAGTTGTACGGGTTGACGGGCGTCACCACGTTTTTGTCCATGGCGGCATAGGCGGCGCGCATACAGTCCGCCTGCGAATTGGTGTTCACCTGGCTTTTCAGGCGGGCGGGCAAGCCCATTTCGGTGTGGTTGGGCACGATCATGCTGTACACCTTCACGCCTGTCAGCTTGCCGGCGAGGGCGTTGATGGTTTCGGCGTAGGACTGTCCGCTGCTTTCGCTGCCGCCGAACAGCTCGAAGCCGGCGTTGTTCCACACATAGATCGCGCCCGATTCGGCGCCCATGGTGTTGTCGTCATTGGGCTGCGCCGGGACGAAGGTGGTCAGTGACAGCTTGTCCGCTGCCGACACCGCCTGCTGCGTCGGCGCCACGGTCGCCGCGGCGGTGGTCGCCGGCGGTTTGGTTTCGGTGGAAACGGGCGCGGGCGTTGTTCTTTTGCCGCAGCCGTGCGCCATCACCGCGATCAGGGTGATGAGCAGGGCAAGGATCAAAATGCCCGACGTCACGATCAGTATGCGGTTGCGAAGGCGCCTGCGGTTGCGTCTGCGCCGGCGGCGCCGGTTGTTTTGCGGACGGCGGTTGTAGGACGGGCGCATATTGTATGTGCTGCTGTTGCGTCTGTCCGGCTGGCGGCGGCGGTAATCGCGGCTGTCGATGCCCTCGTCAAATGTATCAAAATTAAAATAATCGTAGCTGTTACGATCGCTCATACACAGTCACCTATCTCTCGAAAAAACAGTACATATATATTCATTATACAACATCTTCCCTTCAAAAACAATACGCTTCCGCAAATTTTTCAACAAAATAAAACGGCGGAAAAGAGGGGCGGGCGTTTCACTTGGAAACGCCCGCCGGAGAGAGATTATTTATAAAGAAAGGAGATGGAAATAATTGGAATAAAATGTTCTGAAATTTGATATGTTTATATTTATGCTTTGTGATTTATATAAAATTATACCTTCCGAGTCCTCAGACGCGCTTGCTTTGCCGCACGTCCATGGTGTATAGATTGCGGTTTTTGTCCACCATCGTGATCGACACGTCGGGAGCCAGCTGATTAAACCGCACCAAAAAACTTTCGTGCCCGCCGTCGTGTATGCCTGTCACCACCTGAACGGTGTTGCTTTTCCGGATAAACCGGACGGCTGCCTTCGGCGCATCACTGCTGAAAATAATGGTCATGTCGGCGCCCGCCTTTTTGGACACCCGGTTGAGGTATTCCAGCTGATCGCTCAGCAGCGCGTAATTTTCGGTGGGCATCAGCACGCTCAGTACGTGGAGCTCGCAATCCAGCTCTGCAGCCAGCTGCTCGGCTGTTTCAATAATTCTGTCACATTCATATTGCCCTGTGACACAGGCTGTTACCGACGGCTGTTGACTGAACATCGGTTTCACCTCCTTCGTTTGCTGTGACTATATACTACCCCTTTTTTATGAAGAAAATATATTGGAAATGTGAAATCAATGTGAAGTTTTCCTAAAGCTTGTGTGTATTTGCCGCATTTTTTGGAAATTTTTGCCGCAGCGCTTGACCTTCCGCCGCTTTTTGCGCTATGATAGGGGTATACAATATTAATGTATAAGACGGAGGTACCCTGATGAATACATTGGAACAATTGCAGCAGGTCATCGACAACAGCCGCCGCATCGTGTTTTTCGGCGGCGCCGGCGTCAGCACCGAAAGCGGCATCCCCGACTTTCGCAGCGTGGACGGCCTGTACAACCAAACCTATGACTATCCGCCCGAGCAAATTTTGAGCCACACCTTTTTCGAGCGCAAGCCCGAGGAATTTTTCCGCTTTTACCGCGACAAAATGCTCTGTCTGGACAAGCAGCCCAACCGGGCGCACCGCAAGCTTGCCGAGCTGGAGCAGGCGGGCAGGCTGAGCGCGGTGGTGACGCAAAACATCGACGGCCTGCACCAGGCAGCCGGCAGCCGCCGGGTGTACGAGCTGCACGGCAGCGTGCTGCGCAACTACTGCCGCAAATGCCGCCGGTTTTATTCGGCGGAATATATAAAGGAAAGCACCGGCGTGCCGCACTGCACCTGCGGCGGCGTCATCAAGCCCGACGTGGTGCTGTATGAGGAGGGGCTGGACGACAGCGTCGTGAACGGCGCCCTGAACGCCATCATGCAGGCGGACACGCTGATCATCGCCGGCACCAGCCTGACGGTGTATCCCGCCGCCGGCTTTATCCGCTACTTCCGCGGCGACACCGTCGTGCTGATCAACCGCGACAAAACGCCGTTTGACAGTCAGGCGGACTTGGTGTTCCACGACAAGGTGGGCGAGCTGCTGGGCGCCGTTGAGGTCAAATAATAAAAGACACCACCGCATAATTCAACAAACAATTAAGCGATACGCCGGTTTTGCAAAAATGGTTGTAGAAAACTTAGGTTTTCCGTTTTCACGGTATGCTTATTAAGCCGCCAGACAAGGTCTGTCAGCTAAG
>CAMKOU010000136.1 GCA_946414505.1 uncultured Clostridia bacterium | reverse complement strand
ATGGTGCCGCTGATGGTGGTGCAGACCGCCTTTCTCGGTATGGGCTTCGGACTGATCATCTCCTCCATCACCACCAAATACCGCGACCTGAATATATTGGTCAGCTTTGGCGTGTCGCTGTGGATGTATATCACGCCGGTGGTGTATCCTGCGTCCCGTATTCCCAATTGGCTGCACGGTTTGTTCATGCTGAATCCCGTGGCGCCGATCATTGAAAGCTATCGCCATGCCTTTTTGGGCAGCGGCAACTTTGAGTGGGAATACTGGTTGATCAGCCTCGGCGTGACGGTCGTGGTGGTCGTGTTGAGCTTGATCGTATTTAACAAGGTAGAAAAGAATTATATAGATACGGTGTGATGATGGATAAAAACTGCGTAATCAAAACGGAAAATCTGCAAAAGGAATATCGGTTGGGCGTCATCGGCACAGGTACGCTGCGCCATGATTTGCAAAGCTGGTTTGCCAAAAAGCGCGGCAAGGAGGATCCCAACCGCCGCATCGGTGCAAGGGACTATGAGGCAGGCGACACCTTTTTGGCGGTCAACGGCATTGATTTGGAGGTGCAGCGCGGTGAGCGCGTCGGTATTATCGGCGCCAACGGCGCAGGCAAATCGACACTGCTCAAGCTGTTGTCGCGTATTACAGCGCCCACCGAGGGACACATCGCCTACCGCGGCAGGATCGCGAGTATGCTGGAGGTCGGCACGGGCTTTCATCCCGAGCTGACGGGCAGGGAGAACATTTATCTCAACGGCGCCATTTTGGGCATGAACCGCGCGGAGGTCGACAAAAAAATAGACGATATCATTGCGTTTTCGGAGTGCGAAAAGTTTATTGATACGCCCGTTAAGCGCTATTCCTCGGGTATGTTCGTCAAGCTGGCGTTTGCGGTGTCGGCACATCTCGACGCGGAAATTCTGATCATGGACGAGGTGCTCGCCGTCGGCGACATGAGATTTCAGAAAAAATGTATCAGCAAAATGCGCGAGCTGGCGGTGGACGAAAACCGCACCGTGCTGTATGTGTCGCACAACATGAGCACCATCCAAGAGCTGTGCACCCGCTGTATCGTGCTCGATCACGGCAAAAAGGTGTTTGACGGCGATGTGGACGAGGCGATCAAGCTGTATATGGGCGGCGACAACGATGAATTTTACATGTTCGATTACGAAAAGTTCGAGGACGAACGGTACAGAAACCCCGTCAGGCGGCATGACGTCAAGATAAAAAAGATGAAGTATGTCGGCAGGACCAGCAATCTGTTTTACGACAATGAGTCGGTGAATGTGGAGCTCGAATGGGAAAATCTTGCCGATATCCCGTCGCTGTCGCTGCGGGTAGAGGTGCAGGACGCACGCCGGATGCCCATTACCTCCTTTATTATTGAGGATTTTTACAGCGGCAAAAAGGGCGAGACCCATACGCAGCAAATGACCTTTGATATTTCCAAAATCACCCGCGGCAGGTACTTTACCCGCTATGTGTTCTACAACAAAAAGAACGAGGAAGCCGCGTTTGAGGATATCGAGGATGTGGCAGGTCTTGTGATCCGCCGTCAAATGGCAGAGCAGCACAAGCGCCGTTGGAGCCGTCTGTGGGGCAGCATCCATTTGGGCGACATCCTGTTAATGCGTCATTCGTAAAGGGATGATCCTTATCGCTTTTGAAAACCGAATCGCAAAAGGGACGTGTCATGTCGGACACGTCCCTTTATCAAAACCGGAGGAAACGAATGCCTGAAAGACAAACGTTTCCTCCGGTTTTCCTTACGCTTCGCCGTTGACAAATTGCAAAATATCCTTTATGACTTCAAACTGGCAGGCGTCGTTGAGGATTTCGTGGCGGTAGCCTTGGTAAAGCTTCATCTCCGCCGGCTTGCCGTTCATTTGCAGCCTGCGATACACCTCCGTCACGCCCTTGCCGTAGTTGCCGACGGGATCCTCGGCGCCCGACACCAGCAAAATCGGCAGTTTGTCGCTGACAGAGCGGAACCACAGCTTGCTGTTGCTCAGGGATTGCAGCTTGACCAGCGTGTAAAAGCCGTTCAGGGTAAAGTGAAAGTTGCACAGCGCATCCTTGCGATAGGCTTCACGCACTGCCGTATCGGTGCTAAGCCACGCATTGCCGTCATTTTCTGCTTTGAAGTGCGTGTTGTAGGCGGAAAACAGCAGGTTTTCCACAAGGGGCGAGGTGGCGTGTTCGCCCTCTATGCGCATCTTGGCGCGGATCAGTGCCAAGCCCGGCTTGGCGGCAGGATTCGGACCGCCTGTGCCCATGATGATCACCTTGTCCCAATAGCTGGGAGTGGCGGCACAGCGGGCGATAAACGAGCCCATGCTGTGACCGAGCAAAAAACAGGGGAGATCGTCGCCGCGTTGCTGTTTCATTTGTTTGGTGACATTTTGCACATCCTGCACCAAAAACTTCCAGTCGACTAAATAGCCCCATTCGCTTTCGTCGGTCGCTGTTTTGCCGTGACCGAGGTTGTCAAAGCCGTAGCAGACAAAGCCCTGCGCCGCCATCGTGCGCATAAAGCCGTCGTAGCGGCCGATATGTTCACACATGCCGTGCACGACATGGAACAGCCCTTTCACTTCTCCCTCCGGGGTGTAAATGCGGGTATACAGCTGATGGTTGCCGTCGGAGGACGAAATGCGTGTTTCTGTCATTTCAATCATTGGTTTCCTCACTTAATAAACATGCTTTCACTGCCTTGCGCCAGCCGCGCAGCAGCTTTATGCGTTCTTCTTCCGGAATGGCGGGACGAAAAACCGTGTGGGGTGTGTCGGCGCTGACGGGCGGCAGCCCTGCTGCCTTGCCTGCCAGCAGTGCCGCGCCGAGGGCGGTGGCTTCCTTTTGCGCGGGGCGTATGACCGTGACGTTGGAAATGTCGGCTTGGAACTGCATCAGCAAATTGTTTGCCGACGCGCCGCCGTCTACCTTTAAATTGCCGATAGCGCCGCCCATGTCGCTGCGCATGGCGGCAATGACGTCCTCCGACTGGTACGCGATGCTCTCCAGCGCCGCGCGAATGAGATGGTCGGCGCCGGCGCCGCGCGTGAGTCCCGTGATCGTGCCGCGCGCCCGCATGTTCCAGTACGGTGCGCCCAGCCCGGCAAAGGCGGGCACGATATACACGCCGCCGCTGTCGCGCACCTTGCGAGCAAAGTATTCGCTGTCGGCGCTGTCCTTGATCAGCCGCAGCTCGTCGCGCAGCCACTGAATGATCGCGCCGCCGACAAACACGCTGCCCTCCAGGGCATACTGCACCGGCTCGCCGGCACAGGCGGCGGCGACGGTGGTCAGCAGTCCGTGGCGGCTCCGCACCGGCGTTTCACCGGTGTTTGCCAGCAAAAAGCAGCCCGTGCCGTAGGTGATCTTCAGGTCGCCCGCGTGCACGCAGTCCTGTCCGTACAGCGCCGCCTGCTGGTCGCCTGCAATGCCGCACAGCGGCACATCCGCGCCCATCAGGTGCATCACGCCGTAGTGCTCGCTGCTGCTGCGCACCTCGGGCAGCATACACATCGGCACGCCGAACAAATCGCACAGCTCCCTGTCCCATGTGTGGGTGTGGATGTTGTACAGCAGGGTGCGCGAGGCGTTGGTGCGGTCGGTGACGTGCACCGCGCCGTCGGTCAGCTTCCACAGCAGCCACGTGTCCACGGTGCCGAACAGCAGCTCGCCGCGTTCGGCTTGTGCCCGTGCGCCGTCCACATGGTCGAGGATCCATTTGATTTTGCCTGCGCTGAAATAGGCGTCCAGCTTCAAGCCGGTTTTTTCGGCGATCATATCGCCGCAGCCCTGCCGTTCCAGCGCCTCGCACAGCGCGGTGCTGCGGCGGCACTGCCAGACAATGGCGTTATACACGGGCTTGCCGGTGTGCCTGTTCCACACAACGGCGGTTTCGCGCTGGTTGGTAATGCCCGCGCCCGCAATGTCCGACGGCGACACGCCGCTTTTGGCGATGCACTCGGTCATGGTGGCGTACTGGTTGGCATAAATGTCCATCGGGTCATGCTCCACCCAGCCCGGCCGCGGATAGATTTGCGGAAACTCATGCTGCGCCGTACACACAACGTTGTATGCGCGGTCGAATAAAATGCTGCGCGTGCTGGTGGTGCCCTCATCAAGGGCGAGAATGTAGTTTTTCATAGTCAGTTGTCAGTTGTCGGATCGCCGACCTGTCCTTATGGATTATTCTATCGGCTCAAAGTCCGCGACGCCGTGCTTGCACAGCGGACAGATGAAGTCCTCGGGCAGCTCTTCGCCCTCGTAAACATAACCGCAGATCTTGCAGACCCAGCCCTTTTTGCCCTCGGTCTGGGGCTTGGGCTTCACGTTGTTTTGGTAGTAGGTGTAGGTCATGGTTTCCTTGTCGGACATCACGCGCGCCTCGGTGACAGAGCAAATAAACATGCCGTGGGTGTCGAGGTCGATGTAGTCCTCCACCTTCAGGGACATAAACGAATTGATATACTTGGGCAGGAACGCCAGGCCGTTGTCGGAGCGCAGCGGCGTGATGCCGGCAAATTTGTTGACGTTTTTGCCGCTCTGGAAGCCGAAGGTCTCAAATACGCTGAACGGCGCCTCGACCGACAGGCAGTTGACGTTCATCACGCCGGTGTTTTTGATGACGTGGTGCGAGTAGTTTTGCTTGTTAATGCAAACGGCGATGCGGTTGGGCGCGTTGGTGACCTGCGTGACGGTGTTGACGAT
>CAMKOU010000135.1 GCA_946414505.1 uncultured Clostridia bacterium | reverse complement strand
GCTGTAGCTGTCGGCAATGTAAGCCGACACAAAATAAACGGCTACCGTCAAAACAAACACGATCAGCGCCACGCCGATCAAGGGCAGTGCGACGCTTTTGCCTGTCTTATCTTTCCACTTTTCTTTTAAAGAGGATATTGTTTTCATCTTTACCCTACCACATACTTAAATTCTAGCATATTTTTTTAACAGGATTTTTACGTCATCGTCCGTGACGTGCGCCGTTTCGCCGATTTCCTTCGGCTCCTCCAGCAGATCCTCAACGCCGTCGAGCAGCGCTTGAATATCATCGAGGTGATACGAAACCGCACGCAGCGTTTCGATCATACGACGGTTTTCCTCTTCCAACTGACGTTTTTTTTCTTCCATAGCAACCACCTTACTCATCTGACAGTTCGCGGATAACGGGCTTGCCGTTTTCAATGCCCACCTTCACGGTAGCTCTGCCCAACATGGTGTTGCGGGCAAGCTCGTTGAAATAGGTGGTGATAATATCCGCCGTATCGCCGTTGACGTTGACCGCGTCAATCGTATAGTATATATTGCAGCCGTATGCCGGGATCCACATTTCAAACTTTTTTTGCGTGGGCTGATACAAAACAGACTTCGTTAGATCCACGTCAAGCTTGCCGAACAGCCCGGTGAGCGACGCGTTCAGCACTGCTTCGCTGATAGAGCGGTACTCCATGGGCTTGTTGTTGGCTTCATTCAGGCGCGGAAACAGCGCGTGCGCAAATGCGTACTGTGCCAGCACATCGACCGGCAGCTCCTTGGGCGAGGTGAATTTTTTGACTGCCATCATATTTTGCAGCTCATAGCCGTACACGGCAAAGTCAGTGACCTTTACCTCGACGCCGTTTAAGGAGATCGGATCGGTTTTGCCGGACGGATAGGAGTGGAAGCCCTCGCGCTCGGTTTCCTCCTCCTCACCGCTGATGTCCACCTTATACGCGCCGGCGCCGGAACCCTGCTGCTTCACATTCGGATCGTTGCCGCAGCCGGCAAAAGAAAGTACTAAAATAATAATGGCGCATACCAGAGATAATAATCCAACAGGTTTTCGTTTCACTAAAAAAACCTCCTATTCACAGAATATTCCTTGGTTTAACAAAAGTCAAGCCAAGGAATATGGTTTATTTACGGGAAAAAGAGAGCTGCGGTATCTTTATGCGTATCTCCAATAGAAGTTTTTGTAGCATAAATCGGGGTGTTCCTCGTCAATGGTGATCAGGATCTGCGTTTCCTTTTCAAACACATCGTCGATAAACTCCTTTGCCATCACGGTCGCGCCGAGAGGCAGATTGACAGACAGCGCAGCCAACGGCTTGGTGTAGCGGAAATCCTCGACGGTGTTGACGTGAGCGGAGCCGGTGCCGTACAGCACACGGTCGATACCGGTGGACACTCTGCCCTCCATGCTTTCAACGGCGTTGCCGTCGTAGTTTTCGTCATAGTAAAAGCGGTACGCCATAAAGCACTTGTTGTTGTCGGTGCGCAGGGTGTAATCGCCCTTGTACAGGGTGAACGCCTTGTTTTCCGCATCAAAGCTGTTTTTGCCTCTATCGGGAAGCAGCGTGACGCGGTATACCACCGAGCCGCACAAGCCTAAGCCATCGTCGGAATAGATGCCGTGATTGGTATGGATCCAAGCGCTTTTCTCGGGATAGAAGGTTTCGTAGGGCTTGTGGATCTTCTTTTCGCCGTTGACATCTCTGGTCGTCCAGTCAACGGTGCACATTTGGAACTTGTATTCCTTATTCAGCTCTACCTCAACGCTGTCGCCGCTGTAGTATACGCTGCCGTCCTCAAAACGGAGCGCCATCGCAAGCGGCGCTATGATCTTCAAATTGCCTTCGGTTGCAACCGGTGTAGGTGTAGGTGTAGGTGTAGGCGTAGGTGTGGGCGCAGCGGAAACGATGTTTGCCCACAGCGATACAGCGCCCGCGGGCAGGTTGGTATACACCATTTCACCCTTGGTGCTTTCCGCCTTGACGCTTGCCACGTCCGCGATAGCGACCTTGTCCTCGTTAAAGAACCATCTGTCGGAGCTGCCGAAGAACGCATCGTTGATGCCCAGGCTTGCCGCATCCTTATCCACCGCGTAATCGCCGGCGGATACCGCGTACAGGGTCACACCGTCGCCGATGATGATGGATTCCGCAACGGGGATCGCACCGTCAACGGGAGATTTTTGCTTGGTGGCGCCGATGGCGGGAGACAGCGAAGCGTTGATAGCGACGACCTTTGCGCTGCCGGTGATCTCAATATTGCCGCCGGTATGACAGCCTCTGCCGGTGCCGATGGCGGCGCCGCCCCGGTTGTCGCCGTCCTTGAGGTCGGCAGTGACAGCGGTAACGTCCGCGTTGCCGCCGATTTTGATGTTGCAAACATAGGCGCCGGGATTATACTGCGCGCCCTTACTGGTACCTCTGCCGGTGCCGATCGCCGCACCGCCGGAGGCGCTGGTCGCCACGACCTTGCCGCCGTTGATCTCGATGTGAGAAGCGGACGCGCCGTAGCCGCCGCCGATACCCGCACCCCAGTTGCCTTGGGTGCTGCTGTTTCTCAGGGCGGTCAAATCGCTGCAATCATAGGCCTGATCCCATGCGGAGCCGGCATATACCTCGCCGCCGTTGATGATGATGGTGCCTGCGTCATACTCGCCGACAGCCGCCACGCCGACAGCGCCGCCGCTGGTACCGTAGCCGCAGCCGATGCCCGCACCCAGTTCGTTGCCGTAGGCACGGACGGTACCGCCGTTGATGGTGATTTTATTGCCGTTCACGTGGTAGCCCGCGCCGATGCCGGCGCCTCTGGCACCCGCGTAAGCGTTGATATTGCCGCTGTTGACGGTGATTTCACCAACCTGCACACGCTGTTCCGCAGGAATGTTGATATCCGTACCGTAGGAGCCGATGGCAGCGCCCCACTTGCCGCCGGTAACATTCAGGGTACCCTCGCCCTCGAAGGTGACAGACGAGCCGTATTCCACCTGAATACCGCAGGAGTAGGCGTTTGCGTCACCCTTGATGACGCTGGTGCCCACCAGACGGAAGGTAACGTTTGCGTTATCCTTGACAAAAATCGCGGAGCGTCCCGCCGCGTTGATCACGGCGTTGTCCAGCGTGACCGTGCCGGTGATGCCGGCAATATCCACGGGAGCTGTTTGTGTGATGTCAATGGTATGATCCCCGTTCTCGCTGATCACGAGAAGCGCGCTGCCCTCTGCCGCAAAGACGGTAAGCGGAAACGCAGCGGCAACCATAATTGCTGACAAAAAAACTGCTAACAACTTTTTCATATAACTCACTCCTTTTCGTTTTTAGTATATCTTACGTGTAAAATCAAAAGCGGCTGCATCAATCGCATTACCGCAGTAACGGATGGTGCAGCCGGTCTGTCGTTTGGTTTTTCCAATTAGACACCAGAGCTTTGCGTCGCTGTCTTTCAACAGGTTTGCCCTAAAACTATATATATATAATACCACATATCATTTAAAAATGCAAGTGTTTTTTTATATTTTATTGTTAAAAAAAGCACACTGTAACCGGATGCCAAAGAGAAAAAACACACCGATCTCATACAGTATATTCCGACCTTAAAGAAATATCACAGTACGCCTACAAGTCAGAAAATACAGCATACGGTGCGATTATCCGACAAATTCAATATATATAGTACGACCGGTGCCGCTCCTGCTCTTTTCCCCTATAGTCATGCCGCCGGATACCGGAAATAAAAATTTTTATAAAAATTTGTTTTTTCTATTGACAAAACGCTGGAAATAAGATATAGTATTAGTAACCATAAAGGTACTTGCCAAACCTGTAGAAATACAGGGACGGAAAGCTCTGGAGTCTAATACAGCAATTGTAACGACAGTCCGGCTGCAAATCATTTTAGATTTTGCACGGACTCTTTTTTATTGTCCGTGGAATGGAGGAATTATGATGAAGAAAAAAGTACTTTCGTTCGTAATCGCAGCATTCATGGTCTGTTCCGCAGTTCCTGCTGTCAGTGTTGCTGCTGCGGAGACCGAAACAAAATCAATCGCTACCGAAACAAAAGCATCCGGATATTCGGATCATCTCGATTACAACAACAAGGACGGCTATGCCTACGACATCACCGGCTCCGCCATTGCTTGGGTCAAGCAGGCGAACGGCGCGCTGATTTGGGTTCCTGCCGATGATACCCGCAGCGATGACGCGATCATTGCACAGGCAAAAGCCGCCGACGGTTCTCTGAGCAACGGCACCGACACCTTTGCCGTTTTAAGAGGCTTCGGCACTGCCATGACTCCCAACGAGCATGGTTCTCAGGCAACCGTAACCGTTACGGTTACCGAAACAAACGGAATCATTACCCTGAACATTGAAGGCGCGTACAGCCACTTCGTAAAGGCTCTTCCCAAGGAGGCGCCCGAGGTAGTTCCCGAGGAAACCGTTGCACCTGAGGTGCCCTCTGTTCCCGATGAGCCCGCTGATCCCGACGTTCCCGCTGCGGAGGGCGAAACGGTCAGCATTCGCATCGACGCCCCCAAAAAGATGGCAGTTGCGTTCCCCGACGGCACCGTTTACTACGGCGGCGAGATGAAGGCAGTTGTAGTCGGTCAGGAATACCCCTTCCAGATGTGTGCTGTCAACTGGGAAAACGGCATTTATGACGGTAAGGACAACGGCATCGCCGGCACCGTCGTTTACAGAATGGTCGTTGTGCACCGCAATGAATTCAACGAAATCGCCGAGGCTGCCAAGGAAGATACCAAGAGATACACCGTTAAGGGTATCGACGTTATCGACAATGTAGAAAAGAAGATCATCGTTAACTGCGACGCCAAGGATACGCACCTTGGCGTCGCAGTTATCGACAATGTAGAAAAGAAGATCATCGTTAACTGCGACGCCAAGGATACGC
>CAMKOU010000134.1 GCA_946414505.1 uncultured Clostridia bacterium | reverse complement strand
AGCAAACGGACCGGGACAAAAAGGGGACAAAAAAACGGGTTTTTTCAAGTTTTTTTAAAAATTTGTTTGTTGTTGCAATTCCGCTTGAAAAGTTGTAAAATATAAACATACTATTACAGGAGGTGCATTTCATGCCTAAACGAATCATTCAGCGGCTGCCGGCGGCAGCTGGGAAGTAAAAGGACATGACAACTATTTTTACGAAAGAGACAACCGTTCGCACGGCTCCTCCCTGTCCGTCACCTTCATCGACACCGAGCAGGACACCGCCGTTTACCGCTGGATGGGCTCTTATTGCAGCTATTCCGCGCCGGCGCTTTACGCGATCCTTCAGATCCCGCCCTATTATAAAGAGGCGAACAGGATGTTTGCGTATGATTTCAGTCTGATCGTAGGCAATTCCGAGGATTCCGCTTTGGAATGGGGCGCCGGCGTATGTGCCGAAGCCGCGGCAGGCGGAGGCGTTAAGGCGATCTCAGCGCAGGTTGCCGGCGAAGCGGAATGGAAGCATCTCAAAAATAAAACGTGGTCCCACGACAGGTTGCTCACCCGGTCGCTCGACATGGAATTAGAGGAAGATTGTGTGGTTTGCTACGTGACCCCCATCATCGTCAATGTCTATGAGGTCTATACCGCCAAGCCCTCCGCGGAAGCCCTGGCCGCCTCCGACGCGGCGTATGCGTCCGGCTCCGAAACCGGCAAGATCCAGCGCGACGTCGTCGAGTACACCATGATGGAGGAGCCTATCTTTACGGAAATACCTGTCAGCCGTTATAATGAAGCGGTAGACAAGCAAGGGGACGAAGTCGTTTCCGACGACCTCAAGCTGGAAAAGATCGACGTCACCAAGCTTCCGAAAGCGACCCGGGGCGATCCTGCGGCGTATGATCACAGCCTTGTGGACGCGATCGGACAAACCCTTGCGCCGGACGCCACCACCAACGCAGTGGTAGAAGCCGACGTCGTCAACAACGAATCGCTGAGCCTGGTGGGGACCGAAATAGAATTCGGCTACGGCACCACCACCGAAACAGGCAATTCGATCGCCCTGCAGCTCGGCGTTAAGTTCGGCGTAGAAGCCAAATTCTTCAAAATGGACGGCGGCATCGCCTTTGCAGGGGATGTTGCCAAAACCGAAGGAACCGGCAGCATGGACGGCGTTTCCTTCGGCACGACCTACTATCCGCCGACGCCGGCGAATCAGCTGCTCGGCAGCCTGACCTTTGAAGCGGATGAAGAAACCTACAGCAACGGTGAAAAGGTCAGCCATTACGATGTTGAGGACGGGACATGGTATGACTACAGCGCCTATTCCGTGTGCTATCCGACCGACTGCAAGGGCGGCGGCACCATGGGTGTATTTGCACACAGCTTCTATACCCAAATGGCAGGCGTCACCGGAGAGATCAGCCGGTATTCCTCGCCCGCCGATCTGCACTATATCCTTCCGCCCGAACAGCCGCAGCATTTTTCGCTGCAGTCGGTCAGAAAAAACAATGACGGTTCCTTGGACGTCACGCTGATATGGGATACCGTCAACCGCAATCCGAACCGCAAGGCGGACGGCTACAATATCTATATGGAAGACGCCAATGAAAACCAAATCGGAAGGCTCCATCTCCAAAACAAAGAGGGCATCATCGGCGCCGATCCGGACTCGCATTACACTACCTACACGCTCCACCTGGGCGCGAACGATTACCGGACGGAAAATCTGAATTTCTATCTCGCACCGGCGTATCGTCAGACGGGCGGAGAAATCAACACCGCGCTGGAAGGCACCATCAGCCTTTCGGCAACGATCGCGGACGTTGACGATATCAACAAAAACATCATGATCACCAAGCAGCCGGTCACCTACCGGATGACGCGGAACGAAATCGACGAAACCGCGGTATTTGACATAGAGGCGGAAACCTCGCCGGACTTCCACCCCGCGGACAGCAGCGTCACATTCCAATGGAAGAAACACAGCATCAGCACGGACAGTTGGGAAGTGATCGCGGAAGAAACGCTTGCGGCGCCCGGCAGCGACGGCAGGTTCCGCAGCAGCTGCGCCGTTGAAATAGACGGAAGCGAAAAGGACAGCCTCAAGGATACGGTCGTTTACTGTGCGGTCAGCTGCGGCAACACCACGCAAAACTCTGATCTTGTTCTCATTGACTACGGCAACACCTATCAGGTGGATTCATGGGCGGCGCTGCAGGCACAGATCGACACAGCCGAAAAAGGCGACCTCATCCGGCTGCTCAACGATTGTATGGCGCTGGACACCGACACCGCGCTGACCGTTCCGCAAGGCAAGGCGATCACCCTTGACCTCGGCGGGTATACCCTGGACAGAGGTCTCGCGGACAGGAGCGCCGCAGCGGACGGCAACGTTATCACCAACCTCGGCAGCCTGACCGTTACCGGCAACGGCACGGTCACCGGCGGCAACCATACCGCGGCAGGCGGCGGCATCCTCAATTCCGGCGCGTTGACGCTCCAAAACATTACCGTTACCGGCAACAAGTCCGCGGCGGACGGCGGCGGAATTTGGACAAACGGCACGCTGAATGTCCAAAACGGCACCGTTACCAACAACGTCAGCGCCGCAGGCAACGGCGGCGGCGTGTTCTACAGCGGCGGCACGTTCAGTCTTGCCGGATCGCCCGTTATAACAGGCAACACCGCAGGCGGAAACGCCGGCGACGTGTTCATCAACGGTGAAAACACCCTCACGATAGCGGATGAACTGACGGGGAACGCCGTCATCGGCGTAGGTACAAACGCGCCTGTCGGCACCGCGTTCACCACAGGACTGAACGGAAAGGGCGGCGCGGCTAATTTCACCGCCAACGACAGCGGCTGTATGGTCGTGCTCAACGGCGACGGAGAAGCGGTTTTGCAGCAGCGATACATGCTCGGCGACGTCACCCTTGACGGCAAGATCAACATCAAGGACGTCACCGCCATACAGCGCCATACAGCGTGTATCGAGCTTTTGACAGGAGCAGCGCTGCTCACCGCCGATATCGACGGCGAAGGCGAGATAACGATCGCGGACGCGACTGCCCTGCAAGGGTACTTGGCGGAATTTGAAACGGATTGCCCCGTCGGGCAGTTTGTATAACCGTTTTACGACGCCGTTATACCGCTCCCTGAACCGCTGTCAGCGGAAGCGGAAAAGAACGGCACGCATACGGAGCCCGGCGGCGCCTGCCATTCTGCGCCGCACGCGATACGAACATATGAATTTTACCCTACGAAAAAGGAGGAGTCGCCGTGCTCTACACGCCACTGACCAAAAAAGCGCTGAAGCTGTCCTTTGAAGCGCATAAAAACCAAACCGATAAAAGCGGAATGCCCTATGTCTATCACCCCTTTCATCTGGCGGAGCAGATGGACGATCCGTATGCCGTCTGCGTGGCGCTGCTGCACGACACGGTGGAGGACGCCGGTGTGTCGCTCAGCGATCTGCGGCGCGAGGGGTTTCCCGAAGCGGTGATCGAGGCGGTCGCGCTGATGACGCATGACGACGGCATCCCCTATATGGATTATGTCCGCCGCCTCCGCGCCGATCCCCTTGCCAAACGGGTCAAGCTGGCGGATCTGCAGCACAACAGCGATCTCAGCCGTTTGGATACGGTCACCGAGGACGATCTTGCGCGCGCCGAAAAATACAGGGAGGCGATCGCCTTGCTGGAGAGCGACGAAACCCAGCCTGACGCCATGCCGCCGAAAAACTAACCTAACAGGGGCTGCTGCCCGATCGAAGGATCGGACGGCAGCCCCTTTGTTTATCTGCCGGATACGATCATCCGAAACCCATTCGGACGGGTTTGGCGCGGAACATACCGTTTGTTCCCCGTTGCATACCGCTTGCGCAGAACAGCTTGATTTGTTCTGTTATATTTACTATAATTATAGCGTATTGATATCAAGAATTCGTACAAAACAGGGAAGGAGGGCGTTGGCGCATGAAGAAGATCCGCGTCCGCTTTGAAAGGGACGAAACGGCGGATCACATAGATATCGTGATCCGCGCGGATGAAAAGGACGAGCAGGTCGCGGCTTTGATGGAAAAGCTGTCGGGTCGCGAAACGGCAAAGCTTACCGTACTGGACAAATCCAACTGCTCCTGTGTGATCGGCGAAGAAGAGATCATCCTTGTATCGGCGGACGGCAAAAATGTGCGCATCACGGCAACCGGCGGCATGTACTGTGCCAAACAAAGCCTGCAAAGCATGGAGAAGCGCCTCAGCCGCAAATTCCTGCGTGTGTCGCGCTTCGAGCTGATCAATCTCAGCATGGTGCGCAAATATGATTTTACCGTCGGCGGTACCCTCCGCATCGAATTTGAGGACGGAACGGAAACGTGGGCGTCGCGGCGGTATATCCCGCTGATCAAAAGGCGGCTCTCCGGAGAGGAGGGATATCTATGTTAAAGAAAACCTTAAAAATGGCAGGGATCGGCTTTTTGATCGGCATCGTCGTCGGCAACGTGATCGCATTCCTGACCGGAAACGCGGATACAGGCGGCGTCACCTTCGCGTCGCCGCGGCTGCTCGGGCTGGCAGGCGGCAGCGGTACAGCCGCCATGCTGCTGCAAAGCCTTTTCTCCGGACTCTACGGCGCGGTTTGCTTTGCCGGGATGTCCTTCTATGAGATCGAACGGATGCCGCTGGCAGTGGCGACGGCGCTGCACTGCGCGCTGATCGTCCTGCTGTTTATCCCGATCGCGCTCCTGCTCGGCTGGGTAAGCAAGCTCGAAACGCTGCTGATGATATCCGGCATCCAAATCGTAGGCTTCTTTATCATCTGGCTGATCATGTTTGCGATTTTTAAAAAGCAGGTGAGGGAGCTTAACGAGCTGCAGCAAAAAAGCAAGGAGCAAGAGGGGACAACAGACGCTTCAAATAACCATTTATAAAGGTAAAGGCAACACCGCACAATTCAAAGCGCACGGCTTGCTTGAATATTATTCCGTCAGCTTGCCCAAAAAATCTCGGCAAGGCGACAGCCTTACCTCG
>CAMKOU010000133.1 GCA_946414505.1 uncultured Clostridia bacterium | reverse complement strand
CCCTGCTCGCCAAAAAAATGCTCGACGTGGAGCAGGCGCACATCGGAGAGCTCCGCTCTTTCTTGTGACCTGCGCGTTCGGTGCGCCAAAAAGACCGGCTCATGATGAACCGGTCTTTCTTATCGAAAAATTATAACAGCGTCTTACTTATACCTTCAGCATTAAAGCTGCGGACCTGCAGCGACAAGTGCCTTGCCTGCCTCGTTAGTGGTGTATTTGTCGAAGTTCTTGATGAATCTTGCGGCGAGGTCCTTTGCCTTGGTGTCCCATTCGGTGGGATCGGCGTAGGTGTCTCTGGGATCGAGGATGCCGGTGTCAACGCCGGGCAGCTCGGTGGGAACCTCAAGGTTGAAATACGGAATGGTCTTGGTAGGCGCGTTCTTGATGTCGCCGCCGAGGATCGCGTCGATGATGCCGCGGGTGTCCTTGATGGTGATGCGCTTGCCGGTGCCGTTCCAGCCGGTGTTCACCAGATATGCCTTCGCGCCGCTCTTCTGCATTCTCTTGACAAGCTCCTCGGCATACTTGGTGGGATGCAGCTCGAGGAATGCCTGACCGAAGCAAGCGGAGAAGGTGGGCGTGGGCTCGGTGATGCCGCGCTCGGTGCCGGCGAGCTTGGCGGTGAAGCCGGACAGGAAGTAGTACTGCGTCTGCTCGGGCGTCAGGATCGACACGGGCGGCAATACGCCGAATGCGTCCGCAGACAGGAAAATCACGTTTTCGGCAGCAGGGCCGGACGAGATCTTGTTGACATTCTTGGCAATTTTTTCAATGTGCTCGATGGGATAGGAAACACGGGTGTTTTCGGTCACGCTCTTGTCGTCAAAGTCGATGGTGCCGTCCTCGGCAACGGTGACGTTCTCCAGCAGCGCGTCTCTCTTGATGGCGTTGTAAATGTCGGGCTCGCTTTCCTTGTCCAGACCGATGACCTTCGCATAGCAGCCGCCCTCAAAGTTGAACACACCGTTGTCGTCCCAGCCGTGCTCGTCGTCGCCGATGAGGAGACGCTTGGGATCGGTGGACAGGGTGGTTTTGCCGGTGCCGGACAAGCCGAAGAAGATCGCGGTGTTTTCGCCGTTCATGTCGGTGTTGGCGGAGCAGTGCATGGAAGCGATGCCCTGCAGCGGCAGGTAGTAGTTCATCATGGAGAACAGACCCTTTTTCATTTCGCCGCCGTACCATGTGTTCAAAATCACCTGCTCGCGGCTGTTAACATTGAACAGCGCGGCGGTTTCGGAGTGGAGTCCCAGCTCGGCATAGTTTTCCACCTTGGCTTTCGAGGCGTTGTAGCAGACAAAGTCCGGCTCAAAGGTCTCTTCCTCTTCCTTGGTGGGCTTGATGAACATATTCTTGATGAAGTGCGCCTGCCATGCGACCTCCATGATAAAGCGCACCGCCATGCGGGTATCCTTATTGGCGCCGCAGAAGCAATCGACCACATACAGCTTTTTGCCGCTCAGCTCTTCGACCGCCAGCTTTTTGCAGGCAGCCCACGTTTCCTCGGAAGCGGGGTGGTTGTCGTTGGGATATTCGGGCGTCGTCCACCAAACGGTGTCGCGGCTCACTTCGTCCATCACGATAAACTTGTCTTTGGGCGAACGGCCGGTGTAGATGCCGGTCATCACGTTCACGGCGCCGAGCTCGGTCACCTGACCCTTGTCAAAGCCTTCCAGCGCGGGATCCGTTTCGTCCTCAAACAACTGCTCATAAGAAGGATTGTAAACGATCTCTTTTACGTCGTTGATACCGTATTTGGATAAATCAATATTTGCCATAATAAAGCCTCTTTCTTTGTGATTTATTACTTTACTATCATACCACAGAATTCCGTGACTTGTCAATATTGCCGTGTGGACAAATAAGCCGCACATTATGCAGTTTTTTCGGCAAATCCATGCAATACTGCCCCGAAAACCTGCCGAAAACACCAAAAACAGATACGATTTGAAAGAAGTCGCCGCTAACTCCTGCAAAACAGTCAAAAAAGAATAAGCATTGACGAATTCACAAAATCATGATAGAATAAGGACATCTCACTTTGGAGGCAGCAACATGAAAAAAACGGCGGCGGTTTTTTTGATCGCCTTTTATATATGCACCGCGGCGCTGCTGGCAGGCTGCGGCGGTGCGGACACTTCGGATCTGATCGGTGAATGGAAACCCAGCACCGTTTCCATCAACGGCACTACCATTTCCTACAGCGACCTCAATACCGAAAACAAGGACTTTGCCATCAACTTTTACCCCGACGGCAAGTGTAAAATCATTATCGGCGGCATTTCCAACGAAGGACGCTACACCTTCCACGAAACCTCGGTGGACATCCAATACGGCAGCAAAAACCAAAAGCTGAGCTACGACCACGGCATTTTGACCCTCAAGCTGGACTACAACGGGCAAACCACCGCGTATATGTTTACCAAAGTAACCAGTCAGTAGCCAGCGGCCAGCGGTCAGTTTTCAGATTTTTTCGGCGGCGTTTGTTTTAGGCAAACGCCGCTTTTTATTTTTTCGGCACCCCTTGACAAATCCCTGACAATATGCTATGCTACATACATAGGATTCCAATGTATGTAGCAAATCAATGCATAGGAGAGTACCATGAATACCATCTATCTTTCATCCGTTTTGGATAAAATTGAAAACAAAACCGTGCGCAGCGCCATCAGCGAGGAGCTGGAAAGCCATTTGCTCGACAAGCGCGACTACTATCTCGACCTTGGCTACAGCGAGGACGAGGCTTGGGCAAAGGCGGAGGAGGACATGGGCGCGCCCGACGACTGCGCCGTGCCGCTCAACGCCCTGCACCTTACACGGAGAATCACGCCGCTGCGTGTGATTGCTACCGTTTTTTTACTTGCCTTTTTGTCCGTCGCTTTGTTTTGGTCGAATCCCTTTTGCTACGGCAGCGAGCACCTGTTTGCGGTGTTCCACAGCATCGGAATAGATTTCC
Organism: uncultured Clostridia bacterium; assembly: GCA_946414505.1. Taxonomy (GTDB): domain Bacteria; phylum Bacillota; class Clostridia; order Oscillospirales; family Acutalibacteraceae; genus Ruminococcoides. Next base: position 2,064 of record CAMKOU010000133.1, on the reverse strand, counting down.
TGTCCTTTGGCTGTATCACCGGCTTTGCCGTGCTGCTCCTGCGCGCGCACAAGCGCCGGGACAAGCTGACTGCCGCTGCCGTGGGGATCGGTTTGTTGCTTTATTTCGTGATAACCATGCTCAAAAGCCAAACGCAATCGCCGTTCGGTCTGTTTCAACCCGCTGTTTACGCGGCGTTCACCCTGCTGACCAAGGGCTTTGACGGCTACGCCGACCGCGTTTTCGCCTATCAGTACACGCCGTGGGCGGCAAAGCCCGCCTTTGCCGTCGGCGCCACCGTCATTTTTGCCGTGCTGGTGCTGTGGGCTGCGGCTGTATTTCTCGGGATCCACCTGCAAGAGAGGATGCGCCGCACCCGACACCTGCGCGTGGGCGTCAGGCTCTTTCAAACGGCGGCAGGCATCCTGCTGTGCGCCAACCTCCTGCTGATGGCGTCGGGAACGGTCGCCGCTGTCCTTTCTTTGCCGGAAAAACAAAGAGCCGCACAGGAGGAGCGCAGGGAGCTGATCGAACTGGTCTGCCGGCAGCCCGGCGACATACGCGCTGTGGTGACGCAAGACAAGTATCAGCCGTATTTCAAAGCAGATGCACTGCCGCAACAGTATTTCAACGCCGATGTATCGACAAACAACACGCTGCTGTATGCGTCGTATGGTGACGCCTTCACCTTGAACGCGCCAAATGCCGGTGATTTCGGCATGTACGGCTTCTCCGTCACTGACTTCGCAAGCGATTTGTCGTTATTGAACCGCAACACACGCATCACCGCCGGGGAGCGCGCGCAGCTCTCCGACCAAAGCAGCGTTTCCCTGGAGGATTTTCTGCAAACCGACTGGTTTGCGAAAGCGGTTTCCGTCACCCAACAAGGCAGCTCTGCCGGCGGCGGCTCTATACAGTTCATGTTTTTGACCGAAAACGGCGATACACAAAGCATCGCCTTTCATCCCGTCCAAAAGGACGGCAAAACCATTTGGATATACAGTGGTGGAAATGACACTTATGATTTCGGACAGGAGGATATTGCATATGACTATCAGTAAAGAATTGATCAAAGGCAGCACCGCGACGCTGGTGCTCAGCGTGCTGCAAGGCAGCGACCTTTACGGCTACAAGATCATCAAGGAGATCCAGCTGAAAAGCGATGACGTGTTTGCGCTGAAGGAGGGTACCCTCTACCCCATTTTGCACGCGCTGGAAGAAGAGGGCTGCCTGGAAAGCTACTGGGAGGAAGCCGACAACCGCAAGCGCAAATACTACCACCTCACCCGCAAGGGCGCACGCCGCCTCAAGGAAAAGAAAGAGGAATGGCAGGTCTACGCCAAATCCGTCGGCAAGGTGCTCGGGTTCAGCTATTAATGCGTCATTTTCCTTCTGTTGTAGGGGCGACCATTGGTCGCCTGCGGATAGGAAATCACCTTTTCCTATGAAAGCACGGTGCGATAGAACAGCGCGGTGCAGCGGGCGACCGATGGTCGCCCCTACGATTGGATAGCGAACCTTTATATGCAACAGATAACTGATAACCCAACCACTTGCCGATTACCGGTAATAACCACATTTCATTGGAATTAAATATTGAATTACCGCCTATGATATGCTATACTATTAAAGTATAGCATATTTTATTGGAGGAAAAAGCAATGAGTGACAAATTGGTTCGCACGCGCTTTGCGCCCAGCCCGACGGGCTTTATGCACGTGGGCAATCTGCGCACGGCGCTGTACGAGTATTTGGTGGCGAAATCGCAAAACGGCAAGTTTATTTTGCGCATCGAGGACACCGACCAGGAGCGCCTGGTGGAGGGTGCGGTGGACATGATCTACGACACCATGCAGCTGGCGGGCTTGCAGCACGACGAAGGTCCCGACATCGGCGGCGACTTCGGTCCCTATGTGCAGTCCGAGCGCAAGGACATGTATCTCCCCTACGCCGAACAGCTGATCCAAGAGGGCAAAGCCTACCGCTGCTTCTGTACCAAGGAGCGGCTGGAAAAGCTCCAGGCCAAAACCGTCGGCGGCGGCTATGACCGCCACTGCCGCGATCTGCCGCAGGAGGAGATCGACC
>CAMKOU010000132.1 GCA_946414505.1 uncultured Clostridia bacterium | reverse complement strand
AGCACCTGATGAACATGGGCGTCAAGCACATCACCATGTGCGACAGCAAGGGCATTATTTGCAAGGGCGACGAACGCCTGAACGCCGTCAAGCGCGAGATGGCGGAGATCACCAATCTGGCGCATCAAACCGGCACGCTTGCCGACGCGATGCAGGGCGCCGACGTATTCCTCGGCATTTCCGCCGCCGGCTGCGTCAGCCAGGACATGGTGCGCTCCATGAACAAGGACGCGATTTTGTTCGCGATGGCGAATCCTACCCCGGAGATCATGCCCGACCTCGCGAAGGAAGCCGGCGCGGCGGTCGTCGGCACCGGCAGAAGCGATTTCCCGAACCAAATCAACAATGTGCTCGCGTTCCCGGGTATTTTCCGCGGCGCACTGGACTGCCGCGCAAGCGACATCAATGAGGAGATGAAGATCGCCGCCTCCTATGCGCTGGCGAACATCATCGACGACAGCGAGCTGAGCGCCGACTACATCCTTCCTCATGCCTTTGACCCGCGTGTGGGCAAGGCGGTCGCCGCAGCGGTCAAGCAAGCCGCCATCGACTCCGGCGTGGCGCGGATCAATAAATAAGAACCGTTAAACTGTCATTGCAGACAAAAATGCAATGACAGTTTTGTATTTTCCGTTACAATTCGCAAAATAGCATTGCAAGCCTTATCGGTTTATGCTATAATGTAGGCAATTTAATGTAAAGGAGTTTTTTCCCATGGCTATTGATCTCGTACTGGACGGCGCGGAAACTGCTGCGGAAACCGCAGTCACTCCTGCCGTTACCACCGAAAGCGTATTGGCGGAGGTGGAACGCCTCACCCCCGAGGAGCAAGCGCAGATCGAACAGTTTTCCGATAAAATCGACATCCATAAATCCGAAATCGTGATGAACTACGGCGCGACGATCCAAAAGCAGTCCGCCTCCATCGCCACCAAAACCCTGCAGGACGTCAAGACCAAGAACACCGGCGAGGTCTCCTCGCTGCTGATCGAGATGGTCGGCGCCATGAACGGACTTTCCGGCGGCGAGGACAAGGGCGGCTTTATCCAGCGCTTTATGCAAAAGGTAAAGGGCAAGGCGCTCACCGTCCGCACGCGCAACGAGAGCGCCGAAAAGACGCTGGAGCGCATCGAAAAGCAGCTGGAAGGTCACAAGCTGGTGCTGCAAAAGGATATTGCCATGCTCGACGACCTCTATAACGAGAACTGGGAGACCTTTAAGGCGCTCACCCTTTACATCAAGGCGGCGGAGCTGGCGCTGGACAAGGCGCGCAACGAGGAGCTGCCGCAGCTGTACGCCACGGCGCAGCAAACCGGCTTGCCCGAGGACGCGATGAAGGCGGATGAATTTGCCAAGCAGTGCGACCAGTTCGACAAGCAGGTGCACAACCTGCGCCTGACGCGCACCAACTGTCTGCAATCGGCGCCGCAGATCAAAATGATCCAGCACAACGATATGGATATGGCGATGAAGCTGCAATCCAGCATCGTCAACACCATGCCGCTGTGGCGCAAAAAAATCGCGATGTCCATCGCCATCAACAACAATATGCAGGCGGTGGAGGCAAGCAACGCCGTGGACGATCTGACCAACCGTATGCTCAAGGAGCAGGCGGAGCAGTTCCATATGTCCGTGGTGGAATCCGCCAAGGCGTCGCAGCGCAGCATCATCGACATCGAAACCATCGACTATGTCAACAAGGAAGTCACCGGCGCGGTGCTCGATTACATCGCCATCGAACAGCAGGGACAGCGCGACCGTCAAAACGCGGTAAAGGTCATTGCGCAGTCCGAGCAGGAGCTGGTGCAGGGCGTTTTGTCCGCCACCGCCAAAAGACAATAGGCAATACCGCACGATTCAGGTGTGCGGATTGCGCAGCCAGATTTTTCGTCAGAGTGTACAAATAATCAGTGCGCATACTGACGTATGCGTGCTGATTTTTGGACACTATGACGGAATAAGATGCAAGCAAGGCGTGCACCGCGAATTGTGCGGTGTTGCCAAGAATACAACCGATGCCGCGTGCGGAGCTGTCTGTACGCGGCAAAGCAATATAAAAAGGAGCTACTCATGTCCAAAATTCCGAAAATCATCGGCGCGGTTTTACTCGCACTGGGTATTACGGGCATTTGCATCACCCATTTTGCGGGCGCGTCGCTGATCATTTCCGCCGGCGTGCGCGCCCTTTCGTTCCTGAAAATCGCTGCCATCATCGCGACAGGCGCAGGTGCGGCGACCATGATCGGCGGCTTTGTGCCCGATGTACTGCACCTGATCGCCAACACCAGCTTTCAAAAGCGGATCGACGGCGCCAATGCGGAACGGCGCAAAACCTTTGCCGAATATGCCAAGGACAGCCTGAATCCCGTCAAAACAAGGGAACGCCTGACGGATCTTAAAGAAAACAATCCCAAGCTGAGCCAGTTGATCGACCGATGCCTTTCGCAAATGGATAAAATGGACAAGCTGCAGGCGCGCTATGCCGCGCTGTTGAGCGCCAACGACGCCACCTATTTAGACAACACCGTTACGGTGATCGACGACGCGGAAACGCGGATGTGCCGCAACATGCGCAACATCATCAACTGCTGCATTTTGGTGGAGGACGGTTCGGACGATCTATCCGACTTTGACAACCAAATCATTGCCAAATCGCTGGCGGACAACGATAACGAGCTGCAAAATGTGGACACTCTCATTCACTATGCGGTCAATTACATCAACAATTACCAGCAAAACGGCGTGACCGATATGAGCGAGCTGAAGGCTTGGATCAAGGTCATGCGCCAATCAACGGAGGAACCTTCACATGAAACTCACTAAAGCCATTTTAAGCGGAACGCTTGCCGCGGCACTGCTGCTTGCCCCTCTCACCGGCTGCACCAAATATGAGGAGGGCGACGAAAAGGTTTATTCCTACGACGAAGCCATCACCGAGCTGAACGCGTTTAACAGCAAAATCAACACCGACACCAAAACGCCGCGGATGGATATTTATGACGACGACACCGAAAACAAGGCGCTCGCCGACATCAAAACCTTCCCTATCACCGTGCAGGGCAAGGGCGACATCAATTTGGAGATCGCCGCGCCCAGCGAGCTGAGCGGCAGCGCGCCCGACGACTGGATCAACGTGATCGCCGAGCGCTTCAACAACGAGCGCCAAACGGTCGGCAACAAAACCGTCAGCGTCACCGTGCGCAAGATCGCCTCGGGCGAAACCCTGACCTACATCACCGAGGGCGATTACCGTCCGCAGCTGTATATACCGTCGAGCTACGCATGGGGCGACATGCTGAAAGCCAAGGGCACGGCGGTAGAGCTGTTGTCCGACAAGATCCTCGGCAACACCGCCGGTATTTTGATGGAAAAGGGAACCTATGACACCTTTATCGCCAAATACAAAACCGCCACGCTGGACAAGGTGATCGAAGCGTCGCTCGCGGGCGACCTCACCTTTGCCTACACCAACCCCTACACCTCGGCGACCGGCTTGAACGCGCTGGCGTCGGCGTTGTACGCCTTTGATAACAGCGATCCGCTGTCGGAAACCGCCCAGCAAAAGCTGCTCGACTATCAAAAGCAGTCGCCGCCGGTCGCCTACACCACGGGTGTGCTGGTCAATCAGGCGCAAAAGGGCATCATCAAGGCGATGGTCATGGAGGAACAGGCGTACATCAACAAGCCCGAGCTGAAAAACTATGTGTACACCCCGTTCGGCATCCGGCACGACCATCCGCTGTACACCTTTGACTATGTGTCCGACGAGGAAAAGGAAGCGGCAAAGCTGTTTAAGGACTTTTGCCTGGACAGCGAAGCGCAGCAGCTGGGCAAGGACAAGGGCTTTGGCAAGCACGACGACTACAAAAGTCAAAAAACCGGCTTGGACGGCGCAGGCTATCTTGCCGCCCAAAGCATTTGGAAGGAAGCGAAGGACGGCGGTCAGCCGATCATCGCGGTGTTCGTCACCGATATTTCCGGCTCGATGGACGGCACGCCGATCAAGAGCCTGAAGCAATCGCTGCTTGCCGCGAAATCCTATATCAGCTCCTCCAACTACATCGGACTGGTGTCCTACGCCAGCAACGTACACATTGAGCTGCCGATCGAAAAGTTTGACGAGCAGCAAAAATCCTACTTTTCGGGCGCTGTCAAGGCACTGACCGTGGAGGACGCCACCGCCACCTACGACGCCATATTGGTCGCCATGAAGATGATGATCGACAAAAAGGCGGAAATACCCAACGCCAAAATGATGCTGTTCGTGCTGTCGGACGGCGACCAAAACCGCGGCTACAGCCTCGACCGCATCGCGCCGATCGTCGGCGGTTTGAAAATACCCGTGTATGCCATCGGCTACAATCTCAGCGAAGGCTCCACACCCACCAAGGAGCTGACGCGTCTTTCCAACATCAACGAAGCGGCGATGATCAATGCCGATTCGGAGGATCTGGTGAACCAACTGCGCAATTTATTTAATACGCAGCTGTAAGCGTATGATGGACCGCACCCGCACGGTGCGGTCTTTTTGCCGCGGTTTCCCCTCTCCGCCCCTGAAACTTGACAATTACGGCTTTCTTCATTATAATAGTCATACATTAATCCGACAGGAGGAATTTTTTGAAACGTATTGTAAGCATTTTGTGTGCGCTTACCTTGCTGGCGCTTTCCGCTGTAACCGCGTCTGCGGTCGACCGCGCCTACCGCAAGGGCGACGCCGACATGGACGGCAGTATCTCCGTCGATGACGCTACCCACATGCAGCGGATCCTCGCCGAGTTGGCGCGCTGCGACAGCTTTTGGGCGTTTTTTACGGCGGACGCCGACAACAACGGCAAGGTAGACATCAACGATGTGTCCATGCTGCAGCGCGAGCTGGCAGAGTTTGAAACCACCCTCAACAACATTCCCGACGGCAACGCCACCATTGCGCAGGCGGCTGTCACCATGGCATACGAGCACAAGGGCGACGGCCTGTATGCCCCCGGCAAAAAAATCTATCTCGACGCATTTGAGCTCTCGATGGAGGGCGACGACATCACCAGCTCCTGTGACCGCTTTGTGTGTACGGCAGTGAGATGGTCGGGCGCCGATGACCACTATCCCGTCGGTCACGTCGGCGTGCAGGCGGACTATCTGGATGCACATACCGAAAAATGGATGTCT
>CAMKOU010000131.1 GCA_946414505.1 uncultured Clostridia bacterium | reverse complement strand
TATGACGGAATAAGATGCAAGCAAGGCGTGCACCGCGAATTGTGCGGTGTTGCCTCTATACTTCGATACACGAAATGCGGTCAGGCGACGGCGGTTTCGCTGCGGCTTGTATGCCGAATCGGCAAAATCTGCAACGCAGAATACGGTGCGCAGACAGGCGCAGCGCTGATTTTGCCTATTGTCATTCGTTGTCATTTGTAGTATAATATAATTAATTACATGTAAAAGGTGATAGTATGCTGAAAACATTAGCGGTACATATCAGAGGATATGTCAAGGCGTCCGTTGCCACGCCTCTGTTTATGATACTGGAGGTCATTATGGAAATGCTGATCCCGTTGCTGATCAGCTCTATGATCGACAACGGAATCAACCACACGGTGATGCAAAACGGAGTGGAGATACCCTCGCCCGATATGGGACATATTCTGCTGATGGGCGGCTTGATGCTTTTGTGCGCACTGGCGGCGCTGCTGGGCGGCGCGATGGGCGGCGTGTTCGGCGCCAAGGCGTCAGCGGGCTTTGCACGCAATTTGCGCGCAGCGATGTTTAAGAACATCCAAACCTTTTCCTTTGCCAACATCGACCGTTTTTCTACCGCGGGACTGGTGACGCGCATGACGACCGACGTCACCAATGTGCAAAACGCCTATCAAATGATTTTGCGCATTTGCTTCCGCGCACCAATCAGCTTGGTGGTTGCCATGACCATTACGCTGCTCATCAACGCACAGCTCGCCAGCATTTATCTGGTCGCGGTCGCATTTTTGGGAGTGGTACTCTTCTTTTTGATCCGCAAAACGCACAAGTATTTTACACTGGTGTTTGAAAAGTACGACGAGCTGAACGCCAGCGTACAGGAAAATGTCAGCTCTATTCGCGTGGTCAAGGCGTTTGTGCGCGAGCACCATGAGATCTCCAAATTTGAACGCGCAACGCTCAATTTGTACACGCTGTTTTTAAAGGCGGAAAAAATGATGGTGTCCGTTTCGCCTTTGATGATGATCACCATCTACGCGTCGATCATCGCGATCAGCTGGTTCGGTGCAATGATGATCGTCGGCGGCAGCCTGACAACGGGCGAGCTGACAAGTATGCTCGCCTACTGCATGAATATCCTCATGAACCTCATGATGATCGCGTTTATCTTTATCATGATCACCATGAGCCTCGCCAGCGGCAGACGTATCGCGCAGGTGCTCGATGAAAAGGCGACGATCGCCAACCCCGAGCATCCCGATACCGATGTGCCCGACGGCAGCATTGACTTTGAGGACGTGGTGTTCAGCTACAGCGAAACCAGCGAGAAGCCGGTGCTCAACCATATTGACCTGCATATCCGCTCAGGCGAGACCATCGGCATCATCGGCGGCACCGGCAGCTCCAAAACCAGCCTTGTCAACTTGGTTGCCAGACTCTATGACGTCAACAGCGGTTGCGTCAAGGTCGGCGGCAAGGATGTGCGCAGCTACGATCTGGAGGTGCTGCGCGACAAGGTGGCGGTGGTGCTGCAAAAGAACGTTCTGTTTTCCGGCACCATCCTCGACAACCTGCGCTGGGGCAATGAAAACGCCACCGAGGAGGAATGTATCGCCGCGTGCAAGCTCGCCTGTGCCAACGACTTTATCAGCGAGTTTCCCGACGGCTACCACACCAAAATCGAGCAGGGCGGCACGAACGTTTCGGGCGGTCAAAAGCAGCGTATCTGCATTGCCCGCGCCCTCCTGAAAAAGCCCTTGATTTTGATTTTGGACGATTCCACCAGCGCGGTAGACACCGCCACCGACGCCAAGATCCGCAGGGCGTTTGCCGAGGAGATCCCCGACACCACCAAGCTGATCATCTCGCAGCGCGTTTCCAGTGTGGAAAACGCCGATCGCATCGTCGTGATGGACAGCGGCGAGATCAACGCCGTCGGCACCCATGACGAGCTGATGCAAAGCTGTGAGATTTACAGCGAGACCTATATTGCCCAAACCGTGGGCAACGGCGACTTTGACAAGAAAGGAGAGATGTGACATGCCGGCTCCGCAACCCGGACGGCGCAGAGTGGGGCAGCCCCGCGCCAAAATCGACGATCCCAAAAAGAGTATGAAAACCTTTAAGCGGCTGCTCGGCTTGATTTTTAAGCGCTACAAGGTACACATGATTTTTGTGTTTTTGTGCATCATCGTCAGCGTGCTGGCAAGCGTGCAGGGAACGCTGTTTATCCAGTCGCTCATCGACGATTACATCACTCCGATGGTAGAGCAGGTCGCACGCGGTGAGGCGGCTGATTTCTCTCCGCTGCTCTTTGCCATTGCACGCGTCGCGGTGTTCTATTTGATCGGCGCGGCGGCGACATATACCCAGTCGCGCATTATGATTTTTGTGACACAGGGCACCATGCGCGATTTGCGCAACGACATTTTCCGCCACATGGAAAGCCTGCCCATCAAATATTTTGACACCCACGCCCACGGCGACATCATGAGCGTCTACACCAATGATGTGGACACCATGCGTCAGATGATCAGCCAAAGCATGACGCAGATCTTCAACAGCGCCATCACGATCGTCGCTTCGCTTGTCAGCATGATCGCGCTCAGCCTGCCGCTCACGCTGCTCACGCTGGCGATGGTGGCGGTGATGATGACCGTGTCCCGCAAGCTCGCCGGTCAAAGCGGCAGGTATTTTACCGCACAGCAAACCGACCTCGGCAAGGAAAACGGCTATATTGAGGAAATGATGAAGGGACAGCGCGTCGTCAAGGTGTTTAATCACGAAAAAAAGAGCATGGAGGAATTCAACGCGCTCAACGACCAACTGTTTGACAGCTCCTACAACGCCAACTTGTTCGCCAACATCATCATGCCCATCAACGGTCAGCTCGGCAACGTCAGCTATGTGCTGTGCGCGATTGCGGGCAGCGTGCTCGCCGTGACCTGCGGCGGTATCCCTGTGCTCAGCCTGTCGCTGGGTTCGCTCGTCAGCTTTTTGACCTTTAACAAAAACTTCTCCATGCCGATCAACCAGGTCAGCCAGCAGTTTAACAGTATCGTTATGGCGCTGGCGGGCGCGGAGCGTATCTTCGCGCTGCTCGACGAACCGGGCGAGGAGGACAACGGCTACGTTACCCTTGTCAACGCCGAATACAAGGACGGAAAGCTCACCGAAACCGACAAACGCACCGGTCTGTGGGCGTGGAAGCACATCCATCAGGCGACGGGCGAGGTGGAGTATAAGCCACAGCGCGGCGACTTGGTGATGGATGACGTCGATTTTGGTTACACCGACGACAAAATGGTACTGCACCATATCGACTTGTATGCGAAGCCCGGTCAAAAAATCGCCTTTGTCGGCTCCACCGGCGCCGGCAAAACCACCATCACCAATTTGATCAACCGCTTCTACGATATTCAGGACGGAAAGATCCGCTATGACGGCATCAACATCAACAAAATCAAAAAAGCCGACCTGCGCCGCTCCCTGGGCATTGTATTGCAGGAAACGAACCTGTTTTCCGATACCATCATGGAAAACATCCGCTACGGCAGGCTCGATGCGACCGACGAGGAAGTGATCGCGGCGGCAAAGCTCGCGAACGCCGACAGCTTTATCCGCCAGCTGCCCGACGGCTACAACACCATGATCAAGGCGGACGGCGGCAATCTCAGCCAGGGACAGCGGCAGATGCTCGCCATCGCCAGAGCCGCTGTTGCCGACCCGCCGGCGCTCATTCTGGACGAGGCGACCAGCTCGATCGACACCCGCACCGAAAAGATGGTGCAGGAGAGCATGGATAAGCTGATGAAGGGCAGAACCACCTTTGTCATCGCGCACCGCCTGTCCACCGTCAAAAACTCCGACTGTATCATCGTGCTGGAGCACGGCAGCATCATCGAGCGCGGCACGCATGAACAGCTGTTGGAGCAAAAGGGCAAGTATTATCAGCTCTACACCGGCAAGGCGTCTTGATAATGCGTAATTTGTAATGCGTAATGCGTAATGCAACAAAGGAAACCGATGATTTGTTTATGAAAAAATTACTTACCATCCTTCTTGCAGTTCTGTACGCGGCAGTGCTGTGCAGCGCCTGCACGATCTATGTAACGGACGACAACGACCTCATCGTGCATTTTCTGGACGTGGGGCAGGGCGACTCCATTTTTGCGGAGCTGCCCAACGGGGAAACCATGCTGATCGACGCCGGCGAAAACTACCACGGCGAGGGTATTATCAACTATATAGAGCAGGCAGGCTATCAAAGAATCGACTATTTGGTGGCGACACATCCGCACGCCGATCACATCGGCTCCATGCCGTATATCGTGCGCAATTTTGACATCGGCAGGGTGTTTATGCCGAAGGTCACTGCCAATACGTCGTTGTATGAAAGCCTGCTGAAATCGCTCAAAAGCAAAAAGATCACCGTTAAAAACGGCAAGGCAGGCGTGACGATCGTACAGGACGGCGATCTCAGCGTGGACATTATCGCGCCGTCGGAGATCGTGGAGGATAACCTCAACAACTGCTCCATTGTTATTAAGCTCACCTACGGGAGCACATCTTTTTTGCTGACGGGCGACGCGGAAAAAGAGGAACTTAGCGCCATTAAAACCGACTTAAAATCAGATGTTCTCAAGGCGGGGCACCACGGCAGCAAAACATCCTCTACCCAGACGCTGGTGCAGGCAATCGACCCGGATATCACCGTGATCTCCTGCGGCAAAAACAACGACTACGGACACCCGCATAAAGAGACGCTCAAGGCGCTGAAAGCGGTGGGCTCCACGGTGTACCGCACCGACAAAGACAAAACAGTGGTTATAACATCCGACGGCAGCTCGCTGACAGTCAGCACCGGTATGCCGTCCATTAAGAGGGCAGTTTGATGAAACGGTTTACGGTAGACAGATTTGAGGGGGACAAAGCGGTGCTGGAATGCGAAAACGGCACCTTCGCCGTGTTTGACCGCACCGCCCTCCCCAAAAACATCAGGGAGGGTGACGTTCTGCGCTTTGAGGCCGGCAGTTGCTATCTCAACGCCGAGGAAACCGAACACCGCCGCAAAAAAATACAGCGTTTGATGCAGTCGGTATTTGAAGATTAACGGATGGAAACCGCCGCAAAATAGATCGTAAATTCTCAAAGTAAATTCCACAGTAGGAAAGGTAGCGGAATTTAGCATGA
>CAMKOU010000130.1 GCA_946414505.1 uncultured Clostridia bacterium | reverse complement strand
TTTCATGATGGTTGCTCCTTTCAATGAGGTTTTGTTTTATTGTGTCTTTAGTATAGCAGGGTGATCTTTGCAAGTTCTTTGCAGATTTTTAAGTTTTTTAAAAAAATTTTGAATTTTTTTCAAGAGGTTTTGTGTTTCCCTTGACTGTGATTAGAGTATAGCAAACCGACCTTTGCAACTTCTTTGCAAAGATCGGGCTTTTTTAAAAATTTTCAAAAAATTTTTTGCTTTTCTTTCGCAAATGGATATGGTATAATGAAAAAAATACCGAATGATTTTTTATATGACGATTACGAGTTCGGGATCGCGCGTCGCATCCGTAATAAGACGAATGCGTTTTCGCAGCTTTCGATACCATCATCAAAAACCATACCAGGAGGTATCTATATGAAAAAGAGGTTCTGTTCGTTCCTGCTCGTCGTGCTTCTTTTGAGCCTTTCGGCGGCGGTGACGCCGGTTGCGGCAACAGAGAAAACACCGGAGCAGTATTTGGCTGCGATGTCTACCGAGGATAAGATCAGCATGATGATTATGCCTGCCTTCCGCTGGACAACGGACAGCGAGGGCAAACGAACGAACGTGACGGAAATCACGGATGACGTTGCGGCAACGCTGCAAAAACACAGCTATGCAGGCGTGATCCTGTTTTTGGAAAACACCGCGACCAACGCCGGCACCACGCGGCTGATCGACGCGCTGCAAAAGACGAACGCCGCCGGCGGCGACCGTCCCCAACTGCTGATTTCTACCGACCAGGAAGGCGGCAATGTGACCCGCCTGACGCAGGGAACGATGACGCCCGGCAACATGGCGCTCGGCGCGATCAACGATTTGAGCATCACAAAGGAAGTTGCCGCAATGTTGGGCAACGAGCTGACCGCTATCGGCTTCAACGCGGATTTTGCGCCGGTCGTGGACGTCAACAACGATCCGGCAAACCCGGTCATCGGCGTGCGCGCCTTTTCGGACGACGCACAGGCGGTCGCGCAGCATGGCAGCGCTTTTGTGGAGGCGCTCAACGGCACGGGCGTCATCTCTACCTTAAAGCACTTTCCGGGACACGGCGACACGGATACCGACAGCCATACCGGTCTGCCTGCTATCAACAAAACCTATGCACAGCTAAAGCAAAATGAACTGATCCCGTTCCAAGCCTGTATCGACGCGGGCGCGCAGATGATCATGACGGCGCATATCGTTTATCCGCAGATCGAAACCGGCACCTACGTTTCCAAGCAGACCGGCGAAACCATCCATCTGCCTGCCACGCTGAGCAAGACCATCATCACCGACATTTTGCGCGGCGATATGGGCTTTGACGGCGTGGTGACGACAGACGCGATGGAGATGGCGGCGATCGCCAAGCACTTTGACAGGTACGACGCGGCAAAGCTGGCGATCAACGCAGGTGTGGACATCCTGCTGATGCCGTTTGAGCTGCGGACAAAGGATCACTTTGACGAAATGGACAATTACATCGCCACGCTGGCGCAGCAGGCGGACAGCGGCGCTATTTCCATGGACAAGATCAACGCCGCTGTTCTCCGAATCCTGCAATTAAAGGAAAAGAACGGCTTGTTCCAAGCGTATGACGGCTCGGACATCGAAAGCCGCGTGCAGAACGCCGTTGATACCGTCGGCACAAAGGCGAGCCACGACAGAGAGTGGGAGATCACCAAAAAGGCGATCACGCTCGTCAAGAACGATAACGACACGCTGCCGCTCACCACGCCCAACCAAAAAACCGTTGTGCTTGTTCCGTATGATGACGAAACCATTCCGATGCACTACGCCGTCCGAAAGCTGACCGAGGACGGCAAGCTGCCGGAGGGCGCGGTCGTGGAGGCGTATTCCTACTACAAAAAGACGCCTGCCGAGGTGTTGCCGATGATCGAAGGCGCGGATAATGTGGTTTTCATGTCGGAGATCTACGGCGCGTCGGGATTGAAAAATGAACTGGCAGCCGCCGCGGACGCCCTTGCGGATACCGTTCACAAAAACGGCGGCAAGTTCGTCGTGATGTCCGTCAGCCTGCCGTATGACGCGGCGCGGTTCCAAAAGGCAGACGCGATCATGCTTGCCTACCTGCCGTGCTCGATGCCTGTCGATCCGCAGGATAAGGTAAAGGAAATGCGGCAGTACGGCCCCAATATGCCCGTCGCGCTGTATATGATGTTCAGCAAGGACGACGCGCCGACCGCAAAGCTGCCGATCCAAATCCCGCAGCTGGACGCGGAATACAATTTTACGGATACGGTTTTGTATGCAAGAGGCTTCGGCTTGACCTATGACACCGAGGCACCCACAACGCAGCCGCAGACAACGCTGCCCGCGGAAACTTCGGAAGCGACCGGCGCGGCTTCGACAACGATCGCGCAGCCCGTGACAGACGCGACATCGTCAACGCAGAAAACAGAAGCAGTCGGCAGCTTCGTGACGACTAAAGCCGGAAACGGTACCATTCAAACCGGCGCCGGCGTTGTGCTACTCGCGGTTTTGATCATGCTGGCTTTGTCGGCGTTCTTTGTTATGAAATACGCAAAGAGCAAAAAGCAGTAACCGCGTTGTTTGAATGATAAGACAAATCTAAAGAGAAACAAACAGGCACATAACCGAAAGCACCGACGGTTATGTGCCTGTTGCCTTAACGTCCATCACGCTGTGGATCGTGTCATAAAAAATCACGGCGATTTTGCAAATTTGTTATTGATACGGTGTCAGAATTGGTGTATACTATACTTACTGACACGGTGTCAGGATAGTAAGTTACAGGTGTTGCCTTGACAAGATAGAAGTACTCAACGCCGCACTCAAACAGCTCGCCGATAAATATAACGTCGCGATCGCGCAAATTCCGGTCGCCTGGGCGATCGCCAAAGGTACGTTACCGATTATCGGCGTGACAAAGGAAATGCACGTGGAGGACGCGGTGAAAGCAGCCCATATCGCATTGACAGCCGAAGAGACTGCCGCGCTGGAAAAGCTTGCGGACAGCCTGCAAATCAATACGATCCGTTTTTGGGAAAAGGAAATGAAGTAATGGTGCTTTGACATCTACGGCGCGTACAACACCCATGATACCGATAACCCGTACGGAGCGGATTCGGGAACGCGCCACGTTTATCGCGGCGGCAGTCCCTTTGATTTTCAAAGCCGACAAACAGTCACCGTGCGGGAAAGAGCGCACGGAATGCGTCGAAAAGCATAGCCGGCATTTGGCGATGTGTATAGGGCGGATGGAAGGATCAACATATGGAATTTAACGAAAAATTACAGAAATTAAGAAAAGAGCAACACCTGACGCAGGAGGAATTAGCGGAAAAGCTCTTTGTTTCCCGAACGGCCATCTCCAAATGGGAGTCGGGCAGAGGGTATCCGAGCATTGATTCGCTGAAAGCGATCGCGAAATACTTTCACATCACGATCGACGCGCTGATCGGCAGCGAGGAGATCGTCACGCTTGCCGAGCAGGACATCAAGGAGAAAAACAAAAAACACACGGCGCTGCTCTGCGGCGTTTTGGACAGCTTCACCGCGCTGCTGTTTTTTCTTCCGCTGTTCGGCAACGGTGCGGACGGCGCCTCTGTCATGGTGTTTTCGCTGTCGGGAGTCAGCGCGTGGCTGAAAACCGTATTTATCGCCATGATCGGTCTGACGGTGCTCAACGGTTTTTGCGGCGTAGTGCTCAGCCATTTTGACAAGCCTGTTTGGGACCGGCGCAGCGTTGTCACCGGCTTGGGACTGTCCATTCTCGCCGCGATCCTGTTTGTCATGACAAGACAGCCGTATGCCGGTGTGTTTTGCCTTTTCGTGCTGATCATAAAGGGAATTTTGCTCCTAAAAAGCAAATGACACGGCGCGTATCCTCCATGTGAAAGCGCGTTTCTTGCGGTATCATCCGATTTCTTCTAAAATGATGGCAGTTCATTTTGAAAGGATGGTATCCATGAAACACAAAAACATCATCACAGCAGGGATCGGCGGATCGCTGACGGTCATGTTGATCGCGCTCGTCCGTTGGGCAGACGTCGCGCCGATCGGCGCGCAGGGGACAAGCATCGGACTGTCGCATCTCAATCAATTTGTCTTTGACTTGTTCGGCGTGCAGTTGATCTGGTACGATATCACGGATTGGCTCGGCGTCGCGGCAGTGGTAACGGCGTTTTTGTTCGCAATCACAGGAGCGGTGCAGCTGATCAAAAGAAGAAGCCTGTTGCAGGTTGACCGTGCGATACTCTCTTTGGGCGGGCTGTATATTGTTGTGATCGGACTGTATGTTTTGTTTGAAAACGTGATCGTCAATTACAGACCGGTCATCATGCCCGGCAGCACGCATCCCGAAGCGTCCTTCCCGTCGTCGCATACCATGATGGTCTGCGTGATCATGGGGAGCGCCGCCATGCTGATCGACCGATACATAAAAAGCAGAACACTGTGCCGGGCACTTCGCGGGATCTGTTTTGCCGTCATCGGCGTAACGGTCGTCGGCAGAACGATCGCGGGCGTCCACTGGTTTACGGATATACTCGGCGGCATACTGATCAGCGTCACCTTGCTGTCGCTGTATCAGGAGGTCATCTGCCACGGAGACGACTGATACGCTTCGGTCGGAAGAAAAAGCGCACAGAAGGGGTATTTTGACGGTATCCGCGGCGTGCTGTCCTGTCAAACGTATCTTCCGCAAAAATGAACGGTTTCCTATCCCGGGCGAACACATGGGTGCGCCCCTACGGTTGAAGGAATCGTGCGCACGTTACCTTAATGGTGTAGGGGCGAACCCATGTGTTCGCCCGAGCCGCGCTATCCTGTCAAACCGATTTTGCTGGTTTCCTGTCTGCGAGGCTGGCTCAAAACGTTGTAGCCGACACAATAAGCCTTCCCCTCGGGGGCAATGACAACAACTTAACGCGGACAGGAGTCGTTCGTGACCTTACGCAACTATTCCCCTATGAATGGAAGGGACGACCGGTGAGCCGCCTGCCACACTTCCGTACCATTGTAGTGACAGGGCTTGCCCCTGTCAATTCCTGCCGCCGTGCGGCAGGAAAGGGCAACCGCGAGGGTTGCCCCTACGGGAATTAAAGGAAACGTGCGCTTTTCCTTTAGTTGTTGACATTGCCCTCGGGGGAAGGCTTTCTGTCCGTCATGCGATGGTGCGTAAAGGATTTCTTATTTTAT
>CAMKOU010000129.1 GCA_946414505.1 uncultured Clostridia bacterium | reverse complement strand
AAGATAGCGCTGTGAAGAACGAAGTTTTGTCTTCGTTTCTTCACAGCGCCTTTTTATGTGTATATTTAGATTTCAACTTCGCCCTCAAACACGGTTTCGGCGTTGCCGGTCATGTACACGGTTTCGTCGGTGTAGTTGATGGTCAGGTCGCCGCCGATGAGCTTGACCTTGATATCCTCACCCTTTTTGCAGAAGCCATTTTCCACAGCCGCCACAGCCGCCGCGCAGGCGCCGGTGCCGCACGCCCATGTTTCGCCCGAACCGCGCTCCCACACGCGCATCTTGATGGTGTGGTCGTCGAGAACGGTGACAAACTCGGTATTGACACGCTCCGGGAACAGCGGATCAAACTCAAACTGCGCACCCACGGTTTCAATGTCGATGCGGTCGATGTCGTCGCGAAACACCACGCAGTGCGGATTGCCCATGGACACACAGGTGATGCGATACGGCTTGCCGGCGATCGTCACCTCGCGGTCAACCACCTTGTCGCCGTCGAGCGCCACCGGTATATCGGCGGGCTTTAACACCGCCTTGCCCATGTCTACGCGCAGGGTGGTCACCTCGCCGTTGTTGGTAAAGGCTTTCAGCTTTTTGATGCCGCTGAGGGTTTCGATGGTGATCTCGTCCTTCTCCTTGTAGTCCACCATGCCGTGATCGTACAGGAATTTACCCACGCAGCGGATGCCGTTGCCGCACATTTTGCCCTCGCTGCCGTCGCGGTTGTACATCTTCATCTGCGCGTCTGCCACCTTGGAGGGCGCCACCAAAATCACGCCGTCGCCGCCGATGCCGAAATGGCGGTCGCTGAGACGGACAGCCAGTGCTTCGGGGTTGTTGATCCACTGACCAAAGGTCGAGAAGTAGATGTAGTCGTTGCCGATACCCTGCATTTTGGTGAAGCGGAGCTTCATCTTGCTCTCACGCATATTGTTAATGTCTACCAGCTCGGTGCTGTGCTGCGAATAGCGGCTCTTGAGGCAGTCCGCCAGCGCATTGGCTGTGTCGAGCGAGGTGAGACAGGGAATATTTCTTTCAACGGTTTTACGTCTGATCTTTACCGAATCGCGCGAAGGGATCCTGCCCTTTGCGGAGGTGGAGATGACGTACTGGATCTTGCCCGACTCGATCAGGGTCAGGGTGTTGCGGTTCTCGCTCTCGTGGATCTTCTTGACCGCGACCGCGTCAATGCCGTATTTGTCGAGCACTGCCGCTGTGCCGTAGGTGGCGTAGATCTTGAAGCCGAGGTCGGCGTACTTCTTGGCGATCTCGCCGATCTCCGCCTTGTCGGAATCGCGGACGGTGATGAACACGCCGCCCTTCTTCTTCATCTTGTAGCCCGCGGCGATCAAACCCTTGTACAGAGCCTCCTCAAGGGAGCCTGCAATACCGAGCACCTCGCCGGTGGACTTCATCTCGGGTCCGAGGTGGTTGTCAACGTTGATGAGCTTTTCAAAGCTGAATACGGGCACCTTTACGGCAATGTAGGGGCTCTTGCGGTACAGACCTACGCCGTAGCCCATGTCCTTGAGCTTTTCGCCGAGCATAGCTCTGGTGGCGAGGTCTACCATGGGAACGCCCGTTACCTTGCTGATGTACGGGATGGTACGAGAGGAACGGGGATTTACCTCGATAACGTACAGCTCGTTGTTATAGATAAGGTACTGGATGTTGACCAGACCCTTTGTGCGCAGCTCAATAGCGAGGTTGCGTGAGCTCTCAACGATGATCTGAGTCATCTCGTCGCTGAGGTTCCACGCGGGATAAACCGCGATGGAGTCGCCGGAGTGAACGCCGGCACGCTCGATGTGCTCCATGATACCGGGGATGAGGATGTCGTCGCCGTCGCAGATAGCGTCTACCTCGATCTCGGTACCCTGCAGGTATTTATCAATAAGGATGGGGTTTTCAATGTTCTGAGCGAGGATGATCGCCATGTACTCCCTGACGTCCTCCTCGTTGAAGGCGATGATCATGTTCTGACCGCCCAGTACGTAAGAGGGACGCAGCAGCACGGGATAGCCGATGGTCTCGGCTACGTCAAGCGCTTCCTCGGTCGTCATAACGGTAACGCCGCGCGGACGCTTGATGTGGTACTTTTCAAGCAGCTCGTCAAAGCGCTCTCTGTCCTCCGCCATGTCGATGGCGTCGTAGGAGGTGCCGAGAATATTCACGCCGTTATCGCTCATGAACTTGGTCAGCTTGATGGCGGTCTGTCCGCCGAACGCCACCACTACGCCGTAGGGCTTTTCGGTTTGGATAATACCCATGACGTCCTCGTTGGTGAGCGGTTCAAAGTAAAGCCTGTCAGCGGTGTCAAAGTCGGTGGAAACGGTTTCGGGGTTGTTGTTGACGATCACTACGTCGTAGCCAGCCTGCTTTAACGCCCACACACAGTGTACGGAGGCGTAGTCGAACTCGATGCCCTGACCGATGCGGATGGGACCGGAGCCAAATACGATGATCGTCTTTTTGTCGCTGTTGTTCTTTTCGATAAACTGCGTCGCTTCGTTTTCGTTGTCAAAGGTGGAGTAGAAATACGGCGTCTGCGCTTCAAACTCCGCCGCGCAGGTATCTACCATTTTATAAACAGGGTACAGCGGCTTTTCGATGGCTTGTCCGGTCAGCTCCTCGATGGTCTTGTCCAAAAAGCCCGTTTTCTTGGCGCGGAGATACAATTCGTCCGTCAGGTTGCCTTCTTTGAGCTCGTTGGTAACGGTGATAATGTTTTTCAGCTTTTCCAAAAACCACTCGTCGATCATGGTGATCTCATGGATCTGCGCCACGCTGACGCCGCGCTTTAACGCTTCGTACAGGCAGAAAATGCGTCTGTCGTCGCATACGCTCAGTCTGTCGACCACGGAAGCGTAGCTGAGCGCCTCAAACTCCTTGTCGTCGAGGGTGTTGTGCGAGATCTCGGCGCCGCGCACGGCTTTCATGATCGCCTGTTCAAAGGTGGGCGCGATCGCCATGACCTCGCCCGTTGCCTTCATCTGGGTGCCGAGGCTGCGCTTGGCGTAAACGAATTTGTCAAACGGCCACTTGGGGAACTTGACGACCACATAGTCAATGGCAGGCTCGAAGCAGGCGTAGGTGGTGCCGGTGACGGCGTTTTTGATTTCGTCGAGGGTGTAACCGATGGCTATTTTGGAAGCCACCTTCGCGATCGGATAGCCGGTCGCTTTGGACGCGAGCGCGGACGAACGCGACACACGGGGGTTGACCTCGATGACCGCATACTCAAAGGTTTCGGGGTCGAGCGCAAACTGGCAGTTACAACCGCCCTCCACCTTTAATGCGGAGATTATGTTCAATGCCGCGGTGCGCAGCATTTGGTATTCTTTATCGGAAAGCGTGACGGCAGGCGCGATAACAATGGAGTCGCCGGTGTGAATGCCGACAGGGTCAAAGTTTTCCATCGAGCAAATGGTGATGACATTGCCCTCGCTGTCGCGCATGACCTCAAATTCAATTTCCTTCCAGCCGGAAATGCACTTCTCCACCAGCACCTGCGTGATAGGTGACAGCTCCAAGCCGTTGGAGGTGATCTCCGTCAGCTCTTCCTCGTTGTTGACAATACCGCCGCCGGTGCCGCCGAGGGTAAACGCAGGACGGATGATAACGGGATAGCCGATCTCATCGGCAAATTTCAACGCAGCTTCCACGTCGTTGACGACGGTGGACGGGATGCACGGCTCGCCGATGGACAGCATCGTATCCTTGAACATCTGGCGATCCTCCGCCTTGTCGATCGTTTCGGGATTGGCGCCGAGGAGCTTGACGCCGTATTCGTCCAAAAAGCCCTCTTTGGCAAGCTGCATGGACAGGGTCAGGCCGGTCTGTCCGCCAAGGGTGGACAGCAGGCTGTCGGGACGCTCCTTTTTGATAATGCGCTTAACGGTCTCAAGCGTCAGCGGCTCAATATACACCTTGTCTGCCATGGCATTGTCGGTCATGATGGTGGCGGGGTTGGAGTTGACGAGAATAACCTCCAAGCCCTCCTCCTTGAGTGCGCGGCACGCCTGGGTGCCCGCATAGTCGAACTCTGCCGCCTGTCCGATGACAATGGGGCCGGAGCCGATCACCATTACTCGTTTGATATCCTTTTTCAGTGGCATAGTATCAGTCCTTTATTATCATATTGAATGGGTTTCTGTAGGGCAAGCGTGCCTGCCCCTACACAAAAGTATGTGTATGAGGAAAAAGGAATTATCCTTTGTTTTCATCCATCATGGCGATAAATCTGTCAAACAGAAACGAGGTTTCCTGCGGACCGCCGCACGCTTCGGGATGGAACTGCACCGAAAACGCCGGCATATAGTCATAATTGACGCCCTCGCAGGTGCCGTCATTGCCGTTGACAAAGCTGACGTGCGCACCCTCGGGCAGGCTGTCGGACACAACGGCGTAGCCGTGGTTTTGCGAGGTGATAAACACGCGTCCGCTTTCCAGCTCTTTCACAGGCTGGTTGGCGCCGCGGTGACCGTAGTGCAGCTTGTGGGTTTTGCCGCCCTGTGACAGCGCGAGCAGCTGATGACCGAGGCAGATGCCGAACAGCGGGATCTTTTTCTCCGTCAGCTTTTTCAGCTCGGCGATCACCTGCACGTTTTCGGCGGGGTCTCCGGGACCGTTGGACAGCATAACGCCGTCGGGGTTCAGCGCCAAAATCTCCTCTGCTGTGGTGTGTGCCGGCACAACGGTCAGCTTGCAGTGGCGCTTGTTGAGCTCTCTGCCGATGTTGTGCTTGGCGCCGAAGTCCATCAACACCACGTTGTAGGTTTCGGTCTCCACATCAAACACCTCGACCTCCTGCGTGGTGGTGTTTTCCACCGCGTCTTTGATGGTATATGCCTTTAACGCCTGCATGTCCTCCTCGGTCACGTCGGGGGTGTATTGGATCTTGCAGTTCATTACACCGTATTCGCGCACGATGCGGGTCAGCGCACGGGTGTCGATACCGCAAATGCCGGGCACATTTTTGGCTTTTAAAAAGGCGTCAAGTTGACCCTCCGAACGAAAGTTGGAAGGAGCTTGGCACCATTCTCTGACAATATAACCTTTTAAAACGGGGGTATCGGTTTCAAAATCGGCGGGAATAACGCCATAGTTACCGATAAGCGGGAATGTTTGCATAACCACCTGACCAAAATAGCTGGGGTCGGTGAGTGTTTCAAGATAGCCTGTCATCGCGGTGGTGAAAAC
>CAMKOU010000128.1 GCA_946414505.1 uncultured Clostridia bacterium | reverse complement strand
ACCGCCAAGGCGATCGGCGTGATCATCACCAATCCCGAATTTGCCGACGTGCGCTCTTTGGAGGGCGTGGCGCCCACCAAAAATCACGCGGTACCCACCATCGCCGTGCCCACCACCGCCGGCACTGCCGCCGAGGTCACCATCAACTACGTCATCACCGACGTGGAAAAGGCGCGCAAGTTCGTGTGCGTGGACGAGCACGACATTCCCGAGGTCGCCATCGTGGATCCCGACATGATGGCATCCATGCCCAAGGGGCTGACCGCCGCCACCGGCATGGACGCGCTGACGCACGCCATCGAGGGCTACACCACCAAGGCGGCATGGGAAATGACCGATATGTTCCACCTCGAAGCCATCAAGCTGATCGCCCGTCACCTGCGCGGCGCGGTCGAAAACGACCCTGCCGACCGCGAGGGCATGGCGCTGGCGCAGTACGTGGCAGGCATGGGCTTTTCCAACGTCGGACTGGGCATCGCGCATTCCATCGCGCACACCCTCGGCGCGCACTACGACACGCCGCACGGCGTTGCCTGCGCGATGATGCTGCCGCTGGTGATGGAGTACAACCAAGCCTGCACCGGTGAAAAATACCGCGAGATCGCGCGCGCGATGGGCGTTGCGAACGTAGACAGCATGACGCAGGACGAATACCGCAAGGCTGCCGTGGACGCGGTGAAGCAGCTGTCCGCCGACGTGGGCATTCCCGCCAAAAACGAAAAGGTGCGCGAGGAGGATCTGGACGTGCTCGCCGCCGACGCTTACGCCGACGCCTGCCGCCCCGGCAATCCGCGCGACACCAACACCGAGGACTTGAAGGCGCTTTACAGAAAGATTATGGTATAAGAGGTAACGATATGCTATTTCACATAAAAACAGCGGCGTTTCTTTGCGCCGCCGCGCTGGCAGCCGCCGCGCTGACCGCCTGTTCGCAAAACGGCAGCGCCACCGTCAGCCAAGCATCCGCCACATCCGCAACCTCCGCTGCAACGGAACCCGGCAGCACCGCCGAATCGACCGCTGCTACAACGGAATCCACCGCCGCAACCACCACCCAACCGCCCGAGCGCCATGCGGAGGATTATGTGGAAACCGTGCAGGAGGTCGAGATCCCCATCGGCGGCAAGTTTTTCCTGACCGGCGAGGAAGCCGGTGACAGCAAACGCTCGGTGGCGCGACTGCCGCAGCTGAAGCTCGACAGCGACGACGCCCGTGCCGTCAACAGCGAGATCCACGAAAAAAATGACCGCACATTTGAATCCTACACAAGCGGCGGAACGATTTTCGTCCGCACCGATTATGTGTGCGCGCTGAACGGCAACACTTTGAGTCTTGCCATCGAGTCCCGCTCCACCGATTCCCCCAACAGCGGCTTTTCCGTTTACAACTTTAACGTTGACACCGGTGCGCTTTTGACCGACGAGGAGGTGGTGTCGCTTGCCGGCATTTCGATGGAGGACGCGCACGCCGCGCTTGCCGCCGACATCAACGCCATCTGCGACGGCGGTCTGACGCGCATCACCAACGACAAACTGGTGCCCCAGCTGGAGGACGTCCGCACCAAATCGCTGGAGGAGGACAACCTGAACCGCGCGCAGTACTTTTTTGACAGCGCCGGCAGGCTCAACGCCGCCTACCGCTACTACTGGATCGCCGGACAGGGCGACAACGGCACCCTGCTCGTCACCGATTATCATTTTGCCGCATAACCCTTGGGAGGGCTGACCGACGGTCAGCCCTCTCTGCCTGTTGGAAAACGGATTTTTCTGCAAACAGCGCTGCTTTTTCTTGTGCAGCCCTGCAAAATATGCTATAATTTGCCTGTAATCATCTCATCACAAAGGAGGCGCCGCATGGCAAACGTGACCATCACCGACAACAACCGCAAGTATCTTTCGCTGCTGGCGGAAAAATACCCCTCGCCGCGCGCCGTGACGCGCGAGATCATCAACATCAACGCCATCCTGAATTTGCCCAAGGGCACCGAGCATTTCATGAGTGATCTGCACGGCGAATTCGAGGCGTTTTGTCACATTCTCAATAACTGCTCGGGCGTTATCCGCGAAAAGGTGCAGCAGCTGTACGGCGGCGTCCTTTCCGAGGACGACATCGCCGAGCTGTGCACGCTGATTTATTACCCTGCCGACAAGCTGCACCGGCTGCGCAAAACCCGCGAACTGACCGACGCGTGGTACCGCGCCACGCTGGAGCATATGCTCGAGATCGCGCGGATGCTTTCGTCCAAATACACCCGCTCCAAGGTGCGCAAAGCGATGCCGCCCGACTACGCCTACATCATCGACGAGCTGCTGCACGCGCAAAAGGACGAGGACGACAACCAGATCCACTATCACAACTGCATCCTCGACGCGGTCATCGGCTTGAACGCAGACGATTTTGTGCTGTCGCTGGCGGCGCTGATCAAACGGCTGGCGGTGGACAGGCTGCACATCGTCGGCGACATTTTCGACCGCGGCGACGCCGCCGACAAGATCCTCGATCTGCTGCTGCACCACCACGACACCGATGTGGAGTGGGGCAACCACGACATTTTGTGGATGGGCGCGGCGGCAGGCAGCGAGGTGTGCATGGCGGCAGTGGTGCGCAACTGTCTGCACTACAACGCCCTGCGCACGCTCGAAAGCGGCTACGGCATCAGCCTGCGCGCGCTGACGCTGTTTGCCGAGCGGCTTTATCCCAACCGCGACCCCATGCAGGCGGCGCTGGCGGCGGTCACGGTTTTGCGCTTTAAGCTGGAGGGACAGCTGATCCGCCGCAATCCCGATTTTGACATGGACGACCGCCTGCTGCTCGACAAAATTGATTTTGACAGCCACACCGTCACCATCGGCGGCGTTGCCTATCCGCTCAACGAAACGGAGTTTCCGACGATCGACCCCGCCGATCCCTACGCCCTGACCGACGACGAACGCGCCGTGACGGAGGATTTGCGCGCGGCGTTTACCCAAAGCCCCAAGCTGCAGCAGCACATCCGCTTTTTGTACGACAACGGCGGCATGTACCGCGTGTACAACGGCAATTTGCTGTACCACGGCTGTGTGCCGCTGGACGAAAACGGAGATTTCCGCGAAGTGCGGCTGTTTGGAAAAACCTACCGCGGCAAGGCGCTGTTTGACATGGCGGACGAAACCGCCCGCAACGCGTTTTTCCGCCGCCGCAAGGTGCAGCAGGAGCTGGACTTTATGTGGTATTTGTGCTGCGGCGAGTGCTCACCGCTCAACGGCCGCAAAACCAAGGGCTTTGAAAACGCCTACATCGACGACCCAGCCGCACGGCACGAGGCGAAAAATCCCTACTACCGCCATTACTACGACAAGGCGGTGTGCGAACGGATCTTGGCGGAGTTCGGCCTGCGTTCGCCGCTGTCGCACATCGTCAACGGTCACACGCCCGTGCAGACCGTCAAAGGCGAGCTGCCGATCCGCGCCGGCGGCAAGCTGCTGGTCATCGACGGCGGCTTTTGCAAAAACTACCACGCCAAAACCGGCATTGCCGGCTACACGCTGATTTTCAACTCGCACGGACTGCGGCTCAAGGCGCACCGCCCGTTCCGATCGGTGGCGGCGGCAGTGCGCGACAATTTGGACATCCACTCCTCCTCCGAGATTGTCGAAACCGAGCAGCGCCGCGTGATGGTGTACGCCACCGACGACGGCGAGCAGCTGCTGGCGGAGCTGGCGGACTTGGCGCAGCTGCTCGACATGTACCGCACCGGTCAGCTTTTGCCGAACGCGTAAGGAAATATTTGTGAAAGAAAACCGCATACAAAACGGACAGCCGCCCGGCTGTCCGTTGCTGTTTATTTGATGCCTGCCAGCGTGCGCTGCAAGGCGGTGACGTCCTTGATATTCACCCTGTCGTCGCCGTTGTAGTCCGCCGTTAACAGGGTGGTTTCGTCGGTCAAATCGAGCGCGGTAAACTCCGAAAGGCACGCCTGCAACGCCGTTGCGTCGTTGATCGTCAGCGCGTCGTCGCTGTCCGTATCGCCGATGATTACGCCGCCCGGCGTCGTGGTGGTGCTGTAGGTGCCGAGGGCGTAGTATGCCGGACGGATGCCACCGTGGATAATGGCCGGATATTTGGCGCCCTGCTCTTCTGTGCCGACGTCGTCGAAGCAGAGTACCGACATCACACAATTGACCGTCGTCCTTCGCGCGTGCGGATTGAGTACCTTAAACACCGCACGCACCACGCTGACAGGCGAGCCGTCCTCCTCGTCGGCAAAGGCAGGGTTGGATATATTCGAGTAGTTGCCGACAATTCTGCCGCCGTTTTCGTCGCCGAAGGTATTACACATACCGCCTCCTCTATTCTGCTCCTCTGTAAACGCAAACACGCCCAATCTGGCGCTGCGTCCTTTGCCGATCATGTTGTAGGCTTCCTTAAATTCCAGCACGGCAGGGTCCCATGTCAGCTCGTCCATTTGCATATTGACCACATACATATCGTGCGCCGCCAGCTTGTAGTCCACCTGAACGAACAGCTCGCCGTTGTTGTCCCGCAGCACGCCGAGGTCGTCATATACCATGCCGGCATTGGGAAAAAAGTTGGACGTCGCCATCACCGCAAACGGCTGTGCCGCTTCCTCTGACGCCGCCAAAGCCGACAGCGGCGCCGCTGTCAGGGTGATCGCCGTCAAAGCCGCCGCGATCACCCGGTGTTGTAATCGTTTCATATCAAAACCTCCCGATATTGCTTCGCTTTATTATACCACACGGCGCAGTGCGGGACAACCCCCAAAACATTTGTCATTAATTTGTTCGTTTTGACGCATACCGGGCGTGTTGCTTGCTATGTCCGTTCTGTTCCTTAACCTGAAGAGGATTGAGAAGTTGAGAGCGGAAATATTAGCGTTGCTTTCCTGCAGTTAGAATTTGTATTTATTCAGTAGGCATTAATTAAAATCATAATTGCGGAAAACGATGTAACAACTTTTTATGTCGGAACACTGGGCAACTTTGATTCGCCGGTTTATTGCGCGCTACGCAGCTTAAGGGCAACTTTCCCTCAAATTCAAATCAATCGCGTGTTGGCTTATATGCCGAAAGACGACTGTATAGCATTCTTCGGAAGGTATTGAATCAATCCATCCTCGTTATGCAATCTTTTGGCGCAACAAATGGATGATAGAGTATGCAGATTATGTGGTTGTTCGGGTCCGGCGAAAATCGCCACTTAGGGGCCGGTAGAAAACACCAATTCTG
>CAMKOU010000127.1 GCA_946414505.1 uncultured Clostridia bacterium | reverse complement strand
CCTTTCTACACAGGAAAGCAGAAACTGGTAGACACTGGCGGACGTGTTGACAGATTTAAAAAGCGTTTCAACATTACAAAATAATTTTGCGAACAGTCAGGGCAGCACAAACGTGCTGCCTTGTTTTCTTTGGGAGGGAACCATGGACTACAAAACCGTCAAATGCGCGGCAAAGGACGAGCTGACAGAAAAACGCTCGCGCTTCATCGGCTATTGTCAGCCCGTCGCCACCGAGGAGGAGGCGACGGCGTTTATCGGCGCCGTCCGTTCCAAGCACTGGGACGCGCGCCATAATGTGTATGCCTATTCGCTGCGCGAGGGCAACCTCAAGCGCTACAGCGACGACGGCGAGCCGTCGGGCACGGCGGGAATGCCGGTGCTCGACGTCATTCAAAAAAGCGGCGTGACGGACGTGTGCGTGGTGGTGACGCGCTACTTCGGCGGCGTGCTGCTCGGCACGGGCGGCTTGGTGCGCGCCTATTCACAGGCGGCAAAGCTGGCGCTCGAGGCAGGGGAGATCGTCACGATGTGCCGCTGCGCCTGCTGCTCGCTGCGGTGCTCCTATAACCAATACGGCAAGGTGGCGGCGCTGGTGCAGGAGCTGTCCGCCGGATTGGATGACACGGTATACGAGGCGGACGTGGTGCTGCGCTTCCACATCACGCCCCAAAACCTGTCTGCATTGGAAAAGCAGCTGGCGGACGCCACCGCCGGAGAAGTGACGATCCAACAGGAAAAAGAAGCATTTTTCCCCGTTTTGCAAAAAAACAGGTAAAAATAAAAAGGGTTTTCGGCTTTTCCTGCGAAAAAATACAATAGAGAAAACAAAAATACGTTCTAATCGGTCGCTTTTCTTGTTAAAGGAGAAAAAATGGCATTTCCCGAGGGCTTTATCCAAGAGTTAAAAATGCGCAACGATCTCGCCGAGGTCGCCGCGCCATATGTGACCCTGAAACGACGGGGCAGGAATCTGGTCGGCTTGTGTCCGTTTCACGGCGAAAAAACACCTTCCTTTAACGTCTACACTGAGGACAGCCACTTTTACTGCTTCGGCTGCGGCGCCGGCGGCGACGTCATTTCCTTTGTCATGCGCATCGAAAACTTGGACTATGTGGACGCCGTCAGGTTCTTGGCGCAGCGAGCCGGTATGGATATGCCCGAAAACGGTTACGATGACAGCCTGTCGAAGCTGCGCAAGCGGATTTTTGAAGCCAACCGTGAGGCGGCGCGGTTTTATTACCGCTCGCTGTATCAGCCCGTGGGCAGGGAGGGCTTGGACTATCTGCACGGACGTATGCTCACCGACCGCACCATCCGGCACTTTGGCTTGGGCTTTGCGGACGACGACTGGAGCTCGCTGACGACTCACCTGAAATCGCTCGGCTTTACCGAGCAGGAGCTGACGGCGGCAAACTTAGCCCTGCCGCGGCGCAGCGGCAAGGGCGTGTACGACCGCTTCACCAACCGCGTGATGTTTCCGATCATCGACCTGCGCGGCAACGTGATCGCGTTCGGCGGCAGGATCATGACCGACCAAAAGCCCAAATATCTCAACACCTCCGACACGCCGGTGTTTCAAAAAAGCGCCAATCTGTTTTCCTTGAACAATGCCAAAAACGCGGGCACGCGCACGCTGCTGCTCTGCGAGGGCTACATGGACGTGATCGCCGTCAACCAGGCAGGGTTTCAAAATGCCGTCGCCACCCTCGGCACCGCGCTGACGGGGGAGCAGGCGATGCTGATGAAGCGCTATGCCGACGAGGTGGTGATTTGCTACGACGCGGATGAAGCGGGGCAAAAGGCGACCGCCCGTGCCATTCCGATCCTGCGCAACGCGGGATTGTTGGTGCGCGTGCTGACGATCCCCAACGGCAAGGATCCCGACGAGTTTATCAGGTCGCAGGGCGCCGACGGTCCCGAGGCGTTCCGCGCTGTTTTGGAGCGCAGCGGCAATGATGTGGACTATCGCCTGCAAAAGCTGCGCAGCGACTATCACCTCGAAACGCCCGACGGCAAGGTGCAGTTTCTCGAAGCGGCGGCGGACCTTCTCGCCGCGCTCACGAGCAGCATCGAGCAGGATGTGTACGCCGCACGGCTGTGCAAGGAATTCGAGGTGGACAAAACCTCCTTTCTGGCGCAGGTGAAAAAGCGCAGCAACAGCCGCCGCCGCGACGCTTACCGCAAGGAGCAGCAAAAGATCCGCTCGGATTTAAGCGGACGCGGCGACCGTGTAGACAAAGACAAAAGCAAAGCGCCGCGCAGCTCCTCCGCGGAGGAAGCGCTGGTGGTGTATTTGATCCGCAATCCCGACGCGGCGCAGACGATCGCCGGCGAGGTGGCGCCGGAGCAGTTTCAAAATGCGCTCATGCGCCGCTATTACGCCTATTTTTTACAAAGGATCATAAACGGCTTGGAGCCCATGACAAACATCACCGCCGACTTTACGGCGGACGAGGCAAACAAGCTGTATCAAATGCTCGGCAAGCATTCCGGCGTGGCGCAAACCAAGCAGTCGCTTGCCGAATATATCCGGGTCATCCGCGAGGAAAGCGTGCGGTTAAAAGCGGACGAAGCGGGCGGCATGACCGGCGAACAGCTCAATGATTATCTCGCAAAGATAAGGAAAGTTAAAAACTGAAAGGACAGATACTATGGCACAGGAAAAAAAGTCACTGGTAAAGGAGCTTATCGATCTCGGAAAACAAAAGGGTCAGCTGACCAACCAGGATATCCTCGACGCCATCGGCGAACAGGATTTTGACCCCGAAAAGCTTGAAAAGCTGTATGACATGATCGAATCGCAGGGTATCGAGATCGTCGAGGATTTCGATGACCTGAAAATCGAAGACCTTGACCTGACCATTGATGAAAACAAGGACGACGACACGCACACGCCCTCGGGCGAACAGAGCGTGACCATCGACGACCCCGTTAAGGTGTATTTAAAGGAGATCGGCAGGGTGCCGCTGCTCACCAGCGAGGAAGAGGTGGATCTGGCGATCCGTATTTCCAACGGCGATGTAGCTGCCAAACAGCGGCTTTCCGAGGCAAACCTGCGTTTGGTCGTCAGCATTGCCAAGCGCTATTTGGGCAGGGGGATGCAGTTTCTCGATTTGATTCAGGAGGGCAACCTCGGCTTGATCAAGGCGGTCGAAAAATTTGACTATACCAAGGGCTTCAAATTTTCCACCTATGCCACCTGGTGGATCCGCCAGGCGATCACCCGCGCGATCGCCGACCAGGCGCGCACCATCCGCATTCCCGTTCATATGGTGGAAACCATCAACAAGGTAAAAAAGGTGCAAAGCCAGCTGCTGCACCAAAACGGCCACGAGCCCTCGCCCGATGAGATCGCGGAGGAGATCGACATGCCCGTGGACAAGGTGCGCGAGATCATGCGCGTCGCACAGGAGCCTGTGTCGCTCGAAACCCCCATCGGCGAGGAGGAAGACAGCCACCTCGGCGATTTCATCCCCGACAACGAGGCGCCCGCACCCGCCGACGCTGCGTCCCACACCATGCTGCGCGAGCAGCTTGCCGACGTGCTTTCCACCCTGACGCCCCGTGAAGCCAAAGTGCTCAAGCTGCGCTTTGGTTTGGAGGACGGCAGAAGCCGCACGCTGGAGGAAGTGGGCAAGGAGTTTAACGTCACCCGTGAACGTATCCGCCAAATTGAAGCCAAGGCGCTGCGCAAGCTCAGACATCCCAGCCGTTCGCGCAAGCTCAAGGATTACCTGGACTATTAACGCGTATGATTACATTTGAAGAATGCGCCTCTATGCTCGACGAGATCGCCGACGCCATGCCCTACGAGCTGTACCGCGAATTAAACGGCGGCATTTCCATCGTGCCGCAGCAAAAGCTGCATCCCGTGGCGCGCAACAACGATTTGTTTATTCTCGGCGAATACAAGCGCGACTGGATCGGAAACTCCATCGTCTTTTATTACGGATCGATCGCACGCGTCTACGGCAACCTGCCGCGCGACGAGTTTTATAAAAAAATGGAGCACATCCTCCATCATGAGGTGCGCCACCATAACGAATATCTGGCAGGCACCGATGATTTGGGATTGTGGGATGATGCGCAGATTTTAAAATACTTGACCCAAACCCGCAGCTAAACGGCTGCGGGTTTACATTTTTGTATATAATTGGCACAATATCGTCATATTGTACATAAAATAACAGGAATTTTCTACAAAATAAAGGGTAAATAATCCTCGATAATTCCAAACGGGAATTAAATACCCTTTTATAATATGATAAAATGATAGAATAAAATAATAATGTTTTTTTAGAAATCTAAAACGGGGGGCAATGCTTTGCGTTTTAAACAATTTATAACAGGAGTTTTGGCAATTATGATAGCTACAGGTACCTTAGGTGTTGCAGCTACGGAAGCAGACGCTGCAAAAACAGACTATCAGGCATACGCGAAGGAGTTGGACGCCTATGCCTACGACGGCGACGACTTGGGCGCCGTGTATACCGAAAAATCAACCACCTTCAAGGTGTGGTCGCCAAAGGCGAGCGCCGTTTCTCTGTCGCTGTATGACAGCGGCAACGAAAAGGAGGACGCCAAACCGATTCGCACCGTCGGCATGACGCTCAACGACGAAACAGGCGTGTGGAGCGCCACGGTCAGCGGCGATTTGGCAGGCAAATACTACGACTACGCGGTGACACACGGCAAAACCGCCAAACGGACTGCCGATATCTATGCGCGCGCCTGCGGTGTTAACGGCAAGCGAAGCATGGTGGTGGATTTATCCAAAACCAATCCCAAGCAATGGGAAAACGACGCGCACGTGTTGGTTGCCAATCCCAACAACGCCAGCGTTTGGGAAATGTCGGTGGCGGACTTTTCTTCCTCGCCCAGCAGCGGCGTCAAGGAAGAATACCGCGGCAAGTTTCTCGCCTTTACCCAGGACGGCACCACCGTGGACGGTATTCAGGGCAACGCGCCGACCTGCATGGACTACCTGAAAAAGCTGGGCGTGAAATATGTGCAGATCATGCCGATGTATGACTTTGGCTCGGTGGACGAGAGCAAGGACATTCTCAAGCAATACAACTGGGGCTACGACCCTGTCAACTATAACGTGCCCGAGGGCTCCTTTTCCACCGATCCGGGCGACGGTGCGGTGCGTATCAGGGAATGCAAGCAGATGATTCAGGCGCTGCACAATGCGGGCATCGGCGTGGTGATGGACGTGGTGTACAACCACACCTATTCCACCGACTCCTGGTTCCAGTACACGG
>CAMKOU010000126.1 GCA_946414505.1 uncultured Clostridia bacterium | reverse complement strand
CCACCGACTCCTGGTTCCAGTACACGGTGCCCAACTACTACTACCGCATGAACGACGACGGCACCTTTTCCAACGGCTCCGGCTGCTCCAACGACACCGCCTCCGAGCATCTGATGTTCCGCAAATATATGATCGACTCCGTCACCTACTGGGCGAAGGAGTATCACATCGACGGCTTCCGCTTTGATTTGATGGGGTTGCACGATGTGACGACCATGAATCAGATCCGTGCGGCGCTCGACGGGCTGTATGAGGACGGCAGCGGCAAGAAGATCCTCATGTACGGCGAGGCGTGGAATATGGAAACCAATGCCGACAAGGGCACCGTTTTGGCAAACCAGCAAAACATGACGCAGCTCAGCGACCGTATCGGCGCTTTTGACGATACCATCCGCGACGGCATCAAGGGAAGCACCGCCGGCGCAGACAAGGGCTTTGTGCAAAGCGGCGAGGGCAGAAGCAAAATCAAAACCGGGTTTCTCGGTCAGTCTGCGCTCGGCTGGGCAAACGTGCCGTCGCAGTGTGTCACCTACGCTTCCTGTCACGACAACCTGTGCCTGTATGACAAGCTGGTGCTTTCCGTTTACGGCGGCGAGGGCTACCGCACCCGTCACGAGGATCTGGTGGCGATGAACAAGCTGTCGGCTGCCATCGTCATGACCTCACAGGGCATTCCGTTTTTCCTCGGCGGCGAGGAGTTTGCCCGCAGCAAGGACGGCGACGAAAACTCCTATGCTTCGTCGCGTGAGGAAAACATGGTCGATTGGACCAACGTGGACACCTACAGTGATATTGTCGAATATTACCGCGGCCTGATGAAGATCCGCGATACCTTTGCGGCGTTTATGGACTGCACCGCCATGACCGCCAATAACATTACTTCTCTCAACAATCTGCCCAAGGGTGTGACGGGCTTTTATGTGCCGAACACCGAGGAGGGCAAATGGAGCAAGGTGTGCGTGCTGTTTAACGGCACCGAAGCCGAGCAGAATATTCCTGTGGACGGCGAGTGGGTCATTATCGCCAACGACCAGGTGGCAGGACTCAACAACCTCGGCGTCTGCTCCGGCAGCGCCAATGTGAAGGCGCATTCGGCGCTGATCCTCGTCGATAAAAAAAGCTACGAATCTGCCGGCATTACCGACTACGAAAGCGCCCTTGTCCTCCATTATTATGATGACCATACCAAAAAAAAGCTGAAAACCCAGGTGGTTACCAATATGCTGGGCAGCGTGTATGACGTTGAAAAAATTGCCTCCAAGTCCAATTATGACGTCAAATCGGTCAAGGGCGACAAAAACGGCAGATTTGAAGAAAAAATGGCTGCCGTGGATGTGTATGTGGAAGAATACACCGGCAAAATGGCCAACATCATCATCCAGTTTGTGGACGATATCAACGGCAGCGAGCTGGCGGATGACTATATCATCCGCAACCGCGTAGGGGCAAAATACCGCACGCCGGAGCTGCCCGAGATCAAAAACTATACGCTGGTGCTCGACAAGCTGCCCGAAAACGGCGCCGGCACCGTGCCTGACCACGACGTGATTGTCAAATATCCCTACACCCGCATCACCGACGACACCGACCGCAGCATTTGCAAGGTGAACGCGGTGTATATGGATGATGAGGGAAAGGTGATCGAAACCGTCACCCTGACCGGCAAGGAGGGCGAGCCCTATCACGTTCAGCAAAACGAATATGAGGAGAAAACGCTGATCGAGGTGCCCAAGCAGGTGACAGGCGCCTTTATTCCGGGCGAAATCAACGTGATGCTCAGCTATCTCAACGAGCCGGATCCGATGCAGATCGTGGCGCGTATCGTGCTGATCGGTGCAGGCGTGATCGTAGCGCTGTGCATCGTGTCGGCGATCGTGTCGTTCAACCGGCGCAAAAAGCGGTTGAAGGCGGCAATGGACATCACCACGGCGCTCGAGCCGGAGGAATGATCACAGGTTAAGGTTAGCATCTTAAAAGTCCGCTTCATCGGATTTTTAAGTGGTATCATAGTCATTATTTATTCTTAAAGGAGGATTATTTCATGAGAACATCCAAGAAAATTCTTTCTTCTGTTCTTGCGGTGTGTATGCTCGCATCGTCCGGCACCCTTGCGGCGTTGGCAGCGGAAAGCGAAGCTGTCGGCGCGTCGACCAATCCCTATGTGGATGCTGTGGAAGCGCTGGACGCGGAGTATACCTACAACGGAAACGACCTCGGCGCGAACTACTCGCCCGAAAGAACCGTCTTTAAGGTTTGGTCGCCGACCGCGACAGAAGTCAAGCTGAACCGCTATGCCACCGGCTCCGACAGCGAGGCAGGCGCTAAAAGCCTCGGCACCCTTGCCATGGAGAAGCTGATGGACGGCGACAAGTGGACAGGTGTGTGGACTGCCACCGTCGACGGTGACCTCGTCAACACCTACTACACCTACTCCATCACCGCTGCGCACCCGAAGTCGGGCGTGGTGGAAACCGCCGAAACGCAGGACGTTTATTCCGTGGCGACCGGCGTCAACGGCAGACGCTCCATGGTGTGCGACCTGAGCAAGACCAATCCCGACGGCTGGAGCAGCGACGCCCACGTTGTGCCGGACAAGCAGACCGACTCCACCGTTTGGGAGCTGCATGTCAAGGACTTTTCATGGGACACTGCCTCGGGCATCAGCGAAGCGAACCGCGGCAAATACCTTGCCTTTACCGAAACCGGCACCACGCTGAACGGTGATGGCACACTGGCGACCTGCATTGATTACCTCAAGGAGCTGGGCGTGACCACCGTACAGCTCAATCCGTTCTATGACTTCCAGTCCATCAACGAGGCGGGCGATGCCTCTCAGTTCAACTGGGGCTACGATCCGCAAAACTACAACGTTCCCGAGGGTTCCTACTCCTCGAATCCCTACGACGGCAACGTGCGTATCCGTGAGTGCAAGCAGATGATCCAGGCGCTGCACAAAGCGGGTATTTCCGTAGTGATGGACGTGGTGTACAACCACACCTATTCCAACTACAAGGACGATTCCTGCTTCCAGGCGTCTGTTCCCGACTATTACTACAGAATGACCAAATCCGGCACCTTCTCCGACGGCTCCGGCTGCGGCAACGAGGTTTCCTCCGAGCGTGCCATGACCAGAAAGTACATTCTCGAATCCATCATGCACTGGGTCAACGAGTACCATGTTGACGGCTTCCGCTTTGACCTGATGGGTCTGATCGACACCGAAACCATGAACCTCATCCGCGACGAGATGGACAAGGTCGACAGCCGCCTCACTATTTGGGGCGAGGGCTGGACAGGCGGCACCTCCACCTATCCCGCTACCACCTGCACCGGCGCCAAGTATTATCAGGGCGTGCAGAAAAACGCGAGCCAGCTCAGCTCCCGCGTAGCGTTCTTCAACGACGTGATCCGCGACGGTATCAAGGGATCCGTATTTGACATCAACGAAAAGGGCTTCATCGCCGGCAACGCGCAGTACGCGAAAAACGTGCGTTCCGGTGTCCGCGCCAACACCATCGAAACACAGGGATGGACAGCGCAGGCGCCCGAGCAGACGGTCACCTATGCCGACTGCCACGACAACGCCACCCTCTATGACCAGATCACGGCTTCCTACACCAAGGATGAATACGGCGTGAGAAATGACTCCGGCGTCAAAGTCAATAAGTTTGCGGCAGGTATCCTGTACACCTCGCAGGGCGCATCCTTTACCCTCGCGGGCGAGGAGTTCGGCCGCACTAAGTTCGGCGATACCAACAGCTACAAATCCTCCGCGGAGATCAACAAGATCCGCTGGCAGAATCTGGTGGATTACGCGGATCTGCTGTCCTACTACAAGGGCATGATGAAAATCAAGAAGGCATTTTCGCCCCTGAGAGCGGCAGATAAATCCTATAACGACAAATTCTGGTTCTACGGCAAGGCGACCGCCGACATGGGCTATGTGGCATACACCATCACCAACGACCAGCCCGGCGAATGGAACAAGATGGCTGTGATCCACAACTCCACCACCAGATCCCAGACTGTTACCATCGGCGACGCCGAGGTCGATTCCACCTATAACTGGGTCATCATCGCCAAGGGCGATATCGCAGGCGTATCCAAGCTGGAAGCCGCGGTCGGCAACAAGCTGAGCGTTCCCGCACAGTCCACGCTGGTTGCAGTGGACAAGGCGGGCTATGAAGCTGCCGGCATCACGGACAACATCGGTAAGGTCGAGGTCAGCTATGTATACCGCAACGGCAAAAAGCTGGCGGATCCTGTTACCCTGTATGGCGACATCGGCACCGCATATGTCACTTCTCCCTCCGCGTCTGTTCCCAACACCTATGAGGTGCAGGAGATACAGGGCGAAACCAACGGCGTTTACTCCGAAACCACCAAAAAGGTGACCTATGTGTACACCGACTATGTGCCCGAAAGCATCAAAAACTTCGGCGACGTCGACCATAACGGCACCATCGAAGT
Source organism: uncultured Clostridia bacterium (assembly GCA_946414505.1). Taxonomy (GTDB): domain Bacteria; phylum Bacillota; class Clostridia; order Oscillospirales; family Acutalibacteraceae; genus Ruminococcoides. Next base: position 858 of record CAMKOU010000126.1, on the reverse strand, counting down.
CAACGACGTGACCGCGCTGCAGCGTATCCTCGCCGAGCTTGACACGGTTTCCGACGAAGAATTCGCCAACCTCGACTTTAACTACGACGGCAGAACCACTATCGAAGACGCTACCATGCTGCAAAGATATCTGGCTGAGTTCCGCGTGGCCGAGGGCAAGGTGATCGTCAATTATTACTATAACGACGCCGAGGGCAACCTTAAAAAGCTGACCGATTCCATTGAGATCACAGGCAGAGTCGGCGATCCCTTCACCACCGAAAAGTACTTTGTCATGGGCTATCAGGTAGATGAAAGCAGACTGCCTGCCGTCACCGAGGGCAAGATCCCCTTCGGCAAAACACTGGAGGTCAACTACTACTACATCGCCGGCAGCCTTGACGTAAAGCTCCACTTTAAGCACAACGGCAGCCTGACATGGGCGCCCACCCTGTGGATTTGGGGCAGCGGCTTGGACGGCAAGGACAGCTCCTTCAATGCTACCGGCGGCACATGGCCGGGCAGAGCAGCTGCCTTGAACGAGACCACCGGTTGGTATGACTATGACTTTACCTATGAGGGCGCAGGCACCTACAACGTCATCGTTTCCAACGGCGGCAGCAAGCAGACGGTAGACTGCAAGGGCTTTGGCCTCAACGAGATGTGGGTCGTGATCGACGATTCCAAGATCGACGGCGGCAACTACCTCACCTTCTATGCCGAAAATCCCGAAGTGAACCCCGCAACTCCCGCGATTCCGTTCCATAACTAAATAAACCCACAAAGCCGGCTCCTCGGAGCCGGCTTTTCTTAAATATTCCAATAATCGAGTAGGAGGGGGATTTGAATAATCCCCCGACCTCTCACACCACCGTGCGT
>CAMKOU010000125.1 GCA_946414505.1 uncultured Clostridia bacterium | reverse complement strand
TCCCGACCTTCTGATTCGTAGTCAGACACTCTATCCAGCTGAGCTACCGGCGCATTTGCAGTTTTTCAACCGCATGAAATATAATACCACACTTTGCTAAAAAAAGCAAGTGTTTTTTTTGAGTTTTTTCATTTCAGCGAAACGGAGAAATTTTGCCCTTAAAAACATTGTTTTTTCACAAAAAGGGCAGCCTTTCGGCTGCCCAGGAAATGCGATATCAGTTGCAGATGATTTGCTCGGTGTCCTTGTCAAAGATGTGCAGCTTATCCAAGCTGAAGCAAACCTTGATCTTGTCGCCGACCTTTGCCTTAGAGGTGGGCTCCACGCGCGCGGTGATGGGCTGACCGGCGATGTTGACATACAGATAGATTTCTGCGCCCATCAGCTCGGTAACGTCAACGTTGGCGTCGAACTGGATCGTGGACTTTGCCAGCTCCTCGGGCTCGTCATGCACGTGCTCGGGACGAATGCCGAACACAACTTCCTTGCCGACATATTTATCCAGCGCAACGCCGCCCTTGTCGGAGGGATTCAGCTTGTCGCCCTTGGTCTTGTCAGCGGGAACGGGAATTTCGTACTTATCAAACTTGAGGTAGAAGTTGCTGCCCTTCTTCGTGACGACCGCATTGATGAAGTTCATCTGCGGAGAGCCGATGAAGCCTGCAACGAACATGTTGCCCGGATAATCGTAGAGGTTTTGCGGGGTATCGACCTGCTGGATAACGCCGTCCTTCATAACGACGATTCTGGTGCCCAGCGTCATAGCCTCGGTTTGGTCATGGGTTACGTAAATAAAGGTGGTGCCCAGTCTTTGGTGCAGCTTGGAGATCTCGGTACGCATCTGCGCACGGAGCTTGGCGTCCAGGTTGGAGAGCGGCTCGTCCAGCAGGAACACGCGAGGATCACGCACGATGGCACGACCCATTGCAACACGCTGTCTTTGACCGCCGGAAAGCGCCTTCGGCTTTCTTTCGAGGAATTGCTCGATGCCGAGAATTCTGGCAGCCTCTTCCACTCTTCTCTTGATTTCTTCCTTCGGAGTTTTTCTGAGCTTCAGACCAAACGCCATGTTATCATAAACGGTCATGTGCGGATACAGTGCGTAGTTTTGGAAAACCATCGCGATATCTCTGTCCTTGGGCGCTACGTCGTTAACGAGCGTGTCGCCGATGTACAGCTCGCCCTTGGAAATATCCTCCAGACCTGCGATCATGCGCAGCGTGGTGGACTTACCGCAACCGGAAGGACCTACAAAGATGATGAACTCTTTATCCGCAATATCCAAATTGAAGTCCTTTACCGCGGTAACATTACCGTCGTAAATTTTGTAAACATTTTTTAATGATAAACTTGCCATTAATCATACCTCCGTTTTTTGTAATACAATTATTACATATAATAATATAGCACTTTTCGCGAATGATTACTATACTGATTTTAACTAAATATTTGTGCTTGATTTTATTTAAAAAAATAACAAAGTAAAAAAATTGCTTATTTTTTAGTGTATATTGCCGATAAAAATCTGTTCAATTTCCAAAAATGTCAAAGATTTACACTGTCCTATGGGCAAATTGCTATCTAAATACAAATTTCCGATCGAAATTCGTTGAAGATGCACAACTTTTCGCCCACATGTGGCAAACATTTTCTTTACCTGATGGAACTTTCCCTCATAAATGGTCACGATTCCTGTGTTTTCGCCCTTTTCCGCGTCCGTTTCCAACTGTGCCGGCAGGCATTTGGTGCCGTCGGCAAACACGATCCCCTGCGCAAAGCGCGTGCGAATCTCCTGTGTCACGGCGCCGTCCAGCTGTGCGACGTAGGTTTTTCCGACATGTTTTTTCGGCGAAAGCATACGGTGGGCAAAATCGCCGTCATTGGTCAGGATCAGCAAGCCCTCGGTGTCCTTGTCGAGTCTGCCGGCAGGGAACAGCCCGCGCCGTCTATACCCGGCGGGCAAAAGGTCGATCACCGTGCGGTCACGCTTGTCCGTCGTAGCGGACACCACACCGGCGGGCTTATTGAGCATCAAATAAACATACTTCTCCCCCACTGCCTGTCCGTTGACTGTCACGGCGGCGTCTGCGCGCACCTTGGCGTCCGTTAGCTTACAAACGGCGCCGTCGATCGAAACAGCGCCGCTCTTTATCAGTTTTTGAACCTCCCTGCGGCTGCCTGTGCCGCGCGAGGCTAAGTATTTATCCAATCGTTCCATATTCGTTCACTCTGTCAGCGCATACTGCCGGCTGCCATACTCCCCGTCGGAAAAATGACCGCCGATAACGCGCCCGTCCTTGACGAGCAGGGTGGCAAAATCCGCCGCGGCGTTCTCCACGCGAAAGGTCAGCAGCCGCGCCTGCAAGCCCTTGTAGGGCGTTAGATCCAATCCTGCCTGCTTTTGCAGGTCGTTATACGCCTCATACACCGCGTCAAACACGTCGGGGATCCGCACGGTTTTTTCCATCAACGGCTTTTCGGCGGAGATTACGCCGATTTGGCGAAAGAACGCCGCGTAGCCGTCCTGCTCCACCACGAGCAAAAGCTGTTTGCCGTTCGCCGTGGTGGTCGTGTCGCGCGGACTGTCGAGAATGCGCACGGTGGCGATCACGCAAACCACCGCGAGCGCTGTTGCCGCAACAGCCAAAAACAGTTTTTTTGTCTTTTTTAGAGAAACCGGTACCGCAAACATTCTATCACCCGATAAGCAATTCTGTAGATTACTTATTTTATATGCGGGTGACGTCCGATTTATGCCTGCAATAAGGCGGGAATGTCCTGCGGCGTTTTGGCAAACGCCACCGCGCCCTCGCGTTCCATGGACGCCCGGTCGCCGTAGCCGTATTCAACGCCGATAAAATCAACGCCATATTCCCCGGCGCCGCGCGCGTCATACCACGTGTCGCCCAACAGCACCGTGCGGTCCTTGTCACGTTCGGGCTTGCCGCCCAGCGCTTCAATGGCGTAGGGGATCAGGTCGCGCTTATCCTTGCGGCTGCCGTCGATATTGGAGCCGCATACCGCGTCAAAATAATCGGTCAGCTCCAAAATAGCCAGGATCTCCCGGGCGAACGGCTCATATTTAGAGGTGCATACCGCCATGCGGTAGCCCTTGTTATGCAGCTGCTCCACCACCTCTTTGACGCCGCTGTACACGTCGTTGAGAAATTTGCCGCGCTTATTGTAGTAGCTGCGATATAATTCCGATCCGATTTCAGCGCGTTCGTCATCCAGCCCCACCAGGTTTTTAAAGGTGTCGATCAGCGGAGGGCCGATGTAGCGGGTGTAGTCGCTGAGATCCGGCATAGGTACGCCCATTCGCTGAATGGCATGTTCCAGCGAAGCACGAATGCCCTCGGCGCTGCGGCTGAGGGTGCCGTCCAAATCAAACAGCAGATAATGATAGCGGAAAAACTTACGGTCTGTTTTTTCCTGAAAAGCCTTTGCCTTCACGCTGACGCGCGTGTGTGTGCCGTGGGCGATCTCTCCCTTTTGGTCGGCAGCGCTCACGTCAAAGCGAAACACCCTGCCGTCCTGTTCGGTCAGCTTGGCGGTCGCCGTGATCTCGGCGCCGCACGGCGTGGCGCTGGTGTGCTCAATGGCAATGGCAGTGCCCACGGTCGTCAGCGTTTCGTCGCCGAGAATATCCTGCGCCAGCGACGAAGCGGCATATTCCATCAGCGCCACCACCGCCGGCGTCGCCAGCACATCCAGGCTGCCGCTGCCCATGGCGGAAGCGAGGTGCTGTTCCTCTATTTTTTGAAAAACGGTTTTTTCTGTCATACGATCACCTGAAATACGGTTTATATACATGTTTATGATACTATATTCCGACCGATTTCGCAAGTACTATTTCCGGTAAAAAAGCGTACTGCGGTGATGAAATCAGGGAAATATCCGCAAAAACGCCCTGCACCGGGTGGGTACAGGGCGTATATTGTACGAATGAACGATGGACGTATCCGTATAAACCGTGCTTCCTCAGATTTCCGCGAGATGACGCTGGATGGCAGTGGCATCCGAAATGCTGACCTTGCCGTCGCCGTCAAAGTCTGCCAAATAGAGCATTCCCTCATCCAGCAGCGGCGAACCGTCGGCATTGGTGTATTCCGCCAGATAGCGCTGCAGCAGCGTGACGTCCTGAATGGTTACTTCACCGTCACCGTCCAAATCGCCTGTCAGGTAGTATGTGGACGGATTGCACCAATTGGCGGTGATATACAGGGTTTCGCCGTCCATGAGTAACGGATATGCCAGGTCACCCAAAACCGAAGCATCGCAGTAAACCGGCGTGGTGGCAAAACCGTTCGCCACAAAGACAACAAAACATTGTTTGCCGGCCATTTTGGTCAACATGTCCGCATCCGGCACGCATGACCACACATTGTCCTCCGGCTCCTTTTGCATGTCAACCGTCACCGGCGCGACGAACGACAAGCCGCCACCGGCAAGCACATAGAACAAAGCGGAAACGCTGTCGGCTTCTCCGAACACATCCGGGTCGGCATAAAAGTAGATTTTGTTGTCGTCACGCTTTTCCCAATCATCGCAGGGTACGGGAGGAACCGTATTCCACTCGGCTTCAAAGGTCTTTTTGCCGTCGTCGCCGGCGCCGCTGAGGATATTGCCGGTCATATATGCCGTTTCGTTTACATGACCGTTCAGCGGCAGGTCGTTAGTCGTGCTGATCCAGTCAAAGGTGAAAATCACGAAATAGTTCTTGCCCTCTTCGAGCGTCACGCCGTGATTTTTCAGGCTGTACATCCAAACATAGCCGGTATCGGTCATTTGACATGAATTGCCGCCCCACGGGAAAAGGGCGCCTTCTCCTTCTTCGTAGATATAGGCGTAAACATTGGTAAACGTACCTGCCAAATCATAATCCGGGACAAAAGAGATGATATCGCCATAGTCTTCTATTTCGCTTTCCCACACCACATCGTATCTGTAGTCGATTTGAGCGGGACCGGTGATGACGGCGGTATCGCCGCAATGGTAGGTATCCAGGCGCAGCTCCGTGGTCTGTTGCTGCCAGTCGGCGACGAAAATGGCATAATACTCACCGCCGTCGTACAGGTCGATGCCGTTTGCCATAAGGTCATACGTCCAGCAGCCGTCCTCCGTTTTTGTCATATTCCATTTTTGGCTTCCCCATTCATAGGCACTGCCAATGTAGACTCCGTAGATAAACACGGAAACAACGGACGCGTCGCTGAAAATGCCTGATGCATCGCGCAGCGTCAGGGTGTCCCATGTAGGTCTCGGAGGTCCCGGTTCGATAAAGGTGATGTCGGCGCCAGCCTCCTTGATCGCCTCGTCATATTCGGCCTGGCTCAAGCCGAGCGCGCCGGCGGTCTGCTTGGCGGTTTCTTCCAAGGT
>CAMKOU010000124.1 GCA_946414505.1 uncultured Clostridia bacterium | reverse complement strand
ATTTCCTTATTAGAATCATAAAGCCGGCAATCCTCGGCGCATTGTCCTGACAATTGGACAATGCACGGTTGTAAAAAAGAATCACTACTAATGTCGAACATTAGTTTGCATTTTTAGAAATTCTGTGCTATAATAGAAGTACGGGAATGCCGATATGTGTTCCCTGAGGTTCGCCCCACCTCGCTATGGACAAACTTTTTGGTATAGGAAAGGAAAGCAAATGAACTACTTAAAATGGTCAAAGGAATATGAACAGACCGCCATGGAGCTGGACAAGGTGGTACAACGGCTGAAAGAGGAGCGCCGCCACGCGCAGCGCGCGGATTACAAGGAACTGACCGACCGCATCACGCACTTCCGTTGGTGCCGCAAGGAATGTCTGTCGATTGCGCAGCATCTCCGTGACCGACACAAGGGGGTCGCTTGATTGCGAACAAGAACCATATCTTTTACGGATGACAATGAAAACACGTGCACCGCGCACCTGATGCGCCGTCACACCAACACCAACAGCGAATCGCTGAAACGAAAATCAGAGATCCTGAAAAAAATGATCGCAGAGGATCTGACACAGCGCCAACAGATGTGCGCCGTAGAATACTGGCTGAACGGTAAAACGCAGAAGACGATCGCCGCGCAGCTGGGGCTGAACCGCTCCACCGTATCGCGCCACATTGCCGCTGCCAAACGCAAGCTGCACAGCGTAGCAAAGTATTTAGACTGATCCAAAACAGACCAGCACACCGTCATGCTAAAGCGCACGGAAAAACACGGAAAGATAACCGTGCGCTGTCAGCGTGACGGTGTGCTGTTTTTGACGCGTCTGTCACAAGGCGTTTTTCTTTTTTATAGTGATCGGATAATGCTCGCGTTCTTTTCCCTCGCATTCAAAAAAAGGACACGGTGTCCACCATTTTAATAAAACAATATGATACAATAAACATAATTATCGTTGTATTCCATGCACAACAAATGCTATAACGACTCAAGGACAGGCGGTGAAGTAATGAGCAGTAATAACGATAAACAACCAAACGAGCATTCTATCGAGCAGATGTGGACGGTGCTGTTGTCATCTGATTCGGTAGACAGATATCTGGACTATATGACGAAGCAGAAGGGGTTCCCTCGTTTTTCGGATTATATCGTCAAGCTGTGCCGTAAAAAGGGCGCAAAAAAAGATGAGGTGATTTGTCGCGCCGGAATTGAACGGTCTTACGGGCACAAGCTTTTTTCGGGCACGCGATATCCGTCCCGTGACACCGCCATCAAGCTTGCATTCGGGCTGATGCTGGAACCGGACGAAACACAGCAGCTTTTGATAATAGCCCGTGTCGCGCCCCTGCATCCAAACATCAAACGCGACGCTGTTATCGCCTACTGTTTGTTCAACAAGATAAGTCTGACGGACACACAGATATTGCTGCAAAGTAAGGAATTACCCGTATTGGGAGAAAAACGGAATAACTCTTAAATCGTTTGACACCATAGGGCACCGATTTTCCCAAGAAGCTTCTTTCACGCTATACGGTGATGGAATAGATGAATTTGTACTATGAGGAGAGGTTTCATGAAGACATTAAATACATTTCTGGAATATATGGCGCAGCAGTATGGAGATTTGGAGGCGTATGTTTGGTGCGAAGGACAAGACACCCTTGCAAAAACGTTCGTTCAGCTGCGCGACGAGTCGGCACGCACTGCCGCCTGGCTGCTGGAAACCTTTGGCACACGGCAAAAGATGGCGCTGATCGGCGACACGTCTTATGCGTGGATCAACGCCTATTACGGCATCATGTGCAGCGCCAATATTACGGTGCCGACAGATGTTAAGCTCAGTCCGGCTCAAATTGCAGATCAGCTTAGTTTTGCGGATGTGTCGGTGGTATTCCTGTCACAGAAATACAGCGCCCTCAAAGAGGTCATTCTGCAAAACTGTCCGCAGGTGGAAAAAGTGTTGTTTTTGGAAACGCTTTTGACAGAAGTGCCCGCATCAGACGTATCGATCACCGATATGACGGTCGACTGCGACGCGCTGGCTTCCCTCATGTTTACCTCCGGCACCTCGGGCAGCGCGCTCAAGGCGGCAATGCTTACCCACCGCGGCATATTGGCAGACGTGATCGGTCCGGTGCCGCTGTGCGTTCCGGGCGACAGACTGCTGTCCGTGCTGCCGATCCATCACTGCTTTGAAATATTTGTCGGTCAAATGAAATACTTATACCTCGGCGGTACGATTTGTATCAACGACAGCATGGCGAATTTGCTGCCTAACCTGACGCGCTTCGGGATCACGATCGTCGTCGCCGTTCCGGCGCTTGCCAATTTGATCGCCAATTTGATTGCGCAGGGACTCAAGTCGGGAAAAACAATAGAGGAAATGAAGCAGCTGCTCGGCGGCAAGCTGCGCAGGATCACGATCGGCGGCGCTTCGGCGAGCAAAGAGGTCATTGACATTTTGGCAAAAGCCGGCATCACCATTTTTGTCGGCTATGGTCTGACAGAATCCACCGGCGGCTGCCTTGCCAACTGCGACGCCTCCATTCGTCCGCTGGAAGCCGGCGCACCGTATGTGGCCGGCATGGAAATGAAGCTTTCCGACGGAGAGCTGTGCCTGCGCGGTCCGATGATCATGCAGGGCTATTATAAAATGCCCGCGCTGACGGCAAAGGTGATGGAGGGCGATTGGTTCCACACCGGAGACCTTGCCGAAATCACCGATGAAGGCTATGTGATCATTCTGGGCAGAAAAGACAATATGATAAAAACCGCCGACGGCGAAAAAATATATCCCGAAGCGATCGAGGAAAAGCTGCTGAATATCGACAACGTGGCTTCTGCCATGGTATGCTCGCTGCACAACCATTTGACAGCGATCTTGTTTTTAAAGGATAACGCGGAAGAAAAGCAGCGCGCTGTCCTGGAGGCAGTGGAAACGCTCAACGAAACGATGCCGAATTACGCCAAGATCCCCGATGTGCGGTTTCGCACCAAGCCGTTTCCCATGACCACTTCACTGAAAATCAAACGCGCGCAGGTCATGCAGGAGCTGGCGGAAGACGGCAGCGGAGAAAAAACCGCTGTGCCGCCTCAAAACGAGGCGCAACGGCGCATTGCGGCGCAGGTCACCGCACTGCTTCCCAACGCTGGAGAAATCGGCATAGACGACAATCTGTTTGACTGCGGGCTTGACAGCCTGACTGCCATTCATTTAGCGATGGCGCTGCATTGCGAACCGTCTGCGGTCTATGCATGCAAGACCATACGCCTGCTCTCGGAGTACAAGGCAGCCGACAGCGCGCAGCGCTCCATCAGCGACGGTGTAAAGAAAGCGAACATCAACCGATTTATCGCCACGGACAGCAGGATGTCTCAGGCACCCGGCGAAAATGTTCTGCTGACAGGCGCAAGCGGATTTTTGGGAATACATTTGCTGCGTGAATGGGCGCAGCGCAAGGGCAATGTCATTTGTCTTGTCAGAGACCCCGAAAAGTTTGCGCAGGCACGCTCCTATTACGCCCTGCCTGCATATGACAATGTGACATTGGTAACAGGCGATATCACCAAGCCGGATCTGGGGCTGTCAAAAGACGCCTATACACAGCTTTGCGGCACCGTCGATACCGTGGTGCACGCAGCTGCGCTGGTCAGCCATGTCGGCAGCGCAGAAGCGTCTGCCCGTGTCAATGTGGAGGGTACGCGCGAAATCCTTCGTTTTTGCGCAAACGCAAACGCGCAGCTCTATCATATCTCCTCCTATGCCGTGTCCGGTTTTCATGCCGCCCGGACACTGACCGAGGATGTACTGGATATCGGGCAGGAAATCCTGCAAAATCCTTATATCCAAACAAAATACCAGGCAGAGGAGCTGGTGCTGTCGGCGCGCGGCAAGGGTATAGCGTCCACGGTTTTCCGCGTCGGCAATTTGACAGCGGGTATCGCCGACGGCAAGTTCCAGATCAACGCGGATGAAAACGGATTGACCGCGCAGTGCAGCGCCTTTGAAAAGCTGGGCGTATACCCCGAGAGCATGTCCGATGTTCTGTATGATTTTACGGCGGTAGACGAGGCAGCCAAAGCGATCACCCTGCTCGCGACGCACAACGGGACAGGTTGTATCTGGCACATCATGAATCCGCATGTGCGCGGAATCGGGCAGCTGACCGGCGCCGCCGAGGTTTCGGACGCGGCATTTGCCACAGCGCTCGCCGCAAACAGCGCCGACCGGGATGTGGCGATCCTGTCGGTATACTATCGTATGAAGCAGGACGGCTTCAGCACGGCGATCGACCTTTCCAAAAGTCTGCAGGCACTTGCATCCCTAGGCTTCGTGTGGACGGATCCGAGCGAACGCTGAGCACTGCTTGGATACAAATGTTAAAAAAGGGTTGGCGCTCACTCATTTTTGAGTGGGCGCCGACCCTTTTGTCAGTGGTCAGAATAGAGGCTTATCCGTTTATCATCATGTAACCGAGGATAAGGCTTGGAATAAGAATAATCAGCGTATTCCGTATCATTCTAAACCGCAGCTTTTTCCATTCACGTTCCGTTAACTCCCTGACCTTCGGCGTTTTCAGCAGGCTGAGGATCACAGCGGACGCTAAAAAGATGAAGTAGGCGTTGACGATGAACAAATAGGCTGCGCCGCTGAGCATTCTCCAGTTGCCGTTTGCGATCGAGTAGCCGCAGGTGCACAGCGGCGGCATCAACGCGGTCGCAATTGCCACACCGGGAATAATATTATTAAATGTGCCTTTTCTCGTTTGTCCGATGATGCCCGCCACACCGCCGGCGGTGGCGATCAAAACGTCAAAAAAGGTGGGAGAAGTTCTGGCGAGCAGCTCCGATGTCGCCTCCTTTAAGGGCGAACATAAAAAGTATAGCGTCGATGTAATCAGGCTGATGAGGATTTGCATGGCAAAGCCGATTGCATGATTTCGCATTAGTTTAAAATCATTGGACACCAGCGCGTATGCCATTGCCAAAATGCTGCCCATAAGCGGTGAAATCAACATCGCGCCGATGATCACGGCGGTTGAGCCGACATTTAACCCTATCGAAGCGATTAGCATGGCGCAAATCAAAACGCACATATTCGTTCCGGTAATCACACCGCCCGAAAGCAGCCTTTCCCGTATTTCCTCATGCGAGGCTGCGTCCGCTTTCAGCGAAAACATCTTTTTTAAAACGATTTTTATATTGTCCGGCTTTCCTTTCATCTTGCGCACCCCTCAAATTGTATGTGGATCGTGTGATCATAAAAATTTTATCATATTTTAGCTAAATTAACAATACATAACAAAAAAGCCGACTGAAAAAGTCAGCTAAAAAACAAAAAACTCGCTACACATAACAAAATAGCTGACTAAAAAGTCAGCTAAAAAAAAAAACTCGCTACAAGTATTGGCATCTCCCTATTTTCACACCTCGTCGCCAAG
>CAMKOU010000123.1 GCA_946414505.1 uncultured Clostridia bacterium | reverse complement strand
AAATGGAGATCGACGGCGTGATGCAGTCCGCGCTGGTGGAAACCACCATCGGCAAAATCATCTTCAACACCCCGATCCCGCAGGATCTGGGCTTTGTGGATCGTTCGATCCCCGAAAATAAATTCAAGTTTGAGGTCGATTTCCTTGTGGGCAAGTCGGGACTCAAAAAAATCATAGACGCATCCATCAAAAAACACGGCACCGCCCGCACCAGCGTGCTGCTCGACGACATCAAGGCGCAGGGCTACAAGTACTCCACCATCGGCGCGCTGACTGTCGCGGTCTGCGACGCGGTGATCCCGCCCGAGAAAAAGGCGATCATCGCCAAGGCGGAGGAAGAGATTGACGGCATCCGTGAGGAATTTATGATGGGCTTGCGCAGCGACGAGGAGCGTTACCAGGAGATCCTGAAAATTTGGAACAGGGCGACCGACGACGTGACCAAAGCGCTGCAAAAGAACCTCGACCAATACAACCCGATCTACATGATGGCGGACTCCGGCGCGCGCGGCAGCATGAGCCAGATCCGTCAGCTCGCCGGTATGCGCGGACTGATCGCGAACACCTCCGGTAAGACCATCGAGATCCCGATCCGTGCGAATTACCGTGAAGGTCTGAACATTTTGGAATACTTCATCGCCTCGCGCGGCGCCCGTAAGGGTCTTGCCGATACCGCGCTGCGTACCGCCGACTCGGGTTATTTGACCCGCCGTTTGGTGGACGTTTCGCAGGAGGTCATCATCCGCGAGGAGGACTGCGGCACCACCGAGGGTCTGGAAATTTTCAGCATTAAGGCAAGCGAAAAAGACATCATCGAGCCGCTGCACGAGCGACTCATCGGACGCTTCCTGCTCGACGATTTTTGTGACGAAAACGGCACGGTACTGGTGTCCAAAAACACCCTGATGACCGAAAAGGAAGCCGATATCATCGTTTCCCATTTGGGCGACGAGGTCAAGGCGCTGAAGGAAACCGGCGAACCGCTGCAGGATGAAAACGGCAATTTCCTGCACCCCAGCATCAAAATTCGCTCTGTGCTGGAATGCCGCGCCAAGCACGGCGCGTGCCGCAAGTGCTACGGCTCCAACCTCGCGAACCGCCAGTCCGTTACCGTCGGTGAGGCGGTCGGCATCATCGCCGCCCAGTCCATCGGCGAGCCGGGTACCCAGCTGACCATGCGTACCTTCCACACCGGCGGCATCGCCGGCGGCGAAGATATCACCCAGGGTTTGCCGCGTGTTGAGGAGCTGTTTGAGGCGAGAAAGCCCAAGAGCCTTGCCATCATGACCGAGATCGACGGCGTGGTGCGCTTTGAGGAGATCAAGGGCGCACGTCACGCGGTGGTGTTCAATCCCGAAACCGCCGAGGAAAAAACCTACCTCATTCCCTTTGGCTTCCGTGTGCGCGTTGCCGAGGGACAGGAGATCAAAAAGGGTGAAAAAATCACCGACGGTGCGCTCAATCCGCACGACATTCTCGATATTCTCGGCGCCGAGGCGGTCATGAACTACCTCATTTCCGAGGTGCAGTCCACCTACCGCCTGCAGGGTGTTGAGATCAACGACAAGCACATCGAGGTCATCGTTCGTCAGATGATGCGCCGCGTCAAGGTGGAGGATGCCGGCAGCACGAAATTCATGTCGGGTCAAATGTACGACAAAAACGACGTGCTGTATGAAAACGAGCAAATCAAGAAGCGCATCGCCGCAGGCGAAACCGACCTGCGCGAGGCGACCTTTACCCAGCTGCTGCTCGGTATTACCAAGGCGGCGCTCGCGACCGACAGCTTCCTGTCCGCCGCGTCGTTCCAGGAAACCACCCGCGTGCTCACCGACGCCGCTATCAAGGGCAAGGTCGATCCGCTGGTTGGTCTGAAAGAAAACGTGCTCATCGGTAAGGTCATTCCTGCCGGTACCGGTATGCCGCGCTATGCAGGCGTGCAGCTGGAGGGCGATATGGTCGAGCCCGTTGCCGAGGAACCCGCCGAAGACAACAGCATCGCATAAGCTTGTATCCTGTAAATAAGGGGTTGGCTCAAACTCATGTGTATGAGTAAGAGCCAACCCCGGTTTTTATTGGTTTAAAAAGCGGAAAGCAGGCGTCACTTCACGCGCAGCAGCCGCGCCGTGTACAGCACGCACGCCACACATACGCCGGTGTCCGCCAGCACGGACATCCACATTTGCGCCAAGCCGAAAAACGCCAGCACAATGACCGCCGCCTTGATGACAAGGGCAAAGATGATATTGCTGCGGATGGTGTTGATGGTTTTGCGCGCCAGCTTCACGGCGTCGGGCAGGGCGGTCAAATCGCCTGCCGACAACACGGCGTCCGCCGCCTCGATCGCCGCCTCGCTGCCCAAGCCCATGGCAACGCCGCAGTCGCTTTTGCCCAGCACCGGCGCGTCGTTGATGCCGTCGCCCACAAAGCAGACGGTGTGTCCCTTTGCCTGCTCCTCACCGATGATCGCGGGCTTATCCTGCGGCAAAAGTCCTGCGCGACAGGTGACGTTTGGCAGCGCCTGCGCGGTGACGGCGGCGTTTTGAGGGGCGTCGCCCGTCAGCATCAGCAGCGAGGAAACGCCTAAGCCGTTTAACTGCTGCAACACATCCTTCGCCTCGGGACGCAGGGTGTCGCTGATTTCCATGGCGCCGGCAAGCGCGTTGTCATATACCAAAAAAACGGTGTTTTTGCCTTGCAGCTCGCGCGGCAGGTTTCCCTTCAGCAGCTTGGCGTTGCCGCAGGCGAGGGGCTTGCCCCGATAGTCTGCCGCCGTGCCGCTGCCGGCGATTTCGCGTATGTTTTCCAATACGATATCCCCGGCGTTGCCGCGCGACTTGATCGCCTGCGCGATGGGATGCGCGGAATAGGCTTCACAGGCAGCTGCCAGCGAAAGCACCTCCTGCTCGCTGAAACCGTTATACGCATACACGCGCGACACGGCGATGTTGCCGGTGGTCAGGGTGCCGGTTTTGTCAAACGCAAAGCAGTCCGCCCTGGCAAGCGCCTCTAAATATTTGCCGCCCTTGAGCAGCACGCCGATGCGCGAACCGGCGCCGATGCCGGCGTAATACGCCAGCGGCACCGAAATGACGATCGCGCACGGACAGCTTGCCACCAGCACCACCAGCGCGCGCTTGATCCATTCGGCAAGGGTGCCCAAGCCGCACAGCGGCGGCACCACGGCGATCAACACCGACAGCCCCACCACGATCGGGGTGTAGATGTTCGCAAAACGGGTGATAAACTTTTCGCGCGTGCCCTTTTGCGCCGCCGCGTCCTCCACCATGCGCAGGATGCGCGTGGCGGTGCTGTCGCCAAAGGCTTTGGTGGTGCGCAGGGTCAGCAGCCCGTCGCCGTTGATGGCGCCGCTGAGCACTTCGCTGCCTGCCGCAACGGTTTGCGGCAGGCTTTCGCCCGTCAGCGCGGACATGTCCATGGCGGAGCTGCCCGATATGACCGTTCCGTCCAGCGGAACACGCGCATGAGGCTGCACGACGATGGTCGAGCCGACCGCTACTGCGGCGGCAGGGACTTCATGCTCGCCGTTTTCATCGCAAACGATCGCCGTGTCCGGGCGAATCTGGCTCAGCTTTTCAATATCGCGGCGGCTTTTGCCGACCGCCAAATCCTCCATGACCTCGCCGATGGAAAACAAAAACGTCACCATCGCCGCCTCCACCGACTCGCCCAGGCAGAACGCGGCGATCACCGCGATGGTGATCAAAACGGTTTCCTCAATGCGCAGGCGGACGGCGTTTTTAACGCCCTTTACAAACACATCATACCCCGCGCAGAGCGTTGCCGCCAGGCTCAGCCCAAACACCGTCCAATGCGCTGCCGTACTGTCTGTTGTCAAATGGACGCTCAACGCGGCGATCCCCAGCACCACGGCGATCCCCAGCAAGATGGTTTTCAGCCTGCCATGTTCGCCGTGGTCATGTTCATGACCGTGCGCGTGTTCATGACCGGCGCATCCGTCGGAGCAGTGGTCGTAGTCATGATGCCCGTGCGCGTGTGGGTGCGCTTCATGCGTCTCGCACACCGTCACGCCGTCCTCAATGCGGTCGCAGATTTGCTGGATCTCCGCCTTGGCGTCGGGCCTGTCGGTGTCAAAACGCAGTTTTTTGGTCGCAAAGTTGTAGCTGACGTCGCGGTAGCCGTCGGTGTGTGCGATCGCTTCTTCAATTTTGGAAGCGCAGTGTGCGCAGGTCAGGTTTTCGAGAATCAACGTCTGTTTCATACCATCACTCCAAAATATGCTCCATACCCATTTCGATGATCTTTTTCACATGGTCATCGTCAAGGGCGTAGTACATCTGCTTCCCGTCGCGGCGCGCGCGAACGAGCTTGTTTTGCCGCAAAACGCGCAGCTGGTGCGAAATGGTGCTTTGCTCCATTTTCAGCTGCTCGGCGATGTCCGACACCGCCAGCTCTTTGTCCGACAGCAGCACCATCACGCGCAGGCGCGTGGAGTCGCCGAACACCTTAAATAGATCGGCAAGCTCAAACAGGGCTTGTATGTCCAAAACGTGTTTGTCATCCATGAAAATCACCTCAAAGAATGAACATATGAATAGATGTTCACTTGATGATATGATAATAACACATTGCAAAGCATATGTCAATAGCATTCTCAAAAATCAGTCCGACTTTCTGTGGGCACGTCAGTGTCCGGTATTGACACGGCGGCAGGTTTTTTGTACAATAAAAAGGGAGGTGCGATTATGATATGAACAGAAAAGGCAAAACCATTGCTTCTCTTGTCATAAACTGTGTGCTTTTCGCGGTGATGACGGGTGTTTTTATTTCGTATTTTTTTGTTCCGAAACCGCATATCAAAAGCGGCTGGGACAGCCTTATGTTTTTTACCACCGATTCCAATTTGCTGGCGGCGCTTGCCGCGGCGCTGACGGCGGTGTGTCAGGTGCAGATCCTGCGCGGCAAGCGCCAAAGCCCGCTGCGCGCGTTTACGTATATCAAGCTGGCAGGCGTTGTGTCGCTGCTGCTGACGTTTTTTACCGTCATGGTGCTGTTGGTGCCGGTATACGGCGTGAAACAGGAGTTGGGCGGCACCGCCTTTCACGTGCACGTTGTCGCGCCGGTGCTGTCGTTGGTGTCGTTTGTGTGGCTCGACCGCCACGAGCCGGTGCCGGTGTCCAAGGCATGGGCGGGACTTGTGCCGATGGCGCTGTATGGCGCGGTGTATTTTACCCAAGTCATTGTTCTGAAAAACTGGGTCGATTTTTATAAGTTTAACAGCGGCGGCATGTGGTATCTCATCGTCCCCGTCATTGTCGGCGTCACCTTTGGCCTGAGCGCGCTGGTGTGCCTGCTGCAAAGCAAGGCGGCGCACCGCGGTAAAAAATAAAACATAAATCGCGGATTTCCCGCAGATTGTATCTTGACATTTTGCGGGAAGTGCGCTATAATATAAGAACCGTCGTTACCACGGCGATATTTCCGTTTATCGGGGTGTAGCGCAGTTGGTAGCGCGCCTGCTTTGGGAGCAGGATGTCGGGGGTTCAAGTCCCTTCACTCC
>CAMKOU010000122.1 GCA_946414505.1 uncultured Clostridia bacterium | reverse complement strand
TCCGCACTTTTAAGTGCGTCAGTAAAAGTCATCATAATGTACCACGCTCCTCTGCTATATAAAAAGAACAGCAGAAGATAAATCGACTGCCGTTCTTTTTATATATGGTAGATTTTAAGAGCGAATTAGCAGATGCCCTGGAACATCATAGCCTTAGCAACTCTCTCAAAGCCGGCAATGTTCGCGCCCGCGATGAGGTTGTCACCGAGGTTGTACTTCTCGCAAGCGTCCATGGACTGCTTGAAGATGTTCACCATGATGCCTTCGAGCTTTTCAAATACCTCTTCCTCGGAGAAGATGAGGTGCTCGGCGTTCTGCGCCATTTCGATGCAGGAGCAAGCTACGCCGCCGGCATTTGCTGCCTTGGAAGGACCGACAACCACGCCGTTTTCCTGCAAATACTCAATTGCCTCGTTGGTGGTGGGCATGTTAGCACCCTCGCAGAGGAATTTGCAGCCGTTGGCAACCATCTTTTCCGCGTCAGCGGTGTGGATCTCGTTCTGGGTAGCGCAGGGAATGTAGAGGTCAGCCTTAACACCCCAGGGCTTTTCACCCGGGAAGAACTTCGCGTTGGGATACTTCTCTGCATAAGGAGCGCAGATGTTCTTGCCGCTGGATCTGAGCTCGAGCAGGTAATCGATCTTTTCGCCGGTAACGCCTTCCTCGTCGAGGATGTAGCCGTCGGGACCGGAAATGGTGATCGCCTTTGCACCCAGCTGCTCCAGCTTTTTCGCGGTACCCCAAGCAACGTTACCGAAGCCGGAGATAACCACCTTTTTGCCCTCGAGGGTTTCGCCGAAGTGCTTCAGCATCTCTCTGGCATAGAACACGATACCGTAGCCGGTCGCTTCGTCTCTGCCTGCAAGACCGCCGTTGAGAACGCCCTTACCGGTGAGTGTGCCGTCATAGGAATCTCTGATTCTCTTATACTGACCCATCATGTAGCCGATCTCTCTG
This sequence comes from uncultured Clostridia bacterium, assembly GCA_946414505.1. Taxonomy (GTDB): domain Bacteria; phylum Bacillota; class Clostridia; order Oscillospirales; family Acutalibacteraceae; genus Ruminococcoides. The sequence goes on along the minus strand of CAMKOU010000122.1, from coordinate 4,617 downwards.
CCGCCGACGCCGAGGTCACCTGCGGGAACATCGGTGTTGGGGCCGATGTGTCTGTACAGCTCGGTCATAAAGGACTGGCAGAAACGCATGATCTCCATGTCGGACTTGCCGTTGGGATCAAAATCGGCACCGCCCTTGCCGCCGCCGATGGGAAGACCTGTCAAAGCGTTTTTGAAGATCTGCTCAAAGCCGAGGAACTTAACGATACTGATGTTTACATTGGGAGCAAAACGGAGACCGCCCTTGTAGGGACCAAGCGCGCTGTTGAACTGAATACGGAATCCACGGTTTACCTGCACCTTGCCGTTGTCGTCCACCCACGGAACGCGGAACATCACTTGTCTTTCCGGTTCGGTGATTCTCTCAATGAGAGCCATCTTTTCGTACTCGGGGTTCGCATCAAATACAGGCTCCAAAGAAGTTAATACTTCGGTAGCGGTTTGAAGGAACTCAGGTTGATTCGTGTTTTTGGCTGCCAGCTTTTCAAGCTGTTCGCTAACGTATGACATAGTAAAAAGTCCTCCCTTTTATAATATGCAATTTGTATGACAATGCAGGTGAAATGCTTTTTTATTCACCAGCGTTTCCTATTTTACACTATATATAATAAATTTGCAAGTGTTTTTGCAAGTTTTTTTGAAAAAGTTTCAAAATTGAGAATATTTATTCCCGTTAATTCGCAAAATGACCGAAATTTTGCAGGATTTAGGGATTGTAAACTGTCATTTTTGAGAGTTTTGCTTCTTTTCCTTCCCTCGCCCCTGCAAGTTTCCACATTCGTCAAAATATTTTGTATAATTCAAGCGCGAAGTTTTAACAATAGTGCTAACATAAATTTTAGTTGCAATCAGACATATTAACATGTTATAATAATGTGGAAACATGAATTATACAGATTGTAATATTCCAAAACGGAGGTTTTTATGGACTATTGTAAACGGTTAAAGGAGCTCAGAATACAAAACGGTTATACGCAGGAGCAGATCGCATTTATCCTGCACACCCGGCAGGAACAATACAGCAAATACGAAAGCGGAAAGCGGGAGCTGCCCGTCAAGCATCTGATCGCCCTGTGTTGCCTGTACCGCGTTTCCGCCGACTATGTGTTGGGGATCGAAAAATTTGTAGCAAAAAAATAAGAGAGAGACAGCAGCCTCTCTCCTATCGGTGTTGTTTTGTGTTGTTCAGTTTTCTTCCGCCTGTGCGACCTTCATCATAATGGCACATTCCATGCGCTTGCGGAACAGCTCGCAGCCGTATTCGTAAACGCCGTTAACGGAGCCGGTGGCGTGGTAGGCGTTTGCCGCGCAGCCGCCGCTGCAATACAGTCTTGCCCAACAGTCCCTGCAAGCGGGTCGGGCATAGACATTGCACAGTTTGAATTCGTCTTGTATCTCACGGTTGCTGACGCCGTTCCAGATGTCGCCGAGCTTATATTTGTCGTCGCCGACAAACTGGTGGCAGGGATACAAATCGCCCCACGGCGTCACTGCCATGTATTCGGTGCCGGAACCGCAGCCGGAAATGCGCTTATAGATGCACGGACCACCCGTGAGATCGATCATGTAGTGATAAAAGGTGATAGGGCGTCCCTCTTTTTCGCGCTTTAACATCTCTTTGGCAAGGATCTCGTACTGTTCAAAGAGGACGGGCAAATCGTCATATGTCAGCGCGTAGGGATCATCGGGCGCACAGACGACCGGCTCCATGGACAATTCGGTAAAGCCGAGATCCGCCATGTGGAAAATATCATTGGTAAAGTCGGTGTTGTTGTGGGTAAAGGTGCCGCGCACATAGTAGCCTCTGCCCTCCCGGCGCTTGACAAATTCCTGAAACTTCGGGACGATGACATCATAGCTGCCTTTTCCGCCCACAGTCTTGCGCAGGTTGTCGTGGACTTCCTTTCTGCCGTCCAAGCTGAGCACCACATTGTGGCACTCGCGGTTGGCAAAGTCGATCACGTCGTCATCCACCAGCATACCGTTGGTGGTGAGGGTGAAACGGAAGTTTTTGCCGTGCTGCTTTTCGATGCTGCGGGCGTAGGCGACGATCTCTTTGACCACGTCAAAGTTCATCAAGGGCTCGCCGCCGAAAAAATCGACCTCCAAATTGACGCGGCTGCCGGAGTTTTCAATCAAAAAGTCAATGGCGCGTTTGCCGACCTCCAAGCTCATCAGAGCGCGTTCGCCGTGATATTTGCCTTGGCTGGCAAAACAGTATTCGCAGTTGAGGTTGCAGGTGTGCGCAATGTGCAGGCACAGCGCCTTGATGACCGTGTTGCGCTTTTTAAAGTCAAAGGCGAGGTTTTCGTACTTATCCGCGGTGAACAGCTTGCCCTGCTCCTTCAGCTCCTGCACATCGTCCCAGCAGTCGGCGATCTCCTGTGCATCCACCGTGGGATCGTCCTTGTATGTTTCCAGCAGCCTGTCGATGATCTCTTCTTTGGAAAACTGTTCAAACAACGCTATGACATCATACGCAAGCGCATCCACGCTGTGCACGCTGCCGCTGTAAACGTCGAGGACGATGTTAAAGCCGTTGAGTTTATATTGATGGATCATTGTTTCCTCCATAGCATAAGGAAAGCCGTTAGCCCATAGGGATAACGGCCATAATTCCTTGGTCTGAGATTCTTATTTCTCGAGGCACTTCTCGCACTGCTGGTTGGCAACACCGCAGGAAGTTTTGCAGGCGGACTGACAAGAAGTCTGGCACTCACCGCAGCCGCCGCTCTTGACGCTCTTTTTGAGGTCGCGGGTCTCGATCGTTTTAATTCTCTTCATAGGTATCATACTCCTTTGGGGAATTATTATAATAATTTTATCATATACCGCGAATTTTGTCAATGACTAATCCGCAACGGTGATCGTGCGCGGCATTGTTTTACCGGTGGAAGTGATCTCCACACCTGCCGCTGTCAACTCGAAAAGCTGCCGAATCATGTCGCGGCTGATGATTTCTCCCGGAACCACATACGGAATACCCGGCGGATAGGCGTATATATATTCCATGGACGCCCGCCCTGCCGCCTGCTCCCACAAAACGGATCTCGGGGTATATTGCCATGCGTCGCAGAGGTCAAAGCACTTTTTCGGCACCTTGCGCAATATGGCGGAGCATTGATCGTTTTCGGCATACGGAAGCACGCTGTCGATCTGCTTCAGCGCACGAAGTAATCTGTCAAAACCCTCCCGGACGTCACACACGGATGTCATGGCAATGACATAATGCGCCGACGCCATCTCGGTTTCGATTTGATATTCTTCTCGCAGCAGGCGTGCCAACACACTGCCGGTGATACCGGTGCCGTAGGTAGTGATGACCAGCTTGCCGACGTCGTATTCGGTCAGATTGCCGTAGCGATCGTTTCCGGGCGCATACAGCAATTGCAGTTTTTGCAGTTTTTGGGCTTTTTGGTAAAAGTCGTGCAACCGGAGTATATATTCTTTAAAAGAATGATTTTCGACATACTCCAAGCATTTGTCGATTCCTGCCATCAGTAAATAGGATGGACTGGCACTTTCAAACACCGCAAGCTGCCGTTGCAGGAGCGGCTCTGCTGCCGCGTCATTTGTCAACAGCAGCGCTGTTTGTGTGGGCGCAGGCAGTGTTTTGTGCAGACTGACAACAGCAACGTCGGCACCGCTTTGGATCGCGGGCTTCGGAAAGGCGTCGCTGAACGGAAAATGCGCGCCGTGCGCCTCATCCACCAACAGCTTTGCGCCGTAGCGATGGCAAATTTTGGCAATCAAGCCGATATCGGACACAACGCCCTCATAGGTCGGCGAGGTGATCACCACCAATGCCGTCCCCTTGTATTTGCCGAGTAAAATGTCAAGCATAAAGGGATTGACACTGCCGTAAATGTCTGTGCCGTCCACCGGGTCAGGCACGTAATAGACCGGTCGCAGGCCGCACAGCTCCACGGCATTGTACACCGATTGGTGACAGTTGCGCGCCATAATGACCGTGTCGCCGCGTTTTGTCATGGCTCTGACGGCAGAAAGGATACCGCCGGTCGCGCCGTTGACGAGCAAAAATGCACGGTTTGCCTGATACATTCTTTCCGCCCTGTGCTCTACCTCCCGGATACAGCCCGACGGGTCGTGCAAATAATCAAAACCGTGGATCTCGGTGATATCCAGTTCATAGGGCAAGCCATCGGCTATACACTGCCGCTTGTGCCCCGGCATATGAAAGGGATATGCGCCGCTTTGACTGTATTGTTTGAGCGAATCGTACAGCATTAATTGGTACCGAATTCCCTGAATTCCAAGCCTTTATTGTGATCAAGCGCCCAGTCGATGCTCCACAGGCTGGTAAACAGCAGCAAATAGTTGCCCTTTAAGTCTTGGATCCGCTTGGTATCGGACGCCAAGTCGAGCTTTTTGGGGTCAACGTCCTCGTTGACGATCCAGCGAATATATTCGTAGGGCAGGTTTTCCATAATGATTTCTACGTTATATTCATTTTCCAAACGGTATTTGAGCACGTCGAATTGCAGCACGCCGACAACACCGACGATGACCTCTTCCATACCGGCGTCCAGCTCGCGGAAAATTTGGATGGCGCCCTCCTGCGCGATCTGGTTGGTGCCCTTGATAAACTGCTTGCGCT
>CAMKOU010000121.1 GCA_946414505.1 uncultured Clostridia bacterium | reverse complement strand
AACAACGCTGTTCAACGCGCTGACGGGCGCGAACCAATTCGTCGGCAACTGGCCCGGCGTCACCGTCGAAAAAAAGGAAGGCAAACTCAAAAAGCACAGCGACGTGACCATCACCGACCTGCCGGGCATTTACTCGCTCTCCCCCTACACGCTCGAGGAGGTCGTTGCGCGTAACTATCTGATCGATGAGCGTCCCGACGCGATTTTGAACATTGTAGACGGCACCAACCTGGAACGCAATTTGTACCTGACAACGCAGCTCTGCGAGCTGGGCATCCCCGTCGTCATCGCGATCAACATGATGGACGTTGTGGAGAAAACGGGCGTAAAGATCAACACCGCCGAGCTTTCCCGCGCGCTGGGCTGCAAGGTCGTTGCGATCTCCGCGCTGAAAAACAAGGGCATTCAGGAAGCCGCCGATGCAGCGATCAAGGCGGCGGAGGACAAAAAGCCTGTTCCCAAACACACCTTTGAAGGCTCTGTCGAGCACGCTATCGCGCATATCGAGGAAGCCTGCGTGCACGAAATGCCCGAGGAACAACAGCGTTGGTACGCGGTCAAGATTTTTGAGCGCGACGACAAGGTTATCGAAAAGCTCGGCTTGGATGAAGCGATCAAACAGCATGTCGAAAACGACATCAAAGCTGTTGAGCAAGAATATGACGACGACGCCGAGAGCATCATCACCAACGAGCGTTATCTGTATATCGGCAAGATCATCAACAGCGTTTACAAAAATAAGCAAAAAGGGCAGCTCTCGACCTCCGACAAAATCGACAAGGTGGTGACAAACCGCTGGCTGGGACTTCCGATTTTTCTTGTCGTGATGTTCCTCGTTTACTACATCTCTATGATCGGCGTCGGAAAAGCCGCGACCGACTGGGCAAATGATGGCTTGTTTGGCGACGGTTTTCATCTGTTTGCTATCGGCGACGGCGAGTATGACGAACATGCCGAGGCGATCGGCGTATTGACCGGCTCTGCGGAAGCCTCGGGCAATGACGCCGTTCTGACCGCTCTTGATTTTGAGAGTGAGGAATACGATCCTGCCGTTGCTGTTACGGCTGCCAAAACCTTTGCGGCAAGTGTAAAAGACAGCGATGCATTTACCTACGAAGTAGAAGACGAGGAAACCCTGAAAGTCAATGAGGAAACTGTCAGCGGCGAGGACGTAAAGGCCGCTGCCGAGACCTTTGAAAAAAATAAAGGCAAACCTGACGATCCCGCCGAATTTGGCGTGTGGGTTCCGGGTATCCCGGCGATCGTGGGCAATTGGCTGGAAGCCGCCAAAGCCCCCGAATGGCTGTCCGGTCTGATACTTGACGGCATTATCGGCGGTGTGGGCGCAGTGCTTGGCTTTGTGCCCCAAATGCTGGTTCTGTTCCTGCTGTTGGCATTCCTTGAGGCGTGCGGATATATGGCGCGTATCGCCTTTGTGCTCGACAGGATCTTCCGCCGCTTCGGGCTTTCGGGCAAATCCTTTATCCCGATCCTTATCGGCACGGGCTGCGGAATCCCCGGCATCATGGCTTCGCGAACCATTGAAAACGAGCGCGACCGCCGTATGACGATCATGACCACCACCTTTATCCCCTGCGGCGCGAAGATTCCGTTTATCTCTATGATCGCGGGCGCTATCTTCGGCGGCTCACCATGGGTTGCGACCGGCGCGTACTTCATCGGTATGGCGGCAATCATCGTTTCGGGTATTATGCTCAAAAAGACAAAGCCCTTTGCGGGCGAGCCGGCGCCGTTCGTTATGGAGCTTCCGGCGTACCACCTTCCCACCTTGGGCAACGTTCTGCGTTCCATGTGGGAGCGCGGCTGGTCGTTCATCAAAAAAGCGGGAACCATCATTCTTCTTTCAACCATTGTGCTCTGGTTCCTCAGCCGCTTCGGCTTTGTTAACGGCGCGTTCACCATGCTCGAAAGCGATGATATCAGCAACAGTATGCTAGCGGCAGTCGGCAACGGCATCGCTTGGATATTCGCTCCTCTCGGCTGGGGCAACTGGCAGGCAGCTGTGGCTTCCATCACGGGACTGATCGCCAAGGAGAACATCGTCGGCACAATGGGCGTGCTGTACGGCGGCGGAGAACTCAGCACATGGGCAACGCTCGCGCAGGTATTCACAACTGTGACAGGCTTCTCCTTCCTCGTGTTCAACCTGCTCTGCGCTCCGTGCTTCGCGGCGATGGGCGCGATCAAGCGCGAGATGAACTCGGCAAAGTGGACGGTGTTCGCAATCGCTTATCAGTGCATTTTCGCCTATGTGATCGCCCTTTGTATCAATCAAATCGGCGGCGCGTTTACCGGCAGCCTAAATGTCTTTGGACTGATCGTTTCCATTTTGCTGATCGCATTCATGCTGTTTATGCTCTTCAAGCCGTACAAGGAAGCAAATAAGCTGACAAAAAAGACTAAAACCAAATAAGGAGTTGGTCGTATGCTTCAATGGATCGCAAGCAACATCTGGACGATCATTATTTGCGCCGTGCTGATCGGCATTGTAACCGCTATCATCATCAGCATGGTCAGAAAAAGAAAGCAGGGCAAATCGGTGGTTTGCAACTGCGGCAACTGCAAAAACTGCGCCATGCACGGCGCATGTCATAAGCAATAAGTAAAAGCAGGTATCAGGTGCCGTTACGGCATTTGATACCTGTTCTGCTGATACGGATACCGGTTAAAAGGCACCGCAGACTGTTTTCCGCCATACTTCGTTGTCGTTCCGGCAAGGCGGTTATGCGGCGTTTTATAAACCTCCGCAGGAATTGAAACGGACGTTCCGCTGCACACATCCCGGGCGCAAAAATGCAGGCGCGTGACCTTGATATATAGATATATTAGCAATATATTATATTTCTAACTCTGTCGGCAGGTTGCATATATTTTTCATCTATTTTTGTTTGATAGTTAAAAGTTAGGGCATTATTATTGCATATTTTTGATAATTATGCTATGATATACATATAATTATCCATGCCGTGTTTTGCAGTTTGACAATACCGGATTGCAAATATATTGCTCTTTTGTGCTTTTCAAGCATTCTTCGGGGATGATCTCAAAACAACAGGTTCGATGCAGCTCGTTGTTTTGCGTTATTCATAAAGCTATATAAAGCTATCATAAAAAAGGAGATGACTGTATGCAAAAATCTATTTTCAGACGCACGCTTTCGCTGCTGCTGGTTTTCTTACTGTGTGTTTCCATAGCGGTTCCCACAGTGTATGCCGACACAGAGGACAGCGTAACATTAGAGCTGAGCGCTGCGAATCCCAAGCTGACCCGCGCCAATGTGTACACCCTGTTTGGCGACAGCGCCCTGTCCTCTGTGGGCGCGTACTACGGCTATGCGCTTCCTGACGCTCCGGACACGATCACAGAGCTCGGCACCCTCAGTAGCGTGACCGTGGAGGCGGGCGAATATCTGATCTTTAAAACCACCGCGACTACCGGCAACATCTTTAACCGCAAAGCCGACTGGACACAGGCAGTTTCAAAAACGCTGACCGTACGGCTGTATTACACGGCGGTGTTTACCGTCAGCGGTCACAACGACGGTGCAGTGTACCTGAACGGTGAAGCGGTCAGCGGCACCGTGCTCCTTTTCACCGACGAAACCTATACCGTGACCGCCGCAGATATCGAGGGGTACATCAAAACCGTAGAAGGCGTTACGGAGGGCGTGTCCTTTACGCCTGCCTCCGATATGGATATCCTCGTTTCCTATGCGGCAGAAGCCTACGCGACCTTTACCCTGACGGCAGGTGCGGGCGGCACCGTTTCGGTCTTGGCTGACGGTGAGGAGCTGACGGAGAGGATCCCCGAAGGCAGCACCTTCACCGTGAACGCTGTTGCAGACGCAGGCCGCGGCTATGCGCTGGAAAGCGTCACTGTTACCAAAAACGGCGAAACGGTCGCGGGTCCGACGTACGGCCCCGTTGCCGACGGTGAGATTTATGCGATCACCGTGCAGTTTGTCTTTGCGCCCGAGGAAACGACGCTGGAGCTGAGCGCCGCTAACCCAAAGCTGACCCGCGCCAATGTGTATGACCTGTTCGGCGACAACGCCCTGACCTCTGTGGGCGCGTACTACGGCTACGCTTTGCCCGACACGCCGGATGAGATCACCGAGCTGGGCGTACTCAGCAGCGAGACTGTGGAAGCCGGCAGGTATATGATCTATAAAACCACCGCCACCACCGGCAGCACCTTCAACCGAACACCTGACTGGACGCAGGCGGAGCCGAAGGCGCTCACCGTCCGGCTGTACTACACGGCGGCGTTTACCGTCAGCGGCAACGAAAACGGCGCGGTATACCTGAACGGCGAGCCGGTCAGCGGCACCGTGCACCTTTTCACCGACGAAACCTATACCGTGACCGCAGCGACCATCGAGGGCTACCTCAAAACCGTGACCGGCGTGACAGAGGGCGAGGCATTTACGCCTGCTTCCGATATGGATATCCTCGTTTCCTATGCGTCCGAAGCCTATGCGACCGTATCCGTTACCGCCAACGAGGGCGGCACTGTGGAGCTCCTTTCCGAGGGCACACCCGTTGTGGATCGAATCGACGAAGGAGGTACCTTTGCGGTAAATGCCGTCGCCGACGCGGCTGATCAATACTATGTACAAAGCGTTGTGGTGACGAAGGACGGCGTACCGGTCGAGGGAACTGTTTTCGGCCCTGTTGCCAACGGTGAACAGTATGAGGTGACCGTGACCTTTGCCCGCGCAACCCTGACGCTCAACGACTGCGAAGTCGAGCTGAACGATATCAGGGAACAGAAGTATGCGGAGCTGGAAAATACTATTTTGGCGAACGTCGTGCTTACCCCCGACGAATTTGCAGAGGCAGCGGTCGTAACGGTTGAATATGAGGCCGGTAAGATTTTGGGGATCGCGCAGTACGAGGCGCTTGACTATACGCCCATACTGATTGGCCATGCTTTCGGCAACGGCAACGCCGGTGAGCTGCTGGAAGGCAACACCGAAACCGTCAGAGTGACCTGCGAGCTGTCCGGCTACGGCATCCGCTTGCAGGCGACCGCGACCGTTACCGTAATCGACACGAGCGAGACAACCGGACTGATCGGCGACGTAAACTCTGACGGCGTGATCACCATCGAGGACGCCACGCTCCTCCAGCGCCACCTTGCAGAGTTCCTCAACGACAACAACGATCCGCTGATCGACGAAACCGACGACGCGTGGTTCTACCGCGCCGATGCCAACAAAGACGGCAAGCTGAACATCAAGGACGTCACCGCCATTCAGCGTCATGTAGCGGAATTAGAAGAACTGGTACCGTAAACAGGCGCATTCATTCGCCCACTCGCGCCACTACAAAAGCGTTTAGGCAATACCGCACACCTGAATTGTGCGGTATTGCCTAAAATTTCAAATAACCTATTGACAAACGTGAAAATATATGATATAGTACAATTGCTCGGTTAGCAATGGGTAACTGAGCGAAAAACAACATCCGATGGAAGGATGTTTGTTTTTTTGAACGTTAGTTAGTGCTTGCTAACCAACAACAAAACCATGGAGGAATAAACAGATGTCGGAAGATTTGATCATCAAGCATTGTTCTCCCACTCT
>CAMKOU010000120.1 GCA_946414505.1 uncultured Clostridia bacterium | reverse complement strand
TCTGATGGGCGACAAGGTGGAGCCGCGCCGCGAATTTATTGAGAAAAATGCACGCTATGTGCAGAATTTGGACGTATAAAGGGGTGGTTTGATGCATTCAAGATCATATATTACCGTTCGCTACGCGGAAACAGACCGCATGGGTATTGCACATCACTCCAACTATCCCATTTGGTATGAGATCGGCAGAACCGATTTTGTCAAGCTGTTCGGCACAAGCTACAGCGATATGGAAGCCGCCGGCGTAATGACGCCGCTGATCAATTTGACCTGCCATTTCGGACTGCCGGCGCAGTATGAGGACAGGCTGATCGTGCGCACCTGGTGCATCCACATGAGCGCCGCACGCATTGAGTTTGCCTATTCCGTCAAGCGGTACAACGACGACGGCACCGAGGAGGAGCTGGGCTACGGCACCACCGAGCACGGGGTGGTGGACGCCAAAACCTTCCGTCCGTGCAACATCAAAAAACGCCTGCCGGCACTGTATGAAACCCTGAACCAAAATATTAAAACGCAGTAGCAAAGAATAAGTACGTTAAAAATATACGTAGTACCTTGTAACAACGCAAACTTTATCTTTTCGGTGTAGGGGCGCACCCGCGTGTGCGCCCGGGATAGGAAACCGTGTGTTTATGTGGAAGATACGGTTTGACAGGAAAACGCGCCTCGGGCGAACACATGGGTTCGCCCCTACGAATCGTTATCAAAAGCTAAATGAAAATTGTTACATTATAGTAGGGGTACACCGATGTGTGCGCCCGGGATAGGACGCCATTTGTTTTCTTGGAAAACACGGTTTGATAGGAAAACGCGGCTCGGGCGAACACATAGGTTCGCCTACAAATTGTTATCACAAGTTTCCATTAGATGAAACATGGTGTACTGCTACGCATAAGGAAAGCTTTGAAAACGACACAGAATATGAAAGAAAAAGACATCGATCCGAGGTAACAGAATGGACGAACAGATGAATGAGAAGCGGATCATAGACGTTGATCTGCAAAACGAAATGCGCAAAAGCTTTTTGGATTATTCCATGAGCGTCATTGTCGCGCGTGCGCTGCCCGATGTACGCGACGGCTTAAAGCCGGTGCACCGCCGCATTTTATACACCATGTATGAACGCGGTCTGGAACCGAACAAGCCCTACCACAAATGCGCCGACACCGTCGGCTCCGTGCTGGGCGCCTACCATCCCCACGGCGACGCGTCCGTCTACGACGCCATGGTGCGCCTGGCGCAGGACTTTTCCATGCGCTACATGCTGGTGGACGGTCACGGCAACTTCGGCTCCGTGGACGGCGACCCGCCGGCGGCGTACAGATACACCGAGGCGCGCATGAGCAAGATCTCGATGGACATGCTCACCGATATCGACAAGGACACCGTCGATTTTGTGCCCAACTACGATGACCGCTTAAAGGAACCCGTGGTGCTGCCCAGCCGTTTTCCCAATCTCCTGGTCAACGGCTCCAGCGGTATTGCCGTGGGTATGGCGACGGAGATCCCGCCGCACAATCTCGGCGAAACCATTGACGCGGTGTGTACGCTGATCGACGATCCCGACGCCGAGCTGCCCGAGCTGATGGAATGTCTGCCCGGTCCCGACTTTCCCACCGGCGGCATCATCATGGGCAGAAGCGGCATCCGCGCCGCCTATGCCACCGGCCGCGGCAAAATCACCGTCCGTGCCAAAACCGAGATCATCGAGGCAAAAAACGGCAGGTTCAAAATCATCGTCACCGAGCTGCCCTATAAGGTCAACAAGGCGCGGCTGATCGAAAATATCGCAAATCTGGTCAAGGACAAGCGTTTGGAGGGCATTTCCAATATCGAAGACCACTCCGACCGCATCGGTATGCACATCGAGATCGACGTCAAGCGCGACGCTTCGCCGCAAATCGTACTCAACCAGCTGTTTTCCTTCACCCAACTGCAGGTGACCTTCGGCGCCATTTTGCTGGCGATCGTGAACGGCGAGCCGAAGATCCTCACCCTGAAGGATATGCTGCGCTGCTACATCGACTTTCAGGAGGAAGTCATTCACCGCAGGACGCAGTATAATTTGAAAAAAGCCATGGATCGCGCCCACATTTTGGAGGGCTTGAAAATCGCGATCGACTTCATTGACGAGGTCATCGCCATCATCCGCGGCAGCAAGGATCTGCCCTCGGCGCGTGCCGCGCTGATGGAGCGCTTCGGCTTGGATGAGGTGCAGGCGAACGCCATCGTGCAGATGCGTCTGGGACAGCTCACCAACATGGAGCGTGCAAAAATCGAAGAGGAGATCGCCGCGCTGCAGGAGAAGATCAAGGAATATAACGAGATCCTCGCCAGCGACACCAAAAAGCTGGCGATCGTCAAGGACGAGCTGACCGCCATCCGCAACAAATATGCCGATCCGCGCCGCACCGAGATCTGCGCCATCAGCGGCGAGGTGGACATCGAGGATTTGATCCCGCAGGAGGAATGCGTGCTCACGCTGACGCGCTTTGGTTATGTCAAGCGCTTGGCGGCGGATACCTATAAATTGCAGCGCCGCGGCGGCCGCGGTGTTTCGGGCATGTCCCGCCGCGAGGAGGACGTTGCCACCGAAATGTTTATCATCAATTCGCACGACTATGTGCTGTTCTTTACCGACAAGGGCAGGGTGTACCGCCTGAAATGCTACGAGGTGCCCGAGGGCACCCGTCAGGCAAAGGGCATCAACATCGCAAATCTCCTGCCGATCTCACCCGACGAAAAGGTGACGTCCATGATCCGCGTGCCCGAATTTGACGAGGATAAGTTCGTGGTGATGGTCACCCGCAAGGGTATCATCAAGCGTATTTCACTCAACGCCTACAATACGGCGCGCAAGGGCGGTTTGATCGCGCTCGAGCTCAACGAGGGCGACGCGCTGGCGTGGGTGCGCCTGACAGACGGCACCGCCAACGTGATCATTGCGACGCGTCTGGGCATGGCGATCCGCTTTATGGAAACCGACGTGCGTCCCATGGGCAGACAGGCGCGCGGCGTCAAGGCACTGTCCCTCAAGGAGGGCGACGAGGTCGTCGGCATGAGCGTGGTGCGTGACAAAGGCTTGGTGCTGACCGTCAGCGAGACCGGCTACGGCAGATTGTCCGATCCGTCCGATTATCGTATGCAGTCGCGCGGCGGCAAGGGTCTGATCAACTATCACGTTGAAAAATACGGCAAGGTCGCTGCCATCAAGGTGGTCGACCTCGATGACGACGTCATTATGATCTCGCAGGACGGCATCATCATCCGCATTGCCGCGGCGTCCATTCGCCTGTGTGCGCGTCCCTCCAAGGGCGTCACCGTCATGAAGTTGGGCGAAGGCGACCGCGTGGTGACGCTGGCGCGTTCTCCGCATGAGGAGGAAGCGGTTGAAGGAGAAGCGGACGAAACGGCGGACGCGACCGCTGACGCAACAGCGACCGAAGCAGCTGCCGAGGACATGACGGAGGAAACGGAAGCATAACATCATACGGCAACATTCTCGCGGATGTTGCCGTGTCCTTTATCGGAGGTACTATGAAACTATCGAAAAAAATAACGGCGCTGCTGCTCGCGGTGCTGCTGCTCGGCAGCTTAGCGGCGTGCAAGGCAGGTAATACGGCGACAGGCGATTCCGCCGCGACCATCGACGAAGTTAACGCGGCGGAAAGCAGCAACAACATCAACGGTATGCGGTTCAACATGACCCTGCGTGAATTTACCGAGCGGTTCAACGCCGTCAAAAAGAAAACCGACGGCACCGGCTTTCTCACCGTGAATAACTGGGAAATGACAGGCGCCGTAAAAACCGACGCAAACGGCGTCAAAATCGACTATTGGCACTACGACGAGCAGGACACCAGCTATACCGCCTCGGTGGAAACCGCCACCATGAAAATGGTCAACATCGGCTGCGGCACCGTCAAGGGCAACTTTGACAAAGAGGACGTGAAGGAGGAGCTGCTGGACAAGGCAGCGTTCATGGCGCAAATTGCCGGCGGCTTTTCATCGGACAGCCATCAGATTTTAAAAAACATTTTCAGCAAAGCGGTCGAATACAAGGGCTCCCTGTGGTATAAGGGCTATGTGTTTGACTTTTCCGCCAATGAGGAAAACGGCGGCGAGGAAAACAGCACCGTGCTGTTCCGCATTTTTCCCGTCACCGACGCGCTGAAAGCGGAGTGGAATTTGACGGAGTATCAGGAAAATTAAAAGATAAAAGATAAAAGATAAAAAACGCGTGCAGCTGAAAAATGCACGCGTTTTTTACTTAATTCAAAATAAAAATCATAAAATTCAAATACGATGCGAAAACCACCCAGGCGGCGTAGGGGATCTGCAACAGACCTGCCGCTGCGTCTTTTTTATAGAACCGCACCGCCATGAGAATCACCAAAATCGCCAGCGACACGATCCAGATAAACGAAAACAGCCGCCACTTCAACATAAAGAAAAATACCGGCCATAACAAGTTGACGGCAAGCTGCCCGTAATAGACGGACGTCACGCCGAAATCCAACGCGCCCCTGTTTTTGATCCTGCCGTAGGACACGCCCATCAGCACATATAAAACCGTCCACACCACCGGAAACAGTCCGCCCGGCGGCGCCAAAACAGGCTTTTCCAGCATGTCATAATCCATGAACCGCGACACCAAAAAGCCAACGGCAGCTCCCAATGCCACGGGAACCAAAACGGCGATGACAATATTTTTCACTTTTGTCCAATGAATGGCAACAGACATAGACGAACCCTCCGCGAACGCTTTTGGGATAGTATATGAAGCGTATCAAGCATTTATGCATAACAGCAACAATTGATAAAAATTCCCAACGATACGGCTGCATCTTATTGACTTTAGCTATTTTCTGTGATATAGTACTAATGGAAAACAGTCCGTTTTCATCGAAAAAATGAATCTTTTTTGAAAGGATCAGGTAAAATGAAAAAAATAATCGCACTTATCAGCATTGCGGCGCTGTTGGCGTTTGCAGGCTGCTCTGCCAAAAAAGACACCAAAAAGGTCAGCACTACTTCTACACCCATTCAGACCACGGTTGCTGTCAGCACCCGCGATTCGGCGGCCACCCGCGACTCGGCTCAGGTAAATGAAAACACCCTGTATTGCACCGCCGAGGAATATGTGACCCTGCGTGACGCGGCGTCCGAGGACGGCAACGAGCTGACCAGAGTGAAAAAGGGCGAAAGCGTGACGCTGCTCTCCGAGGACGGCGACTTCTACCGCGTTACCTACAAGGGCACCACCGGCTTTGTGCTGAAGGATTACTTCACCAAGGAGAATCCCGCCGGTACGGCAACGCCCGGCACGACCGACGCCACCGGCGCCACCAGACCTGCCACTGCCACCAACGTTAAATACAACGAGGGCGACGAGCTGTATTGCATCGCCGAGGACAGTGTGACCCTGCGCGCTTCCGCGTCCCGCACCGCCGAAGAGGTCAGCTTCATCGACAGCGGCGAGGTGGTCACCTATCTGGAGGCATCCGGCGAATGGCTGAAGGTGGACTATGACGGCGAAACCGGTTATGTCATGGCAAAATATTTCTCCGACAACGAGGAAGCCGAGCTGATTACCGACTAATAAAAAACCG
>CAMKOU010000119.1 GCA_946414505.1 uncultured Clostridia bacterium | reverse complement strand
TTGGTATTCATTATTGTTGTAGCTTACGGATAGATAATAGACTCCTTGCGATAATTGAACATCAAATTCGCCAAATGCATCTGTTTCTACTAATCTCGCGACAGGTTCCTTATAATCGGGATCGGTAAGGAATTTATACGCGTCATCTTCAGTTCCCTCGTAAACAGATATCTCACACTTATTATTTAGTTTCTCAACTTCACCGTTTTCGTTAACTTTTTTTACGTACCCAAGCAGAATTCCGTCATCGTTATTGGAAACAACCAAGGGGTCTTTGACAATGCGAGCGCGTTCAACCGCGTTATCGGCATGAACAATATATTTATACTCATATTCTTCGCTGTCGGACTGGATTGGGTATCTTTCATCGCTAACTGGAACTACAGCGGAATTAATCAAGGTTGCCTTAATTCTATCTGCGCTCAAGGAAGGATTGATTCCCCACATTAAAGCAATTACGCCTGAAACAATCGGCGTAGCGTAAGAGGTTCCTGCGCCATTGTTGCTTCCGGATGACAATTCTGTCAAATTCTCTCCCGGCGCATATATATCTACTCTTTCTCCGTTCACAGAGTGTTCCGCACGAGAGTTATCCTTTGAAGAACTACCAACTACAATAATTCGATTACGGACTTTTTCATCCGAAATAGTACCGAAATCATCATAATCAGCTGTGTACATAATATTACTGTTCAAACGCGTACAGTTATTAATATCACCGTCCTCTGATTCTATATATTGTTTTATACCAAATGGATGATCAGATGAAACTACGCACTCAATCCAATTGTTTTTATTAACGCTTGCATTGGGCGCAGTTGAGTTAAGATTTCCTGCACTTTTCACTATGACAAATTCATAACCACCATCAATATACTTTCGATAGAAATCGCCCATGCTTTGCGCCATTCTGAATAGTTTTTCAACAGCATTTGCTATACCGTGTTGAGCTGCAACGGGTAATTCGTCATATCCGGCACTGTAATTAATAATTTTTACACCGCTATAAATCATTTTTGCAAACAAAAATTTATGATCCATCACGGTTGTATATTTTTGAAACTCTGGTGCATTTCCCTGATTGGCATATCCATATATTTTTACATTATTAGCAACGCCGTCAATTCCTATCCCGTTATTCTTTTTTGCTGCTAAAAAGCCGCAAACATTTGTGCCATGATATTTATAACTTTCCAGTTTGTTGATTGTATTTGTGTTATTATACCAAATGTTGTTTGTATCCATAGCGTTTCCAATGTCCGGATTATTGGTATCAAAGATATTATCATACACACCGACCTTAACCTCCTGATATTTATAGTTTTTGCTTTCTAAATCAGTAAGGCGAATAGCTTGTCTCCACCAATTGCCATCCCTATTACTGTAATCGTTGGTATAGCTCTCTTTATAATCCGTTGAAGACGAAGTAACTGAATAAGCATTATGCAGCATAATGTCGGAATGAGATAAACTATTTGATAACTCTGTCTTGATTTCTGTCAGCTTTTCATAATCCGCGTTCTCAAATTCCACCTGATAATCATTGGTGAATTCAATACAGCCGACGATTTTTCCGCCGTAATTGCCGACTGCTTTTTCTACATCCGCATAAGAATACTTTTCGTCGGCGGTAATCAACAGCTGGTTTTTGACAAATAATTCCTCATTTTCAAATACTACGTCGTCATTGGTGAATTGTTTAAACTCAATTTTGCCCGTGTCTTGTTGTTCATTGTTTTTTCCGCAGCCTGCAAGTGCAAACATGCCGAACAGTAATGCTGCAACCAGTAAAGATGCTACACCCTTTTTCAAAAAATCTCCTCCTCAAATTAAAAATGCGTGACCCAAATGAGCCACGCAGAAAAACGCACGGCTCGATTTGCTGCGACACAAACTAAACACCCATTCAAGTATGCTTATTAGAGCGTGCATTTTTACCGTAGTAAAATGCGCACTTGAATGAGAAAATATGCAGTTTGTGTCGCACCTATATTTTAGCATATTTTCATCTGTTAAGCAATCCAAATTCACTGCTTCTTTTTTGGCAGATTTGCACATACAAAAACCCTCCCGGTTCCGAAGAAAACCGGGAGGGTAAAATTCTAATCTTACGCTTCCGCTCTGTTGATCGCGTTCAACACGCCGAGCACGGAGGCGATGTTCACGTTGCTGTCAACGCCGATGCCGAAAATGGACTTGCCGTTCGGGCGGATCAGCTCGATGTACGACACCGCCTTGGCGTCGGAGCCTTCGCCGATGGCGTGCTGGCTGTAGCCCTTGAACGTGTATTTGTCCAAGCCGACCTGCTTCAGCGCGTTAAAGAACGCGTCGATGGGACCGTTGCCGGTGCCGCGCAGGCGCACGCCGTCTCTGCCGTCGATCACCAGCGTGCCCTTGAAGTGCACATACTCTCTGTCCGCTTCGCTTTCCTCATAGATCTTGCGGCGGCTCAGGCGGTATTTCATCGGGTGTTTCAGATAATTGTCCTCAAACACCTCAAACAGCTCCTTGGGCACCAGCTCGCGCTCCAGCTCCTCGCACTTTGCCTGCACCAGCTTGGAGAATTCGGGGTGCATACGCTTGGGCAGGTCGTAGCCGAAGTTGTTGCTCATGACGAACGCCGCGCCGCCCTTGCCGCTCTGCGAGTTGATGCGGATGATCGGCTCGTATTCTCTGCCTACGTCCGCCGGGTCGATCGGCAAATAGGGGATCTCCCAGTATTCGGTGCCGCTTTCGCGCATGTACTGATAGCCCTTGTTGATCGCGTCCTGGTGCGAGCCGGAAAACGCGGTAAAGACCAGCTCGCCGATATACGGCTGGCGCGGGTCGATCTTCATGTTGGTGCAGCGCTCGTAAATGTCGCGCAGGTGGGGAAGGTTGCTGAAATCGAGCTGCGGGTCAACGCCCTGTGTGAACATGTTCAAGCCCATGGTCACGATGTCCATGTTGCCGGTGCGTTCGCCGTTGCCGAACAGGGTGCCCTCCACGCGCTCGGCGCCTGCCAGCAGCGCCAGCTCGCCGGCTGCGACGCCGCAGCCGCGGTCGTTGTGCGGATGCACGCTGATGATCGCCGCCTCGCGGTTTTTCAAATGGCGAATAAAATATTCGATCTGGTCGGCATAGGTGTTGGGCGTGCACATTTCAACGGTGTTGGGCAGGTTGAGAATCACGGGATTCTCCTTGGTCGCGCCCAGCTCCTCCATCACGCGGTCGCAAATTGCCACGGCGTTGTCCGGCTCGGTGCCGCTGAAGCTCTCGGGGGAATACTCAAAGCGGATGTTCGCGTCGCCCGTGTATGCGTCGGTCAGCTTTTTGATCAGACGCGCACCCTCCACGGCGATGTCGATCACGCCCTGCATGTCGGTTTTGAACACCACCTTGCGCTGCAAGGTCGAGGTGGAGTTGTAAAAGTGGACGATGACGTTTTTCGCGCCCTTGATCGCTTCAAAGGTCTTGTGGATCAGGTGCTCGCGCGCCTGCACCAGTACCTGAATGGTCACGTCGTCGGGAATGTGGTTGTGCTCGATCAGTTCGCGGCAAATTTCGTACTCGGTTTCCGACGCGCTGGGAAAGCCGATCTCGATCTCCTTGAAGCCCATGTCCACGAGCGCGTGGAAAAACTCGAGCTTTTCCTGCAAATTCATCGGGTCGATCAGCGCCTGGTTGCCGTCGCGCAAATCCACGCTGCACCACACCGGCGCTTTGGTGATGGTGTTGTCCGGCCAGGTGCGGTCGGGAAGGGGGATCTGCTTGAATGGAATGTACTTTTGGAATGACGGTTTCATGTGTGTTGCCTCCATAGTCTGTATTACACATAAAAAAGCCCCTTAAATACAACAGAGTTGCAATAAGGGGCGAGAGTCTCGCGGTACCACCCTTGATTCAAGCGCACGTCGCCGCACGCTCCTCACAGACTTCCAACAAAGTCCTGACCGATAACGCAGTCCTGCGTTCCGCGCTAATCATTCACGCGGAAAACTCGGGGATGAGCTATACATATAAACCTTCGCACCGCCTTACACCAACCGGCGGCTCTCTGTGCCGAAGCGTTTTATATCTTGTTCCCGTCACTGTCTTTAAGGGGTTTTAGTTGTATCTTCTATTATAGCGGCGGAAAAGCAAAATGTCAAGGTCTTTTTTGCTTTTTCAAATGTTGCTGCGCAGGAAGTTGCAGGCGCGGTCATAGTCCAAGGAAATATCGTCGGTGCCCGGGTTCGTTCCCATGCCGTGATAGTAGCTCAGATACGTGGCAATACCACTCCGCATGTTTTCAATATATGATTTGTATGCCTCCTGTGACACATCCTTGCCGTCAATATAATAATCAATGTCGGGATTGCCTGTGCCGACGCCGTATGTGTTGGCAAGGCAGGTCGCGGAAACGGTATTTCCGTCAACGGAATAAAGATATGCCGAGCTGTTGGGGAAGTGCGACAGAATATGATATAGTTTTCCGTCGTTGCCGATATATATATCATACCCGCATTCCGCTCCTGCGAAGGTGACAAATAAATCTTCGTACAGCGTCGTCACGCTGCCGTCTTGGTACGTCAAAATGCACAGGTAAACGCGAAGCTGGTTTTCCTCGGGTGCTTTGAGATAGATCATCTCCTCCACACCGTCGCCGTTCAAATCCTTGAAAGCGATGATATGCTCGAACCTTTTTCCGGAATAAGCATTATCTTTGTAATCGACAAACCAGCTGCGGTTGTTTTCCAGATGTGTCAAATATGCGCGATACGCAGACGCTTTCGGATCTTCGGTTTGCGGCTGTGTGGTTGTCGGCGGTTCAACGATTACCGAAGGGGGCGGCGGTTCGTAGGTGGATACGGGTTGTGGCGTTGTTGTCTGCGTCAATGCTGCGCCGACAGCGGAAAGCTGTTTCGGCAAGCGGTTTTCGTTCGCTTCAAAAACAAACACGTTCAAATTTACATCCTTATACAGCGCCAATGTATCCAGCGCTGTCTTTTGTGTCTGACTTTCGTCCACAGCCATCAGGCTGACAGACGCCATTTTGATGCCATCCTCCAAATCGGCAGGTCCGACGGTTATTTTTTTGATTTTCTTGCTGTCAAGATCCGTGTCCAAATCGATCCAATAGGTACCGCCTTTGTAGGAGGCTTTGCTGTCTGAAACCACCCAATAGTTCGGATTCAGCTCTTTTTCGCCCAGCAGGCGGTTGATCTCATCGGTGTATTGCGCACAGGTGAAGTCGAAGGTGCGGGGCGTGTTCTTGGCTTTGGAGTGAAAAACAAGCAATAAAACAAAGATAATGGCGGCGGCTGCAACAGCGGCAAGGCAAATGATGAGGGTGACCTGCACCTTTTTGTCGGGACCGTGCCTTTGAGGTGGCTGCGGTGCTCCGCAGTTGCGGCAAAAGGAGGCGTTGTCAGAAAGCGGCTGACGGCATTGAACGCATGGTTTCATACATATCCCATCCTTTCGGGCAAATGGTTCGTGCTGTGTTATTTCTATTATATAAAGAACGGCGATTTTCGTCAATGCAAAAAGTAAGATAAAAAATTTAAAAATATTCAAAAAAGGGGTTGACAAACCGACTGTTTTATAATATAATAGCACTTGCGTTGTTGAGGAAAGCAACAGGCAAAAAGTTGCAGATCCCCGGCATAAAAGCGCAAAAGGACCTTGAAAATTAAACAACGAAAAGAAAGAAACCCGTAATGA
>CAMKOU010000118.1 GCA_946414505.1 uncultured Clostridia bacterium | reverse complement strand
TGACACCTTCCCCTCGGGGGAAGGCTTATGGTGCCGGCTGCAACGTTTTGAGCCAACCTCATTTTATGCCTTTTTTTCACTGCGGTAGAGCTCGATGTGGATTTGGTGCTGCAAGCGCAGCGGCTCGGCGTATTTTTCGAGCAGCGCGCGGTATTCCTCCGCAAACGCCGCTGTCTGTGCCGGCGGCAGGCAGGCGCCTACGCCGCGGCAGCTCAGCACCCTGCCCAGCCATGCTTCCCGGGTAAACGGCAGCGTGACGTTGTAGGAATGCACGGTGTCGATTTGGAACCTGCCCTCCGCCCAATCGGGATAGCGATAGCGGAATTTGTCAAAGCCCGCGCCGCTCCACCCGGGATTGTACCGCAGCACCAGCCGCTCCATTTCGGCGATGACTGCATCCTCGCGCGGCAGCCAGTCCATAAAGATCTTGCCAAACAGACCGCCCGGCTTTAATACGCGGTAGATTTCGGCGGCGGCTTTTTCGGCGTGAAAATATTGGAAGCACTGCACCGCCGTCACCGCGTCAAAGGTGCTTTCGGCAAAGCCGGTGTCTTCGGCGGCGCAGACGTGAAAGCGGATGTTGGTGAGCTCTTTTTCCCGAACCAGCTGTGCGCCGCAGCGGATCTGATTGTCGGAAATGTCGGTCGCGGTAAACTGCGCGCCGGTGTGCGCCATGTTCACGGGCAGCACCGCCGTGCCGCTGCCGAGGTCGAGAATTTGCTGTCCCTGCCTGCCGACGCCGAGCAAAGCGAGCTTTTCGTACAGGCTTTGGGGGTAGATGTCGCGGTATTTGGCGTAATTTTCCGAGGTTTTGCCGAAGTCGAACGCATTGCCGCTGTCGATGGTATCTATTTGCACGGAACCTCTCCCCTATACTGATATCGTTGTAAATCGACGTGGTGGTCGTGCACCGCCACGCCCTCGGCTTCGAGCAGGCGGCGCTGTTCTTCGTCACCGCCAAAGGCAAAGTGCGGCGCGAGCCGTCCCTTTGCGTTCACCACGCGGTGGCAGGGAATGACGCCCGGCGTAGGGTTGCGGTGCAGCGCATTGCCCACGGCGCGCGCGGCGTTGCCGTTGCCTGCCATCGCGGCGATCTGCCCGTAGGTCGCCACCCTGCCGCGCGGGATCTGCCGCACCGCGCGGTAGATGTTGTCGTAAAAGCTGTCGGTCTGCTTCATCGTGCCGGGAACGCCGTGATGAATTCCGCCAGCAGCGCCTGTATCATGGAGGCGTCATCCACGCGCACGGCGCCGTCATGCGTCACGTCGGCGAGCAGCGTTTGGTAGTCCGCAAACACCTCCAGCTCCGCCAAACAGCGCTGAATAGCAGTGACGTCGGCAATCGTCACCCTTGCATCCAAGTTGGCGTCGCCGGTGATGTTGGCAAGCACACGCGCGTTTCCGGCGCTGCTGCTTTCGCAGTACGCCGCCGCAGCGGAGCCCTCAAAGCAAACGATGCTGTCGCCGGGCGCAAAGGCGTTCGTGCCGATGGTGGTCACCGCCGCCGCGAACTGCCTCGTTCCGTATACAACAAGCTGCGCCATACGCCTATCCCTCGCCGAGCACGCCGTTGACGCCGCCGAAGCTCATGGCGCTGATGACGCGCGAAATTTCATCGAGCGGCACCGAACGGTCGGAGCTGAACCAGTGCTGGTACACCGACAGCATCCCCGACAGCACGAAGTCGATCATGATATCCGCCTTGTGCGGCGCCACATCCATCTGCGCCACCATCGCCGCGCAGGTTTTTTCCTTGATCAGCCGCATAATGCGCGTGATCAGGTGGCTGTTGCCGTTCATCGTCAGCAGATAGCCGAAAAACTCGGGATCCATATCGATCAGCCGGCTGAACCGCTCAAACAGCGCATACGGCGCGTCCATCGACTGCCGAAACTCCACGTTGCCCAGCAGCTCCTCATAGCTTTGCAAAATGTCGCGCTCAATGTCCTCCACTACCTGGTACACGCCCGAATAGTAGTTGTAAAAGGTTTTGCGGTTGATGTCGGCGGTCGCGGCAAGCTCGATGATGGTGATGTCGTTAATGTCCTTTTCCGCCATCAGCTTGGCAAAGGCGTTGCGGATGGCGCGCTTGGTTTTCAGCACGCGGCGGTCGACCGGCTTTGACTTATTTTCCATACGGCTCCCCCTTTTTCTACATTATTTTGCCTTTTAGTTGCTTATGTAACACTCTTTTTATATTCTGTCCTTTTTTCGACAAAACGCGCAAAGAATGCCCATTAAATTATTTTCGTTTCTATTATATTATATAGGGTGGGAAAAAGTCAAGACAAAACCGCATAATTCAGGTGTGCGCCTTGCATGGTGCGGTGTTGCCTCAAGTTCCCGATTGTATTTTTTGATTAGGATGAGTAAAATGATACCCAATGCAATCGACGGTTTTTTGTTTGCCCAGCTGCTGCGCGGCGGCGCCGCCCAGCTGAATGCCAACAAGCAGACCGTCAACGACCTGAATGTCTTTCCGATCCCCGACGGCGACACAGGCGACAACATGTTTTTGACCATCAACGCCGGTGCCGGCGCCGTCGGCGAGGGTACCGACAGCCTTTCGCAAACCGCAGGAAGAGCGGCAAGCGGTATGCTGCTGGGTGCGCGCGGCAATTCGGGCGTGATTTTATCGCGTATTTTCGCCGGCCTTGCCAAGGGCTTTGAGGGCATGGACGCCGCAGACGTCCGGTCGTTCGGCAACGCCTTTTCGTGCGGCGTCAGAGAAGCCTACGGCGCGGTTTCCGTTCCGGTGGAGGGCACCATCCTCACCGTGCTCAAGGACGCCGTTGCCGCCGCCAACGCCACGATCCACGAAAACAGCACGCTGGAAACCTATTTTTCCGCGTTTAACCGCGCGTTGCAGCGCTCGCTGGAGCACACGCCCGATTTGCTGGACGTGCTGCGCGAGGCAGGCGTGGTAGACAGCGGCGGCGCAGGCTTGGGGTATATCACCGAGGGTATGCTGCATGTGCTGCGCGGCGAGGAGGTGGCGGAAGCCGCCCCAACGGCAGCGCCCGCGCAAAACGTGGATCTGAGCGCGTTCACCGAAAACAGCGTGCTCGAATTCGGTTACTGCACCGAGTTTTTGCTGCGTTTGCAGACAAGCAAGGTCGATTTGGAGACATTCAGCGAGGACGAGATCGCCGCCTACCTCAACCGTGTGGGCGATTCTGTGGTGTGCTTCCGCGAGGGCACCATCGTCAAGGTGCATGTGCACACCAAAAAGCCCGGCGATATTCTCAATCACATGCAGCAATACGGCGAGTTCCTCACCATTAAAATGGAAAACATGACGCTGCAGCACAACGAAAACCACATGAGCGAAAAGCTTGCCGCGCGTCCCAAAATGCCGCACAAGCCCTTTGGCGTGGTCAGCGTAGCAGCAGGCGACGGCATCAAGGACGCCTTTGTGTCGCTGGGCTGCGACGCGGTGGTGGACGGCGGTCAAAGCATGAACCCCTCGGCGGAGGATCTGATCGCTGCCTTCCGCAGGGTGAACGCCGACGTGATTTTTGTGTTCCCCAACAACTCCAACATCGTGATGACCGCCAACCAGGCGGCACAGCTGTACGCCGACGCGCAGATCCGCGTGGTGCCCACCAAAACCATCGGCGAGGGCTACGCCGCCATCTCGATGCTCGACACCTCATCGGGCGACGCCGACGCGATCGCCGCCGAGCTGGAGGACATTATCGCCGGTGTGGTGACGGGCATGGTGTCCCGTGCGGTGCGCGACACCGAAATGGACGGGGTGCAGGTGCACCGCGACGATTACATCGGCTTTGTGGGCGACAAAATCTACACCGCCTGCCAAACCCGCAACGAGGCAGCCGAACAGCTGTGCGCGGCGACCAAGGCGCAGCGCTATGACATCCTGCTGCTGGTGTGCGGCGCCGACGCCACCGAGGAAGAGGCGCAGGCACTGTACGACACACTGCACCGGCAGTACCGCCGCACCGAGATCGTCATGATCAACGGCGGCCAGCCGATTTATGATTATATTATCATCTTAGAATAAGGAGAAACTGCTATGAGACCTGTTAAAATTGTCACCGATTCCTGCTCGGACCTGCCCAAGGAGCTGCGCGAAAAATATAACATCGACTACATGATGATGAACACCGTTCGCAACGGCAAGGAAACCCCTGCCAGCCTGGACTGGGAGTTTTATTCGCCCAAGGAGCTGTACGACGCGATCCGCGCCGGCGAGCGCGTCACCACCACCATGGTGCCGGTCGCCGAGTTCCAAAGATACTTTAAGACGGAGCTGGAAAAGGGCAACGACATCGTCTATGTCGGCTGCTCGGGCAAATGCTCCGGCTCGGTGAACGTCGGCGCCAAGGAAGCCGAAACCCTGTTAAAGGACTATCCCGACGCCACCATCTGCTGCATCGACTCGCTCAACGCCTGCGTCGGCGAGGGACTGGTCGTCATACGCGCGGCGAAGTTCCGCGACCAGGGCATGTCCGCCAAGGAGATCGAGGCGGCAGTCAAGCCCATCCGCAACGACGTCAACCAGTTTGTCACCGTGCACAACCTCAACGCGCTGAAGGCAGCCGGCCGCGTCACCGGTTCGTCGGCATTCTTCGGCAACCTGCTGGGCGTGAAGCCGATCATCATCTCCGACAAGGTCGGCAACAACGTGCCCATCAAAAAGGCAAAGGGCAGACTCAACTCCCTTAAAGAGATCGTGGCGCTGATGAAAGAGGGCGTGGCGGACGTCAAAAATCCCGAGATCTACATCGTGCACGCCGACTCTGCGGAAGAGGCAAAGGATCTGGAGGAGCTCGTCAGAGAGGAGATCCCCGGCGCCATCACCTACATCACCTACATCGGCCCCATTATCGGCGCATCCATCGGCGCGGACGCCCTCGGCCTGTTCGCCTTTGGCAAGAGCATTGAGAGGTTCGCGGTATGATCATGAGTGTCAGCCTGATGGTGATCGCCGTTGTTTCCTACCTGCTCGGCGGCGTCAACGGTGCGATCATCATGTCCCACCTGGTCTATCACGAGGATATTCGCCAATCGGGCAGCAACAATCCGGGCTTCACCAATTTCAAGCGCGTCTACGGCCTGAACGCAGCGGCATGGGCGGTGCTGCTGATCGACATTTTAAAAACCGCCGTCCCGGTGTTTGCGGCAGCGGTGTACATGAGCTTTATGTACGACATGTGGCAGTTCGGCGCCCAGTTTGCGGGACTGTTTTGTATGCTCGGCCACTGCTTCCCTGCGTGGTACGGCTTTAAGGGCGGCAAGGCGTTTATCGCCGGCTTCGCCACCATCTGGTTTGTGGACTGGCGCATGACGCTGATCGCCATGGCGATCTTCTTCGCCGTGCTGTTCATCGGCAAATATATGTCGGTGGCGTCCTGCACGGCGGCGCTCTCCTGCCCCATTATTCTGTTCTATTTGGGAACCGACAACGTGTGGGTCGAGGTGCTTGCGATCGCGGCGGCAGCGCTCGTGATCATCCGTCACTACCCCAACTTCGTCAAGCTTGCCCACGGCACCGAATCCAAGTTCAGCCTGTCGAGCAAGCACTGAAAATCATACCCAACACAAGCGCTTCGTGCTACACGGGGCGCTTTTTTAATTGAAAATGAAGCGTCGCTTCGCGTGTTTGGTTTAGTGCATGGTTTGTTTAGTGCATAGTGCATGGTGCATAGTGCATAGTTTCGGGTCGCTTCGCTCCGATTGGTAATG
>CAMKOU010000117.1 GCA_946414505.1 uncultured Clostridia bacterium | reverse complement strand
CAAAAACGGGGCTTGGCTCTTACTCATAAAATGAGTTTTGAGCCAGCCCCTTTTTGCGGAAACACTTGCGTTTCCGTATATGAAATGGTATAATAGCAGGGAATAAAACCGCGGAGGTACCGTCATGAAGCTGTTGAAATGGGCGTATGAAAAGATCAAAAAGAAACCCGCGCCGTATTATTACGATTACAGTCCGCTGACGGTGATCGCCAAGCCGTTTCGCAAATGGCTGACCGTGTCGCTGGCGCCGGGCTGTCCGTTCAACAAGGTGCGCATTTTGCTGTACCGCATGGCGGGCTTTAAAATCGGCAAAAAGGTATTTATCGGTATGCGCTGCTACCTCGACGACCGCGCCTACAAAATGCTGACCATCGGCGACGGCGTGGTGGTCGCCTACGGTGTGTACTTTGCCTGCCACGGCGAACGGCAGGAGGACATGCCCATCGTGCTGGGCGACGGCTGCTACATCGGTATGCGCTCGTCCATCATCAGCAAAAACAAGGACAAGTCGGTGTTCGGCGTGCATATCGGCGAAAAGGCGGTCATCGGCGCGTGCACCTTTGTCAACCAAGACATTCCCGCCGGCGCGACGGCAGTCGGACATCCGTGCCGGATCTTGCCGCCGAAGAAGGACGATCAGCAGTCAGCTGCCAGTAGTCAGTAGTCAGCGGTCAGCTGTCAGTAGTCAGCTGTCAGTAGTCAGCAGTCAGTTGTCAGTAGTCAGCTGTCAGTAGTCAGCTGTCAGTAGTCGGAAATAAATAGGGGGCTTGCTCAATACTCCAATGGTGAGTAAAGAGCCAAGCCCCCGTTTTTGTTATCCTATTTTATTGCAATGCTTCGATCGCCGCTTGGATCATGGCGATCTTTTCTTTTTCCTTTTCCGCCTGCTCGCGTACCTTGTCCACCACGGCGGCGGGCGCCTTGGACACAAAGCTTTGGTTGTTCAGCTTGCCGGTGCTTTGGGCGAGGAACTTTTTAACCTGCTCCAGCTCCTTGTTTAGGCGCTTGAGCTCAGCTTCCTTGTCCACCAGCTCGTCGAGCGGGATATAGATCTTCGCGTCGGCGGTGACGATGGTGACCGCGCCGTCGATGTCAAAGCTGTCGGCGACCGCCACTTCGCTGGCGGCGGCGAGCTTTTGGATGAACGCCATGCCGTCGGTGAAGGTTTTGCCGAACTTAGTCGCGACATACACCTTTGCCTTCCGGGACGGCGGCACGTTCATCTCGTTGCGGCGGTTGCGGATCGCGCGGATCGCGTCCATGATCCGCTGCATGTCCTCGGCTGCCTCGGGGAAGTCGAGCGCCGGGTCAAACTGCGGATACGCCGCCAGCATGACGGTTTCGCCCTCGTGGGGGATCGTCTGCCAGATCTCCTCGGTGATGAACGGCATAAACGGATGCAGCAGCCGCAAAATGCGGTCGAGCACATACAGCAGCACCTGACGGGCGTTTTGCGCGTCCTCACCCTCGCTGTGCAGGCGCGCCTTGGTCAGCTCGATGTACCAGTCGCAGTAGCAGTCCCAGGTGAACTCATACACCTTTTGCACCGCGATGCCCAGCTCAAACTTGCCGAGATTTTCGTTGACCTCCTTGGCGACGGTGTTCATCGTGGACAAAATCCACTTGTCCTCGGTGGTCAGCGTTTGCGGCAGCTCGTTTTTCACGTCAAAGTCGTCGATGTTCATGTGCACATAGCGCGACGCGTTCCACAGCTTGTTCGCAAAGCCCGAGCACGCCTCGATGCGCTTTTCGGAGTAGCGGATGTCGTTGCCCGGCGAGTTGCCTGTCACCAGCAGGAAGCGCAGCGCGTCGGCGCCGTACTTGTTGATGACCTCCAGCGGATCCACGCCGTTGCCCAGCGACTTGGACATTTTTCTGCCCTGCTCGTCGCGCACGATGCCGTGGATGAACACGGTGTCAAACGGCGCCTTGCCGGTGTGCTCCAAGCCGGAGAAGATCATTCTGGCGACCCAGAAGAAGATGATATCGTAACCCGTCACCAGTGTGTCGGTGGGGTA
This sequence comes from uncultured Clostridia bacterium, assembly GCA_946414505.1. GTDB lineage: Bacteria > Bacillota > Clostridia > Oscillospirales > Acutalibacteraceae > Ruminococcoides. Next base: position 3,859 of record CAMKOU010000117.1, on the reverse strand, counting down.
GAAGTAGTCCAGCTCCTTGGTTTGCTGCGGCCAGCCGAGGGTCGAAAACGGCCACAGCGCCGAGGAAAACCAGGTGTCAAGCGTGTTGTCGTCCTGCGTCAGCGAGGTGCAGCCGCAGTGACAGCACTGTTCGGGCGCTTCCTTGGCGACGGTCACTTCGCCGCATTCGTCGCAGTAGTAGGCAGGAATGCGGTGTCCCCACCACAGCTGCCGCGAAATGCACCAGTCCTTGATGTTTTCCATCCAGTTAAAGTATATTTTTTCAAAGCGGCGCGGAATAAACTTGGTGTCACCGTCGCGCACCGCTTGGATCGCGGGCTTGGCGAGCGGTTCCATGCGCACGAACCACTGCTTGGACACCATCGGCTCGATGGTGGTGTGGCAGCGGTAGCAGGTGCCGACGTCGTGGGTGTGCTCCCTGACCGCCTTCAGCTGACCGAGCGCCTCCAGATCGGCGACGATCGCCTTGCGCGCGGTCATGGTGTCCATGCCGGCGTACTTGCCGCAGTCGAGCACCTCCGGCTCGTTTTCGGCGAGGCCGCCCTTTGCCTTGAGCGCCTCATAGGCGGCGACGTCGTCCTTGCCGGTCATGTGGCCGTCATAGGTGAACACGCGCACGATCGGCAGGGCGCAGCGCTGACCGACCTCGTAGTCGTTGGGGTCGTGCGCCGGGGTGATCTTCACCACGCCGGTGCCCTTTTCCATATCGGCGTGCTCGTCGCACACGATCGGGATCTCCTTATTCAGCAGGGGCAAAATGACGTGGCAGCCGTGCAGGTGCTTGTAGCGCTCGTCGTCCTTATTGATGGCGACGGCGGTATCGCCCAGCATGGTTTCGGGACGGGTGGTGGCGATCTCCAGCATTTCGCCCGTTTCCTTGACCTGATAGAGAATATGCCAAAAATGACCCTGCTGCTCCTCATATTCCACCTCCGCGTCGGAAATGGAGGTGTTGCAGTGCGGACACCAGTTGACCAGGCGGTTGCCGCGGTAGATCTTGCCCTCGTTATACAGCTTGACGAACACTTCCTTCACCGCGTCCGAGCAGCCCTCGTCCAGCGTAAAGCGCTCGCGCTCCCAGTCGCAGCTGACGCCCAGCTTGCGCAGCTGGCGGGTGATCCTGCCGCCGTACTCGCGCTTCCATTCCCACGCGCGCTCCAAAAACTTTTCTCTGCCGAGATCCTCCTTGGAAATGCCCTCCTGCCGCATCGCCTCCACGATCTTCGCCTCGGTGGCGATGGACGCGTGGTCGGTGCCGGGCAGCCACAGTGCGCTGTAGCCGGACATGCGCTTCCAGCGTATCAAAATGTCCTGTAACGTTTCGTCGAGCGCGTGGCCGATATGCAGCTGACCGGTGATGTTCGGCGGCGGCATCACGATCGAATACGGTGTTTTGTCGGGATCGACCTCGGCGTGAAAGTAGTTGCCCTTCATCCAAAAGTCGTAAATGCGGTCCTCAAACGAGGACGGGTTATAGGATTTTGCCATTTCCTGTGCCATAAAAACGCCCCTTGCTTTTCTAATTAATATATAACTTTCATATTATCGCATTTTTGCGGTGGTTTGTCAAGCAAAATGACGGCTTGCTTGCATAGTATTCCGTCAGTTTGCCCGAAAAATCTCGGCAAGGCGTAAATGTCGCTTTGCAAGCGACCAAAACCTCCCGTTTGTCTGCTATACTGTAGACACAACAAAACGAACGGAGGTATTCCTTATGAAAAAGTTTACATTTAAAAGAAAAGTTACCCAACAAACCGAAACCGTTACCGTGGAAGCCAATGCCAACAACCTTACCGAGCTGGTGTTCATCCTTGACCGCAGCGGCTCGATGGGCGGCTTGGAAAGCGACACCATCGGCGGCTTTAACAGTATGCTCGAAAAGCAGCGCAAACAGGACGGCGCGGCGTATGTGTCCACCATCCTGTTCGACCACGAAACCGAGGTGCTGCACGACCGTGTGCCGATCGAAAAGGTCAAGCCGCTGACGGAGCATGACTACACCGTGCGCGGCTGCACCGCCCTGCTCGACGCCATCGGCGGCGCCATCCACCACATCGGCAACGTCCACAAGTACGCGCGCCCCGAGGACGTGCCGCAGACGACGATGTTCGTGATCATCACCGACGGCATGGAAAACGCCAGCAAGCGCTACAGCGGCAAAGAGATCAAGGCGATGATCGAAAAGGAAAAGAAAAAATACGGCTGGGAGTTTTTGTTTATCGGCGCCAACATCGACGCCATCGCCACTGCCAGAACCTTCGGCATCTCCGAGGACAGGGCGGTGAACTACCACGCCGATCAACAGGGCACGCAGGTGGTGTATGAGACGATGTGCGACGCCGTGTCCTGTGCGCGCCGGGGTATGCCGCTGGCGCCGAGCTGGAACAAGGCGATCGAGGACGACTACAACGGCCGCAAGCGCCGCAGATAAACGAACCTTCGGGCATCCCCGGCGGATGCCCGGTTTTTTTTGCCGCTGCAAAGGAAACCCAAAAGAAAGTGTGAGAATTTTGTGACAGGATTATTGCAAAAACGATTGACTTTTTCGTGGAAAGGCAATATAATAATGATGGACATATTTCCTGTTTTGGTGAAAAAATAATCCGGAAAACAGGCAAATGTTATCCTAAATTGCCAAAAACACCGTCGATCAGCCTTAAGAACGGACGATCCGCTCTTTTCGTCGGTGTCGGATGGCTTGCGAGAGAGAGATTTTTTCCGCTGCGCGGCACCACTTTAATGAATTTTCCGATTACATAAAAGTCTATCTATCTACCCGCCGCAACGCAGAAATTTTCATCTCGCAGCGCACAAAGCGCGGTTGTGACCGTTTTGCAGCTGCGTGGACTTGTGCGCCGCACATATCCTCGGGCAAGCAGGGTCGTTCCCTTGCCCGCGTTAAACACCGTTTTTTGACCCTTGCGGCAGGTTTTCCGCAGACGGAGCCATACGTCTGTGTGAAAAGCACCGTTTGCGGCAACAAAAAAGGTTGTTTATCGGCCGCAGGAGTTCGCCGGGCACGGGTTGCCCGGCAAAGCCCCGGAAGCCGTGTGGCTTCCACATCATTCAGCCGGGAAACACGCAAAAACCGACCTTTTTGTTCGGTTTATTTGTGTTGCCCGATTCATCAAACAAGGAGGAACATGATGAACAAAATTCTTAAAAAATTCACAGCGGTCTTCACCTCCGCCGTGCTGCTGACGTCCGGTCTGGCGATGGGCACGACAGCAGCATTTGCGGCAGAGGATGAGGATACCTATCTGGCAGCCGGCAGCGTGGGCGCTATCTTTGGCACCGCATGGGATCCAGTCAATCATACGAATGACATGACCCAGAACGCCGACGGCACATGGTCCAAGACCTATACGGTAGATCAGGCTTACACCGCTGTGCAGGTCAAGACTGTTAAAAACGAAGCAGTTTGGATTGGTGACCAGACCAACAACAACGTTACCTTCAACCTCACCGGCCCCGGCACCTTTACGGTTGTTTACGATCCCGATCCCACCTACAACGACGGCGACGGTATCACCAGAGTAGAGGGCGACATCGTTGAGATCGACGACAGCTTCAACTACACCACTGTTTACGCTGTTGGTAATGGCGAAGGCACCTACCTCAACGGCGCTTCTTGGGATCCCGCTGCTGCGGCAAACGAGATGACCGAAATCTCTGACGACGTTTGGCAGATTTCCTTTGACATGGTTCCCGCCGGCTTTGAGCGTCAGATCAAGTTTGCGACCGACGGCACTTGGACCCACAGCTTCGGCGCTCCCGACTTTGAGGAAGGCGACGACATGAACAACCACATCGGCGAGTGGATGGATGCGAAGTACAACAGCTCCAACATCACCTTCGA
>CAMKOU010000116.1 GCA_946414505.1 uncultured Clostridia bacterium | reverse complement strand
GCGTCAAAAAGTTCGGCGCCATGCTGGGCGACTATGTGGAGGTCGGCTGCAACGCGGTCTGCAACCCCGGCAGCGTGCTGGGCAGATACGTCAGCGTGTATCCCACCTCCTGTGTGCGCGGCGTCATCCCCGAAAACTGTATCTTTAAAAACAGCGGCGATATCGTAGAAAGAAAGGGTGAATAACATGGGCAAGTATTTCGGCACCGACGGCTTTCGCGGTGAAGCCAACAAAAATCTGACTTTTGAACACGCGGTGAAGATCGGCCGTTTTCTCGGCTGGTATTACGGCGCGAACATGAACAAAAAGGCAAAGGTCGTCATCGGCAAGGACACCCGCCGTTCTTCCTATATGTTTGAATATGCGTTGTGCACCGGCTTGATGGCAAGCGGCGCGGACGCGTACATCATGCACGTCACCACCACGCCCTCCGTGGCGTACATCACCCGCATCGACGATTTCGACTGCGGCATCATGATCTCCGCCTCCCACAATCCCTTCTATGACAACGGCATCAAGCTGCTCAACGGCAAGGGCGAAAAGATGGAGGAGGAGACCCTGCTCAAGGTCGAGGAATACATCGACGACAAGCTCGAGATCCCCGTGGCGGAGCGCGCCGACATCGGCCGCACCGTTGACTATGTCGCCGGCCGCAACCGCTACATCGGCTATTTGATCTCCATGAGCAAGTACAGCTTCAAGAATATCCGTGTCGGTCTGGATGTGGCAAACGGCGCGGCTTGGCAGATCGCCAAGGGCGTGTTTGACGCACTCGGCGCCAAAACCTATGTCATGAACGACAACCCCGACGGCTTCAACATCAACACCGACTGCGGCTCCACCCATATCGAGCATCTGCAAAAGTTTGTCGTGGACAACAAGCTCGACATCGGCTTTGCCTACGACGGCGACGCCGACCGCTGCCTGGCGGTGGATGAAAAGGGCAACGTCGTCACCGGCGACCACATCATCTATATGTACGGCTGCTATATGAAGGAAAGAGGCAAGCTGCTCAACAACAAGGTGGTTGCCACCATCATGAGCAACTTCGGCTTGTTCAAGGCGCTCGACAAGGTGGGCATCGAATACGACAAGGTCAACGTCGGCGACAAGTATGTGTATGAAAACATGGTGCAAACCGGCAACCGCATCGGCGGCGAGGAATCGGGTCACATCATCTTCTCCAAATACGCCACCACCGGCGACGGCATTTTGACCTCTCTGAAAATTATGGAGGTCATGCTCTCCAAGGAGAAGCCCATCAGCGAGCTCGCGGCGCCCATGGTGATGTATCCGCAGGTGCTCAAAAACGTGCGCGTGCATTCCAAGCCCGATGCGAAAAACGATCCCGATGTGCAGGCAGAGGTCAAAAAGGTTGCCGAGGCACTGGGCGACAACGGCAGAATTCTGCTGCGTGAGTCCGGCACCGAGCCCGTGATCCGCGTGATGGTTGAGGCAGGCTCCGACGAAGAATGCGAAAAGTATGTGGATCAGGTCATCGACGTCATTCGCGCGAAGGGTCATATCATTTAATCTCAGCATACCTGTTAAAAAGCAGAAACCGTTGCAGTCTGTTTTCCGGCAGGAATATTAGTATCGTGTCAAACAAGAGCGTTTCCGTGCAATGCGGAGACGCTCTTTTTGACAATAGTGGATATTTTGACGATTTATGAAAATAAATCATTTTTTTGCCGTTATCTACTTGTATTTTTCTGTCGTATTATGTATAATTGAATAGTGTGCAACTTCAAAGTTTGCAATCATAAATGCAATCAAGCTTTTGGGGGAATGAAAATGAAGAAAAAGTTGATGGGAAGGCTGTTTGCCGCGGGATTGTGCGTAGTGACAGCTGCCTCTGCAACGCTCACGGCGTTTGCGGCGGATCCGATCACGCTGAAGGAATGCGACAATTTGCAACTGACGCTGCCGGACAATATGACAGCGGTAACGCGCTCCGCCGACCGGGACGACCCGTATTTTGCGAAGCACAATATCAGTTACGAAGAGGTTATGGACGCGTTTCACGCGAGCGACAGTTATTTACAGGCGATGGATGACGGCAACTCCATCACCCTCACCCTGTCCTACCTGGATACGGGTGTAAAGGATTTTAAGGATATGGATGACGACCAGCTGGCAGGCATGGCGCGCAGCTTCCTCGGCGGCACCGACCTCGACGTGCAGTACAACGCCTGCACGCAGGACGAGGCAGGGCAGGAAATGGTTTGGCTGTTTTTGGACACGACCGTCAGCAACGAGGACGGCAGCGCCTTTACGCAGTATCAGGCAACGACCGTTTCCGGCGGTATGAACATCACGCTCACCCTGTACCGCAACGTAGGCAATGTGGTGGCGGAGGATTACGGCGTGCTGGAGAGCATCGTCAGAACCGTGGAACCGCCGCAGGTGTTCCCGCTGAAGCATATTTTGCCCCTGTTTTTGATGATTCTCGGTTTGGCGGTGGCGGTGGTGCTCCTTGTGCTGCTCATTAAAGTGATCCGCACCAAGGCGCCTGCCAAGGAAACCGCTGCTTCTCCTGCGGAAACCACCGTGAAATCCAAGCCCAAAACCGAAAACGATAAAATATTGCAGGAGCTGGCAGGTAAATATACCAGACGCGCACCGCTGCGCGTGTTCGGTGAAGACGGCGAGAAAGCCGAAACGCCTGCCGAAGCAGCCGCACCCGTACCTGCGGCGCAAAAGTCCGCCGATGAGGTGACGAAGCCTGCGGACGAGCCGGAGCAAACCGCCGAAGCGCCGGCGCAAACCGCGGAGGAGCCGAAAAAGGCCGCTGTCAAAAAGCCTGCGGCGGCAAAGCCATCAGCGGCAAAGCCTGCCGCCAAGAACCATGACGGCGAGCCGCGCAGAAAGTACTCTGACGAGGATATTGAACGCTTGCTGGCAGACTAATATTCTTTTATGAAATCGGGTTGTTGCTATATGGATCGTTCCACTGACGACATCAAGGATACAACTAAAGATAACGGCGATTTCAAAAACACCGCAAAAATCTACGCGCTCAACGGCGCGCAGAGGAATGCTGCGGATTTGCAGGACACGGGCGGGAAAGGCGCGACGATCATCGCGTTTGACGCGCCCGGCGCCCCTGCTGCCGACAGGACGGACGCGTTGGCTGCGGAAGCTAACGCGGCGCCTTCGGACGAAGCGCTGCCCGACAACGTGGCGGTGATGTCACGTGCTCGACTGGAGCGGCAGACCTTTGAAAAAAGCAATGATTATTTTGACGAGGTGCCGCACCGCGTCATCGGCGTCATCAGCAGCAGGGAAATCGAGGAAGCCGAGGATTACGACATCTTTGACGAAGCCGAACAAATGGCGGACGTCGATGCCCTTGTGCCGCCGGAAAAGGACGAGACCGTGCGCGGCTTCTTTAAGCAGATCTTCGGCAAAATCAAGCAGTTTTTTGTTCATTTGGGGTATTTCTTTACGAATCTAAAGCGCGGGATCCACAACAAGCTTACGGCGGGAAAGCGCAAAAAGGCGGAGGAAGAACGCCGTCAGCGCGCCGCCGAACGCCGTCTGCAACGGCAGGACGAAATGGAACGCCGCCGTGCCGACAACGGTTTGGTGCAGGTGCGCCGCCGCCGTGAACGCCGCGACAACGACAGCCGATAAGGAGCCGACTATGGAACTGTTAATCAAAAATGCAACGATTCTTTCTCCCGCCGACCGCATCCATGCAGTCGGCGATATTCTGGTGCGCGACGGCAAAATCGCCGCCGTGGGCGCGGTGCCCGCGGATGATTTCGACGGAGTGATCATCGACGCGCAGGGCCTGACCGCCGTGCCGGGCTTGGTGGATATGCACGTCCACCTGCGCGATCCCGGTCAAACCGCCAAGGAGGATATCCTCACGGGATGTCGGGCAGCCGCGGCAGGCGGTGTGACGAGCCTTTTGTGTATGCCCAATACAAGCCCCACGGTGGATACCCCCGAAACGGTGCGCTATATTTTAGATAAAGCAAAGGACGCGGCGGCAAAGGTATATGTTGCCGCTTGTATTACAAAAGGACTGAAAAGCGAGGCGCCGACCGATTTGGAAGCGCTGCGCGCAGCCGGCGCCGTCGGACTTAGCGACGACGGCAGACCGGTGGAAAACACCCGCTTTTTGCGCGACGCCATGCGCAAGGCGCCCGCATTGGGCATGACGGTCGTCGCCCACTGCGAGGATCTGTTTTTGGCAAACGGCGGCAAAATCAACGAAGGCGCTGTTTCTGCGCAGCTCGGCGTGAAGGGCATCCCTGCCGCTGCTGAGGACTGCGGCACCGCGCGTGAGATCGCCCTTGCCGCGGCGGATGACGTACCCGTTCACATTTGCCATGTCAGCACCAAAACCAGCGCGGCGCTGGTGCGCGACGCGAAACGCCGCGGTGTAAAGGTGACGGCGGAAACCGCGCCGCACTATGTTGCGCTCACCGAACAGACGCTGCTGGCGCGCGACGCCGACTTTCGTATGAATCCGCCCCTGCGCACCGCCGAGGACGTGCAGGCGATGATCGAGGGACTTGCCGACGGCACGCTGGACTGCATCGCCACCGACCACGCGCCGCACACCCCTGCGGATAAGGCGGATTTTGAAAAAGCCCCCAACGGCTCCATCGGCATGGAAACCTCCTTTGCCGTGTGCAACACCTTTTTGGTGAAAACGGGCGCGCTGACCTTGGCGCAGCTCATTGAAAAAATGAGTGTCAACCCCGCCAAAATTTTGGGTATCGACGCAGGCACCCTCTCGGTGGTCGCCGCAGCCGTAAAAGCGCTCCTCGACCCCGACGAGCAGTGGACGGTGGACGTTGAACGGCTGCACGGCAAAAGCAAAAACACCCCCTTCAAGGGCATGACGCTGACGGGCAAGGTGAAAATGACGCTACTGAACGGTGAAGTCGTATTTGAAGATACCATAAAGGAGTGATGAACCATGGCACAAAAAGGTAATCTTCTGTCCGTCAGACAGGACATACGCGTCGTTGACGCAACGTTGCGCGACGGCGGCTTATGCAACGATTTCCGCTTTTCCGACGAATTCGTCAGCGATTTGTACAAGGCAAATCTCAAGGCAGGCGTTGACTACATGGAATTCGGCTACAAGGCGAGCAAGGAGATCTTTGACGAGGACGATTTTGGCAAGTGGAAGTTCTGCAACGACGAGGACATCCGCAAAATCGTCGGCGAAAACAACACAAAAATGAAGATCGCGGTGATGGCGGACGTGGGCAGAACCGATTTTGAAGAGGATATCCGCCCCAAAAACGAAAGCCCCATTGATTTGGTGCGCATTGCCACCTACATCAATACCATTCCCGCTGCGGTGGAAATGATCGAGTACTGCGCCAAGCAGGGCTACGAAACCACGATCAATATCATGGCGATCTCCAAGGCGCGTACCGAGGATTTGAGAACGGCGCTTGAAATTTTGGGTGAAACGCCCGTTTCGTGCTTTTATATCGTGGACAGCTACGGCTCGCTTTATCCCGAGGAAGCGCGCCGCTACGCGGAAATGTACGGCGAGATCGCCGAAAAATACGGCAAGCTGACGGGCATCCACGCCCACAACAACCAGCAGCTCGCCTTTGCCAACACGATCGAAGCCATGGCATACGGCGCCAGCTATTTGGACGCTACCGTGGACGGTATGGGCAGAGGCGCCGGCAACTGCGCGCTTGAGCTGCTGCTCGGCTTTTTGAAAAACCCGAAGTACAAGGTGAACCCCATCATCAAAATCATGCAGAACCACATGACCAAACTGCAGGAGCAGGGCATCAAGTGGGGCTACGACGTGCCCTACATGCTCACCGGTCAGTACAACACCCATCCCCGTCCCGCCATCCAGTTCATTCAGGAGGGCAGGAAGGATTATTATAAGTTTGCAAACGACCTGTATGACATTATTAATTCGTAATTCGTAATGCGTAATGCGTAAT
>CAMKOU010000115.1 GCA_946414505.1 uncultured Clostridia bacterium | reverse complement strand
GCTCCTGCGCGGTGAGCAGAATGGACTTTGTCCACTCAAGGTTGTTGATGTTGAACTGGCCAACCGCATAGTGACCTGCTTTTGCTTTGGTAAGCATTTCCTTAGCGTTTACTAATGGCATTTTCATCTTCCTTTGTCAAAAATATTTCAACAGAAAAGCGTCCCCCTCTGTCGAGTTATCATTATTATACAACAAATGGCGACGGAATAAAAGACTTTTCGGGAAATATTTTCAACTTTTCTTGTTTATTCTGAAAAATTCAGTTAATCGTCACATTAAACCGCCGATTTGCGGTTGCTTTTACCGCCTTTTGGGGGTATAATAAGAGTGTAATTTGAAAATCAGGAGTCTATTATGGATCAACAATTTGAAAATGAATATTACGGCTACGATCCGCAGCGCCCGTTTACCGAAAAAACCGACGCCGCGCCTGCCCCTACACCCGAGCCCGAAGCCTTTCAGCCGCAAAAGCCGCTGATGGACGCGTCTGCCGACGACACGGCGGAGCAAGGGTATAACCCCATTCAACATACGGCGGAATATGCCGACAGCCGGTTTATCAACAACCAAACCATACAGCATGACGATCCTGCCGCCTATCCGCCGCCATACACGATGCCGCAGACGCCTCCGTCGCAGGCAGGCTACCGTCCGCCGCAGCAACCCTATTATCCGGGTGCGCCGGCGCCCTCTCCGTATGCACCCGTCACCCCGGCGCAGCCGAAAGCCAAGGTGAATCCCGCGCTGGTGGTGGTGATCATCGTGATGGGCGCGCTGCTTACCATCAGCTTGTTCGGCATTGTGGGCTATTCGATGTATCATGTTCAAAACAACAAGGAAAAGCCCAAGGCGGACAACTTCTTCGGCGAGCAGATCCCGCAGTTTACGCTTCCCGACAACGGCGGTTTTTTTGACATTCCTTCCGCTACCGAGCCGCAAAAGGAGCACAAGGAAAGCGACTATTCCTCCAAGGCGGTCAAGGACTTTGCCGGTTTGCAGCTGGCAGACAAGCCGGCGGATTTTGCCAAAAACGAAGCCTACAACGCCGAATATGCGTTTAAAGCGGTCGCCGATTCGGTGGTTTCGGTGCTGTGCTTTACAGACGGAACCGACGACAACAACAAGGCGGCGTCGCAGGGCAGCGGCATTGTGATCTCTGCCGACGGCTTTATCGTGACCAATTCGCATGTGGTCGAAAACAGCAAAACCGCCTATGCCATCAAGGTGATCACCGCCGACGGCAAGGAATACAAGGCGGGTGTGGTCGGCTTTGACGGGCGCACCGATCTGGCGGTGCTCAAGCTCGACGGCGCCAAGGGACTGAAGGCGGCTGTTTTCGGCAATTCCGATGACATTCAGCTGGGCGACGATTTGATCGTGATCGGCAATCCCGGCGGCATCGACTATCAGAATTCCATGACCAAGGGCATTGTTTCCGCGCTGAACCGCGACGCGTCCAGCAAGAATATCGTCAAATACATCCAAACCGACGCCGCTATCAACCCGGGCAATTCGGGCGGTCCTGCCGTTAACGACTGCGGTCAGGTCGTCGGTGTGGCGTCCGCCAAAATCGCCGACGAAAAATACGAGGGCATGGGCTTTTGCATTCCGTCGGTGCAGGTCAAGCAAATCGTGGACAGCCTGATCCGCAACGGCTATGTCGAGGGCAGGGTGAAGATCGGCATTTCCGGCTTGGCTGTCACCGCATCGCAGGCGGAGACCTATCAGCTGCCGCGCGGCATCATCGTGAGCACCGTTGCCGAGGGCGGTCCCTGTGACGGCACCGGCTTGCAGGAGGAGGACGTCATCACCAAGCTGGGCGACACCGCCATCACCTCTTTTGCCGATATCTATCAGGAACTGGAAAAGTATAAGGACGGCGACAAGGTGAAGCTGACCTACTACCGTCCCGACGACAAAAAAGAACATGAGATCGAAATCAAGCTGCAAGCTGATAAATAAACGAAAAAGCCGGCTCCAACGAGTCGGCTTTTAAATATCGGTTTTTTACACAGGCAGCTCCGCGAGGAAGCGCTGAATGGCGGTGGCGTCGTCGATGTCAACGGTGCCGTCTTGGTTGAAGTCGGCGTTGGAGAGAGCTGTTTTTTCAAGGGTGATCAGCTCTGCCAAATGGCGCTGGATCTCGGTGACATCCTGAATGTTGACAGTGCCGTTGTTGTCCGCGTCACCGAGCAGGGTGACGGGATATTCCTTGACGGTGATCGCCTTGATCACAAAGGTGCCGCCCAGGTCGTCGTCTTCATTTTCCTTGTACCAGTCGAGCAGATCCTGCACCTTGCCGTCCTGCATAATGAAGCTTTCACCGCGGCGGCTGCTGTTGATAAAGGTGTAGCCGCTCGTATTTTTCAGCCATTCGCCCACGCCGAAGGTGCTGCGCGCGCCGGTTTTGGTGGTGTCGATGGTAACGGCAACGGAGCCGGTGCTGTCGGGATAGATAAAATTGTCGATGTCCGCGCACAAATAGCCGATATAACCGACGGTGCCGCTGTACAGCTTTGTCCAGTGCGTTTTGTCGGCGTCGGGCGTGTTGCCGGCGCCGTCCGGCACATAATAGATGGTGTAGTCGGCGCCGACGGCGGCGGTTTTAAACATCACCTTGTCGATCGCGTTGTAGTCGTCGTCAAAATGCAGGCGGTTCATGTAGGTGACGGTTTTACTGTTGACGTAATCAAACTCATAGGTCGCGCCGAAAATTTCATTTTGGATCAGCTTTTTGTTGCTGTCGATCGGCTCCACGCCGGTAATGGCGTAGGACGGATTGAATTTTCTGCCGAACAGATAGGCGTCCTCATAGGAGACCCAGTAGTAGCCGCCGATGGGTGTGCTGTTGCCCCAGCTGCCTTTGATCAGCCATGCGCCGTTTTGCGCCGGTATCTGTGACGCGTCGGCGTCGAAGCTTTCGCGCGGATAGTTGTCATCCCAGCCGACGACCTCCACGGAATGCCCTTCATAGCTTCCGGAGAAGCCGGAGGGCATGTACAGGGACATTTTGTCCTTGCCCAGGCAGAGGGTGGAGTGTGCATAGGAGGAGTAGGCGCCGCCGTATGCCATGATGCAGCGTTTGATGGCGGCGGGATCATCGCGCGTGAGGTATTCGATGGATGTGACGCCGTAGCGCGCGAGATCGGTGGCCAAGTCCTCGGGCTTGACATTGTCAAACACGGACAAATCGCTCACCTCCGACTGAAACACGCCGCCCTCCCATGATGTGAGATACCCCAGCGGAATGCTCGGATAGCCGTCGGAGGAGATCGTGCGCTGCCAGCCGCTGCCGTCGCTGCGGGGCGTTGCCCAAATGTTCAAATGATCGGCGGACATGTCCTCGGTGTAAAAGCCTGCCCGCAGCAGCGCTGATTCCAGCGTTGCCATGGCGGCATACACCCAGCAGGAGCTGTAATTTTGCACCTTGACAGAGGTGACATAGCCCAAGTCGCGCGAGCTGTAGCTGCTTGGAAATGCACCTGTTTTTGTTTTCGGCGGAGCTGCCGCCGATACGGGCGGATGGTCGTTGATGACCGCCGCCTGCGCCACCGGTGTGGCGGTGCACAGCGTGATAACGGCTGCCGTTATCGCGCACATGCCTTTTACGAACTGTAATCTTTTCATATATAACACCTCTTTGTTTGAGATTGATTTTAGTATAACAAATTATTTCAAAATTGTAAAGGCAATACCGCATAATTCAGGTGTGCGGAAGAATAATTGCGTGTATTGTGCCAAATACTAGGTGTATATCAGGCGACAGGCGGGGATGGTATGCAACTGCGGACAGATTTGGCAATTGAAGCGCGCGAGGTGGCAGGCGAACATATCGCGGGTGTGGATTTTCACGAATACCGCGAAAACGATATGAAGATATCGCGCCTGACGGTCAAAACACCGCGCGCCAAGCAACTGCTCGGCAAGGAGATCGGCACCTATATCACGGTGGAGCTGCCGTCGCTGACGGATAATTTTACCGGGACGGACGGGCGTGTGAACACCATTGGCAGAGAGATCCGCCGTTTGCTGCCCGTCAACGGGCTGCTGCTGGTGGCAGGCTTGGGCAACGAAGAGATCACGCCCGACGCGCTCGGCCCGAAAACCGGCGCCAGGGTGCTTGCCACCCGGCATATCGGCGGCGAGCTGGCGCGCACCGCCGGTTTGGACAGGCTGCGCCCCGTGGCGGTGGTCAACCCCGGCGTGACCGGGCAGACGGGCATCGAAACGGGCGAGTATATTCTCAGCGTGGTCAAGCGCATCCGTCCCAACGCCGTCATCGCCGTGGACGCGCTTGCCTCGCGCCGCATCGAGCGGTTGGGACGCACCGTGCAAATCAGCGACGCGGGCATTTCACCCGGCGCCGGTGTGGGAAATCACCGTGTGCGCCTGAACCAAGACACCATCGGCGTGCCGGTCATCGCCATCGGCGTCCCCACGGTGGTGGATGCACGCACCTTTGCCAACGATTTGCTGGGCGACAGCCTCAGCCGCGCCGCGTTTCCGCCCACCGGCGGTCAGCAGATGGTGGTGATCCCGCGTGAAATTGACCTGCTGACCGAGCGTGCGTCGCGCCTGCTGAGCTTTTCGCTGAACGCCGCCATGCAAAATGCGTTTACGCTGAAAGAGCTGGTGTCGCTGATGTAGCCTGTCAGAAGGCAGCTGTCAGTGGTCAGTCGTCAGCCGTCAGCCGTCAGCCGTAGGGGAGACCCTCGCGGTCTCCCTTTCCTGCCGCTTGGCGGCAGGAATTGACAACCGCAAGGGCTGTCACTACAATGTTACGGAAACGTACGTTATACCTTGTTTTATCTAAGGCAACACCGCCTGTAGCAACTCTTGCGGTTGCCCTTTCCACGTCGATTACGACGTGGAACTGACAGGGGCGAGCCCTGTCACTACGATTGTACGGAAACGTTTCTTTGTTCGTTTTATCCTGCCTGTTCGTTTTGGACTAAAAACGGCTTTTGCCGCATATACATGACCAGACAGAACAAGCAGGTGATGATGTGTCATTCAAAGGAAAACTGATCAAAGGAATCAAAATAGCCGTTTCGTGCGGTTTGATGGCAGTGGCGCTGGCAAGCGTGGTGCGGCGGATGCCCGAGGTCTTCAGCGACAGGGACACCGCTTTGGCGGCTGCTGCGTTCACCTTGACCGACGGCAAGGTGTATGCCGCCGCCGGCGCCGAGCCGACCGGCGTTCCGCCGTCCGCTTCCGCTGCCACCGTGCCGCCTGCCACCGTGGCGCCAAGCACCGTGCCGCAGCCGCGTGACAAAAGCGGATACTACGACAGCTTTGGCAGGCACGACGGCGAAGCGCGCTACACAGTGGAGGAAAAAACCATCCTGCCCGACGGCGAGGAGGCGGACGGCTGCTATGTCAAGAATTACACCGGGCTGGATGTGGCGTTCACCGACCTGATCAAAGCGCCGCTGCCGTTTCAAATCAAACGCAACACCGCCGCGCCGCAGGTGTTGATTTATCACACGCACACAAGCGAGGCGTATTTGGACGAGGATGTGGACTGGTTTTACGAGTCCTATTATTCGCGCACCGGCAACAACGATTACAACGTGGTGGCGGTGGGCGAGGCAATGGCAGCCGCACTGCGCAAAAACGGCATTGCCACCGTACATGACGCCACCGTGCACGACGCCACCTACGACGGCTCCTACGACCGCAGCGCACAGACAGTGACAGCCGACCGGGAGCAATATCCGTCGCTGCAGGTGGTGCTCGACATCCACCGCGACGCGCTGGGCACCGACGAGCGCAAGGTAAAAACCGTATTTGAGCACAACGGCAAAAAGGGCGCGCAGATCATGATTTTGGCAGGCTGTGATCCCGACAACGAGCGCGGGTTTGCCCGTTGGGAAAACAATCTCAATTTCGCCCTCAAGCTGCAGCACACCGCCGAGGCGCTCTATCCCGGCATGACGCGTCCGCTCGAT
>CAMKOU010000114.1 GCA_946414505.1 uncultured Clostridia bacterium | reverse complement strand
ATATTGTATCAAATATTTTTGCATTTGTACATAGTTTTTTTATCTTTTTTACAGATTTTTTTAATTCTTTTGTGTCGAACGTTGTCTGTGCCACCATTTTGACCTGTTTTTGATTCTCTTTTAGAATAATAGGCAAAATTTCGTCCAATTCCGCCTCATTATTGAAGGTAAAATACGGGCAGCGGCAGTGGCCGATGATGCCCTGCACCTCGGGGTGGTCGCGGTTGCCGGCGATCAGCATCACGTCCGCGGCGGGATCGGTCTGCGCCACAAGGCGGTGGATCTTTTTGACAAACGGACAGGTGGCGTCGCGGTAATCAACGCCGCGCCTGTCGAGCGCGTCGATGACCGACTGCGGCACGCCGTGGCTGCGGATCACGAGTATTTCGTCCTCCTCTGCCTCCTCCACGCTGTCCACCGGGCGGCAGCCCTTTTGCCGCAGCTCCTCCACCATCTCCATGTTGTGGATAATGGGGCCGAGCGTGCACACCCGTTTGCCCTCGGCCAGCAGATCGTTGACCATATCGACCGCCCGGCTGACGCCGAAGCAAAAGCCCGCCGACTCAGCCTTTGTGTAGCTCGTTTTCATCCTCTTCCCTCATTTTCTTGATTTCGCCCATGATCCGGTTCGTCGCATTTTTCAGCTCGCGTCTGCCGCCGCCGGGCGTGAGCCCCAGCGCCTCGGGCGTGAGCGGCTCGCCGAAGTGGATGATGGTTTTGGAAAACATGTGCTGAAAATTACGCTTGGTGATGCAGCACGGCACCACGGGCAGCTGCATTTGCTGCGCCATCAGCGTACAGCCGCTGCGCGGCCGCAGCAGCTCGCCGGTTTTGGTGCGGGTGCCCTCGATGAAGATCGTCATGACGTTGCCCTCTTTGAGGACGTCCTCGCCCGTTTTCAGCGCCTTGCCGTCGCCGGCGCCGCGCTCCACGGGAAACGCGCCCAGCGCACGGATGACCGCCGCGGCAAATTTATTGGAAAACAGCTCGGATTTTGCCATGAAATACAGCCGCCGCCTTTCGCTGAGTCCCAGCAGCACCGGGTCGGCAAACGACATGTGGTTGCTCGCGAGGATCACGCCGCCCTCGGCAGGGACGGCGCCTTTGTTTTTGACCTTGAAGTGATAGAGCAGCTTGTAAAACGGCATCAAAAGGATCTTGCCGAAGGTGTATAAAGCTTTATTCTGCGCCATGGGTGTTCTCCTTTATCACAGAAATGATTTTGGCAACGCTCTGTTCAAAATCCAGATCGGTCGTGTCCACCGTCACACAGCCCTCGGCGGGCTTGAGCGGCGCGGTTTCGCGGTGGGTGTCGTTGTAGTCGCGCGTGAGGACGTCCTGCAAAATGTCCTCATAACGGACGTCCATGCCCTTTTCCACCAGCTCCTTATAGCGTCTGCCTGCGCGCGCCTCGGGCGAGGCGGTGAGAAAGATTTTTACCTGCGCGTCCGGCAGCACCACGGTGCCGATGTCCCTGCCGTCCATGATGACGTTGTGGGTTTTTGCCATGCTGCGCTGCAAATCGAGCAGATAGGCGCGCACCGAGGGGATCGCGGAGATGGCGGACGCCATCATCGACGCCTCGGGAGTGCGGATCTCGCCCGACACGTCCTCGCCGTCGAGCAGCACGACCTGTGTGCCCTCGTCGTTAAAGGTGAGATCGACCCGGATCGACTTGAGCAGCGCGTCCACCGCGGGCGAATCCACCGGCGCAATGCCGCGGCGCGTCGCCGCCAAGCCGACGGTGCGGTACAGCGCACCGGTATCCACATAAATATAATCCAACGCCGCCGCAGCGCGTTTGGCGATGGTGGACTTGCCCGCACCGGCGGGACCGTCCAAAGCAACTGCAATTGTCATTTTGATTTGTTCCTTTCTCAAAAGGTTTTTGTATGAAATACACTTACGTCTTTATCTAACCGTCGTCCATGCGTCATGCGCAATTCGTAATTCGTAATAGAGCTTTTCACACAATCAAATGATGCTGTTTTTTGATGAGATTCAGCCACTACTGCCTGACAGACGCAAGGGCTGTCACTACGAATCATTTTCAAACGTATCTGCGTAAATGAGGTGGGAAAGTTGCGTTCATTACGCATTACGCATTAACAAGACTCTCCTGCCAGATGACCTGTGCTCCATGCGATCTGGAGGTTGAAGCCGCCGGTGTAGGCGTCTACGTCGAGCACCTCGCCGGCGAAAAACAAGCCCTTTACCAGCTTGCTTTCCATGGTCTTGGGGTTGACCTCGCTGACCTTGACGCCGCCGGAGGTGACGATCGCTTCCTCGATCGGACGAAAGCCGCTGACAGGCACCGTGAATGCCTTTAGGATGCTGCACAGACGGCGGCGCTCCTCGCGTGTGACGGAATGGCATTTTTTATCAAACGGCACGCCCCAGCGCTTGAGCACCGGCACAATGATCTTGCGCGGCAGCAGCTTTGCAAACGCGTTGGACACGTCGCGGTTGGCATTTTCATGAAAGTCCCTTTGCAGCCGTTTGTCAAGCAGCTCCGCATCCAGCGCAGGCTTGAGATCAACAGAGGCGGTGTAGCGTCCGCCGGAGATGTCGCGCAGGTGTGAGCTTGCCGACAAAATCATCGGGCCGCTCATGCCGAAATGCGTGAACAGCATTTCGCCGAAGTCGGTATAGGCCGCCTTTTGGGTTTGGTTGTCGATGATTTTCAGCGCGACGTTGCGCAGGGACAGTCCCTGCATGTCGCGGCACACGGAGTCGCTGCTTTCGAGCGGCACCAGCGAGGGCTTCAATTCTGTTATGGTGTGCCCTGCCTGCTGTGCCAGCACATAGCCGTCACCGGTGGAGCCGGTCAGCGGATAGCTTTTGCCGCCGCAGCAGACGATCACGCTGTCGGCATAATACGTCTGTTTTTCGCCCCTGATGCCGGCGCACACGCCGTCCTCGATCTCAAGCGAAAGGGCGGTGTCCTGCACCAGGTGCACGCCGTTTTCGAGCACGAAGCGGCGCAGCGCATCCACCACATCCACCGCCTTGTCGGACTGCGGATAGCTGCGGCTGCCGCGCTCGGTTTTCAGCGGCACGCCGATGTCCTCGAAAAACGCGTAAGCGTCCGACGGCGAAAAGCGGTTGACAGCGGAGTACAAAAAGCGGCTGTTGACGGGCACATTTTGGATAAAGGTCGGCACGTCGCAGTTGTTGAGGATGTTGCAGCGTCCCTTGCCCGTGATCATCAGCTTTCTGCCGACCCGGGCGTTTTTTTCGAGCAAGGTCACCGACGCGCCGTTTTGTGCGGTGACGCCCGCCGCCATCATGCCTGCCGCGCCTGCGCCGATCACCACAGTTTTTTTACGGTTCATATCGGTTTTTGACCTCTGTTTCGTGGTTGGTATACACGCCCTCGCGGTTCCACACCTGCTCGAGCGCGCGGAAGGTTTCGCTGACCTCGTCCTTCTTTTTGAGCACCGTCGCCACGATCAGCGCGTTGATCAGGCTGAGCGGCGCCACCAGCGAATCGACGATGCTCGCCATGTCGCTGCGCGCGATCAAAATGGAATCCGCCGACGCCACCAGCGGCGACGCCATGCTGTCGGTGATGGCAACGGCGTGCGCGCCGCGGCTGCGGGCAAAGTCCATTGCCTCCACCGCCATGGAGCTGTAGCGCGGAAACGAGATGCCGATGATGATATCGTCGCTTGTGATGCGGAAAATATGCTCATACATCGTGGTAGTGCTGGTGGTGTTGATAACCGTCACGTTGTCGAAGATCAGCTGGAAATAATACGCCAAAAACGACGCGATCGCGGCGGTGGAGCGCACGCCGAAAATATAGATGCGCTTGGCGCGGCAGATCTCGTTCACCGCGCGGTTGAAGTCCTCGTGTGAGGTCTCCTCGATGGTGCGGCGGATCTTTTCGATATCCTGCATCAGCACGCTGTCGAGCACATTGGCGTCGCCGATGCGGCTCGAGGTCACCTCGATGCGCTGCACGCTGGTCAGCTTGCTGCGGATCATTTCCTGCATCGCCTTTTGCAGCTTGGGATAGCCGTCATAGCCCAGCTCGGTGGCAAAGCGCACCACCGTGCTCTCCGAAACGCCGACGGTCTCGCCCAGCTTGGCGGCAGTCATGAACGCCGCCTTATCGTAATGCTCCTCAATGTACAGCGCGATGCGCTTTTGTCCCTTTGAAAAGCTGTTCATCATCAAATCAATACGCGAGAGAAGATGTGTGATCACGTTTGACACGCCTCCTTTGAAATTACCATTCATTTTAGCACAAAAACTTGCAAAATTCAATCGTTTTTAGCGGAAACCTTCTTTTTTGACATAATAGGATGACATTCGTGCCGGTTTTGGTTGCAAAACAGGCGCCGTTGTGATACAATAGACAAAGATAAGGAGATGATCGTATGATCGCTATTATAGATTACGGCGCAGGCAATATCCAAAGCGTGCGCAAGGCGCTGGCGCATATCGGCTGCGACTGTGTTGTCACACGCGACCGCGACGTGATATTACGCGCCGAAGGCGCTGTGCTGCCGGGCGTCGGCTCGTTCGGCGACACGGCGGACAGTCTGGATCGCTTTGGCATCCGCAGCGCCGTCACGGACTATGTGCAGAGCGGCAAGCCGTTTTTGGGCATTTGTCTGGGGTTGCAGCTGCTGTTCCCCGCCAGCGAGGAAAGCCCCGGCGCAAAGGGCTTGGGCGTATTTGACGGCACGATCACCAAAATCCCGAACGGCGACGGTTTGAAGATCCCGCACATGGGCTGGAACAGCCTGACGATTCAAAAGCACGACCGCCTGTTTCGCGGCATCGAGGGCACGCCGTATGTGTATTTTGTCCACTCCTACTATTTACATGCGGCGGACAGGGACATTGTGGCGGCGCAGACGCAGTACGGCGTGACGATCGACGCGGCGGTGGAAAAGGACAATGTGTTCGCCACACAGTTCCACCCCGAAAAAAGCGGCGCGGTGGGACTGCAGATCCTGAAAAACTTTGCCGGTATTGTGGAGGGTGAGTAAATGTACGCAAAACGGATCATTCCCTGCCTGGACGTCAAAAACGGCAGGGTCGTCAAGGGCATGAGCTTTGTAAATCTGGTGGACGCGGGCGATCCCGTGGAATGCGCCAAGCAATATGACAGGCAGGGCGCGGACGAGCTGGTGTTTTTGGACATCACCGCGTCCAGCGATTCGCGCAATATCACCATCGACATGGTGGAGCAGGTGGCGGCGTCCATCTTTATCCCCTTTACCGTCGGTGGCGGCATCCGCAGCGTGGACGATTTCAACGCCCTGCTGCGCGCCGGTGCAGACAAGGTGAGCGTCAACTCGGCAGCGGTGTACCGCCCGGAGCTGATCAGCGAGGCGGCGTATAAATTCGGCAGCCAGTGCGTGGTGGCGGCGATCGACGCCAAGCGCAGGGGCGACGGCACCTGGGAGGTGTACGTCAACGGCGGACGCAAGCCCGTCGGACTGGACGCCGTGGAATGGGCGGTCAAATGCGAGCAGCTGGGCGCCGGCGAAATTTTGCTGACCAGCATGGATGAGGACGGGCAAAAAAAGGGCTACGACCTCGCGCTGACGCGCGCCGTCAGCGAGCGCGTAGGCATTCCCGTGATCGCCAGCGGCGGTGCAGGTGCTTTGGAACATTTTTACGACGCGTTCACCGAAGGTAAGGCGGACGCGGTGCTGGCAGCGTCGCTGTTCCACTTCGGCGAGATCCCGATCCCGCAGTTAAAGCAGTATTTAAACGAAAAAGGGATTTCGGTTCGGTTGTAAAAAGAATGAATGAGATGTGAAACGGATGCTGCCGGCAAAGAATAGCATGTTAGGCTTTCTTTCCTGTCACGTGTTGATGGTTTTTTCTACATCTTTTGACATTAGAAAACCGCTCTCACGATGTGGGAGCGGTTAATTGAATTTCAGGTATAGGATGGATATTTGGCAGGCGTCCCATTCTCCTGCATCTCTCGGGTTTCCCCTGTCAGT
>CAMKOU010000113.1 GCA_946414505.1 uncultured Clostridia bacterium | reverse complement strand
GGCAAGGAAACCTCGGTGGCAGAGGTCAGCGGCGCCAAAAAAGCCAAGGAAACCATCAAAAAATGCATCGAGTGTTACATCACCGATTTTCAAATGGCATAATGATACAGCGCGTCCGTTTGGGCGCGCTTTTTTGCCGTTTTTTTTATTTTGATTGCAACAAAATCTTCCAAAATCCGCACTATACAGGTGAACGATATCGTTGGAGGCACCTATTATGAGCAATGACATTATCCGCCGTGCGCGTGCCGGTGACAAGCAGGCGTTTGCACAATTGTACATACAACACAAGGACAGGCTTTTTCGCTACGCGTATTTTCAGCTCGGCAACACGCAGGATGCCCAGGACGCGGTGTCCGACTGTGTGGTGGAGGCGTATTGCGGCATTGCGCAGCTGAAAAGTGAAAAAGCGTTTTCGGCGTGGATATTCCAAATCCTTTACCGCGTGTGCTGTGCCGCCATTCGCCGCAATGCCGCGCGCAGGGCAGAGGTGCCGTTGGAGGACAATGACCTTCTGTATCGCGAGGATGCGCATTTGGCGCCCGAGCTGGAGGAAGCCTTGGCCGTTTTGACCCCCGAGGACAAGGACATTGTGCTGCTGTCGGTGGTGGCGGGCTATAAAACGCGTGAGATCGCGGAAATGATGCACCTGAATCACGCCACCGTGCGCTCCAGGCTGTCACGCGCACTGGCGAAAATGAAAACCTTTTTGGAGTGACGGATATGAAAGATAGTAATTTTGATTCGATAAAAGAAAAATTTGACAACTGCGGCGTCAACGCGCCGGACGCATTAAACGAAGAAGCGGTTACGGCAATGCTGCCGCAGCAGCCCTTGCAGGAGGTGCCGCCGCAAAAAAGCAAACGCAAGCTTGCCCTCGGCATTACCGCCGCCGCGGCGTGCGCGGTGGTGACGGCAGGCGCGATCACCTTTACCAGCCTGTTCCGTCAGGTGCCCCAGCCCGTGCAGCAGCCGCCAAAGGTCGCCTCACTGCGCTCGTTCGGCAGCCGCGAAGAGGTGAAGCAGGCGCTGAACAAGACGCTGACCATCCGCAATGGTGCTAACGGCACGGATGTAGCATACACCATGCCGGGTATTGTCTATGAAAAGGGGTATGACAGCGACGCTGCCGCAGGCAGCTCTTCCGGCAGCTCCTCCGGAAGCTCCTCCGGCAGCGCCAACGGCAGCGCCAACGGAAACGCTGATGAAAACATCGCGGCATCCCCTCAGCACGACAGCGCCGCCTCTTCGCACAACAGCACCTACATCCAGTCGGTGGGGGTGGACGAGGCGGACACAGTGAAAACCACCGATCAATATATTTTTTACAGCTGCGGACAAACCACCATCGCCGTATTTTCCGCCGAAGGCAGCCGGTCCAGGCAGGTCGCTGCACTGGTCCCGTTCGACCGCGACGGTTGGCTGAGTGATTTTTATGTGGTGGGCGACCGTCTGGTGGTGCTGGGAGAGATTTGGCGGAACGACGCTGACATCCCCCTGTTCGATGATTTGCTGAACAGCTACCGCGGCAACGGCGAATTTGTCACCGAGGCGGCGGTGTTTGATATTTCCGACGTACACGCCATCCGCCGGCTCGATTCCTTTGTGCAGTCCGGCAGCTATGTTAATTCGCGCATGATCGGCGACACCCTCTATTTGATCACCAATGAACAGGTGCTGGACGAAAATGACTGGCCGAGGGTGGGCGGCGCAGCTGCCTCTCCGGACAGCGCCACCGTTGACAGCGCCACCGTTGACAGCGCCACGCCGGACAGCGTCACCATGCGCGAGGTGCCGGTTGACGATATCTATTCGGTGGAAAATCCCGTTGACAACAGCTTTTTGGTGGTGAGCCGTGTCGATACCCAAAACGGCGCCAGGGCGACCGCAACCAAGGCGATCCTCGGCACCGCAGACACCATCTATTGCAATCAAGACAATCTGTATATCACGGCGAATGCGTATTCCCAGCCGGTGTATGACATCATGCTCCGCTACTATGAAGCGGCGGCAAGCAACGTGACGCTGCCCTATGATTATGAAGCGCAAAGGCTGTTGGATCAAGCGGAATGGAGAGGCCCCGAGCAGACGCAGATCTATAAAGTCAGCCTGCAAAATGACATCGAATTTGTCGCCTCCGGCAAGGTGAACGGCGCCATCCGCAACCAGTATTCGCTCGACGAATACAACGGCTATCTGCGTGTCGCCACCACCTCCTACGACATCGACAGCTCGCTTAACCGCGAAACCAACAATCTGTTTGTGCTCGACAGCGACTTAAAACAGGCGGGCGCTGTGACGGACTTTGCGTACGGCGAAAGCATCAAGGCGGTGCGCTATATCGACGAGACCGCCTATGTCATCACCTATGAGCAGACCGACCCGCTGTTCGTGATCGACGTGTCCGTGCCCTCGAATCCCGTCATGCTGGGCGAGGTGAAGATCAGCGGCTTTTCCACCCTGCTGGTGCCCGTGGATCACAACACCCTGCTGGGCATCGGCTATCACACCGTGGACGAGGCGAATGATAACACCGACATGGAGATACAAGAGGGCTTGAAAATCGTCACCTTCGACGTGACCGATAAAACCGACCCGAAGGTGATCGACACCAAAATATACGAATCCTGCGATTCCGCAGTGCAGCACGATCCGCACGCGCTGCTCGTGAATTTCGAGCGCGGCGACTATTCGATCCCTCTGCATCGCTACGACTACCGCATCGGCGCGGCGGAAACCTACGGCCTGATCAATTTCCGTGTGGATAACGGCAAAATCAACATCATCGACGAATACACCTCCCCGAAATTCGTCGGCGGAGCCTTTGCCTCCCGCTGTGTCTATGTGGGCAGCGATCAATATCTGATCGGCAGCGAATGGTCGTATCGCGGCGGCGATTCCGACCCCTATTCCGCCGTCATCGACAGCGTACCGTATCATTAAATGTTTTCTAACGGCAGCGCCGTGTGCATCGCACGGCGCTGCTTTTTGCCTTGCGCTGTCAAACACGGGGTTGCGAAAAGCAAAAGAATGTAGTATAATACAACATAAATATGTATGGGAGTGATGGTGTTGAACGTCAGCGTCGGCGAGCGTGTGGAAATGAAAAAGCCGCATCCGTGCGGTAACAACCTGTTTGCCGTACGGCGCGTGGGCATGGATTTTAAGCTGCAATGCGAAAAATGCGGCCGGGAGGTCATGCTGCCGCGCAGCAAGGCGGAAAAAAACATAAAAAGAATCATTTCGGAGTAAGCTATGTTTGAAAGAATCGAAATATTTGACAAGCGGTATGCCGAACTCAACCGGCGGCTGTATGAGCCGTCGGTGGCGGCGGATCCCGAGGAATACCAAAAGGTGATGAAGGAGATCAAGTCGATGGAGGAGATCGTCCTGACCTACCGCGACTACAAAAAGGCGGTGCAAACCGAGCGCGACAGCTTGGAGATCCTCAATGATAATTCCGATGCAGAATTAAAAGAGCTGGCGCAAATGGAACTCGACGACGCCAAGACGCAGATCGAAGCCCTCAGCGAGCAGCTCAAGATACTGCTGCTGCCCAAGGATCCCAACGACGAGCGCAATGTGATCATCGAGATCCGCGGCGGCGCCGGCGGTGAGGAAAGCGCCTTGTTTTCGGCGGTGCTGTTTCGCATGTATTCCATGTACGCCGAGCGGCGCGGCTATCAAATCGAAGTCCTCAACGCGAACGAAACCGAGCTGGGCGGCTACAAGGAGATTTCCTTTATGATCAACGGCGAGGGCGCGTATTCGCGCTTTAAATATGAAAGCGGCGTACACCGGGTGCAGCGCGTGCCCGAAACCGAAAGCCAGGGGCGTGTGCACACCTCCACCACCACCGTGGCGGTGCTGCCCGAGGCGGAGGATGTGGAGCTCGAAATCAACCCCGCCGATCTCAAAATTGACACCTTCCGTTCCAGCGGTGCGGGCGGTCAGCATATCAACAAAACCAGCTCCGCCATCCGCATCACGCATATCCCCACCGGTACGGTGGTAGAATGTCAGGACGAGCGCAGCCAGTATAAAAACAAGGACAAGGCGCTCAAGGTGCTGAAAAGCCGTCTGCTGAAAGAAAAGCAGGACGCGCAGGCAAGCGAGATCGCCGCTGACAGAAAGTCGCAGGTCGGCACCGGCGACCGCAGCGAGCGCATCCGCACCTACAACTATCCGCAGGGCAGGCTCACCGATCACCGCATCGGTCTGACCTTGTATAAATTAGAGGATATCCTCAACGGCAATCTCGACGAGGTCATCGACGCGCTGGTGACAGCCGACCGCGCCGAAAAACTCAGGGAGAGCATGGAACAGGGAGCATGAACACAGTAGTATTGGACGAAACACAAGTGGATATCGCCGCTGCCATCCTGAAAAACGGCGGCGTGGTGGGCATTCCCACCGAAACGGTCTACGGCTTGGCGGCGGACGCCCTCAACGGCGCAGCGGTCGCCAAGATCTTCCAAGCCAAGGGCAGACCGATGGACAATCCGCTGATTGTCCACATCGCGGATTTCGCGGATATCGAGCGGTTCCGTTTGGCAAAGGACATTCCCGCAGCGGCAAAGCAGCTTGCCAAAGCGTTTTGGCCGGGACCGCTGACTATGATTTTGCGCCGCACCGATGCAGTCCCGCCGGAGGTGTCGGCGGGACTGGACACGGTCGCCATCCGGTTTCCGAACCATCCCGTGGCGCAGGCGGTCATCCGCGCGGCAGATACGCCGCTGGCGGCGCCGTCCGCCAACCTCTCCGGCTCGCCCAGCCCCACCACCGCGCGGCATGTGCTCAACGACATGGACGGCAGGATCGATGCGGTGCTCGACGGCGGCGCCAGTGCGGTCGGTGTGGAGAGCACGGTGATCACCTTGGCGACCGATGTGCCACGCGTGCTGCGGCCGGGCGGCGTCACGGTGGAAATGCTGCGCGCGGTGCTCGGACAGGTAGATGTGGACGACGCGGTGCTGCACCGCCTTGCCGACGGCGCGACGGCGGCAAGTCCGGGCATGAAATACAAGCATTACGCGCCGAAAGCCAACGTCATTTTGCTGCACGGCAGCGACAGCGCTTATATAGAGTATGTCAACGCGCACGCGGCGGACGAGGTGTGCGCCCTGTGCTGCGACGAGGACTTGCTGCAATTACACGTCAAAACCGTTTCGCTCGGCAGGCGCAACGACTACTTAACGCACGCGCAGCATTTGTTTGACTGCCTGCGGCGCATCGACAACCATCCCGCCATCCGCACGGTTTACGCGCGGCTGCCGTCCACCGAGGGCGTGGGCTTGGCGGTGTATAACCGATTGATCCGCGCGGCGGGATTTGAGGTGATCGACCTTGAAACGATATAAGCTGATCGGACTGACAGGACAAAGCGGCGCTGGCAAAAGCACCGTGGCACAAGTGTTTGCGGCGCTGGGCGCGACCGTCATCAGTGCCGACGACATCGTGCGCGGGCTGTATACGGCGCAGTCGCCCTGTGTAAAAACCATCGCGGCGGTATTCGGCGCAGATTGTCTGAACAGCGACGGAACGGTGAACCGGCCGGTTTTGGCGCAGCGTGCCTTTGCGAGCGCCGACAACACGGCGATGCTCGGCAGGCTGGTGCATCCGTTCGTCATGTCAGCGCTGCTGAAAGCGCTGAAGCACGCAAGGGGCGTGGTGGTTTTTGACGCGCCGCAGCTGTTTGAAGCGGACGCCGACGTCATTTGCGACTGCGTGATCGCCGTTGTCGCGGACGAAGCCGTTCGGAAACAGCGGATCATGGAGCGCGACGGCTTGTCGCCCGAACAGGCGCAAAGCCGTATGAACGCGCAGCTGTCCGAAGCGTTTTTTCGCGCGCACGCCGACATGATACTGGAAAACAACGGAAACGGCGACGCATTACGGCAAGCCGCAGAAGAAATATATAGGCAACACCGCACAATTCAAAGCGCACGGCTTGCTTGAATATTATTCCGTCAGC
>CAMKOU010000112.1 GCA_946414505.1 uncultured Clostridia bacterium | reverse complement strand
CGGATTTGGGACTTTCACCCTTTAGAAACGTGCGCCGTCGGGCGCACCAAAAAGCACCGTCGAACCAATGGTTCGGCGGTGCCGTAGTATGCTGTCATCATTCGGCAATGCAGGCGTCGAGTGCCTGTATAATGGCTGCCTTGTTCATCTTTCTGCCGATAAACACCAGCTTGTTGACGCGGTCGCCGTACACGGGATGCCATGCTGCGGCAATGTCGGGATTCATGGCGAGGATCTCTTTTCTGTCCTCCTCGGGGAATGCCGCGATCCAGTCGCCGTCGTCGGTGGCATATTTTTGCTTGCCGCTCTGTTCAAAGATGTAAGCGGTGTTGGGCGCTTCGGTGATCCAAAACAGTCCTTTGGCGCGGATGACCTCCTTCGGCCAAGCATTAAAGATAAAGTTTTCAAATTTTTCCTTGTTAAACGGCTTCACATTTTGATACACAAAGGTGCCGATGCCGTATTCCTCGGCTTCGCCCTCCTCGTGGTGATGATGGTGATGGTGGTGATGGCCGTGGTGTTCGTGCTCCTCGTCATGGTCGTGGTGGTGCTCGTGCTCGTGTTCCTCGTCGTGGTCATGATCATGGTCGTGGTGCTCATGTTCCTCGTCATGCTCGTGGTGGTGCTCATGCTCCTCATGTTCGTCATGCTCGTCCTCGTCGTCATGCATGTTTTCGGAGTTTTCACCCTCCAGCTCCATCGCTTTCACCCAGCCTGCGCTCTGCATGATTTTGCGCATGTCAAAGTTGTGCGTGCCGAGCACCTCGGCGACATCCACCTTGCCGTAGTTGGTTTCGATGATCTTTGCCTCGGGCTGCAGTGCCTTGATGACCTCGAGCACCGCCTTCTTTTCTTCAGGCGTGACCAGATCCACCTTGTTCAAAATGATGGTGGTGCAGTATTCGATCTGCTGGATCAGCAGGTTTTCGATGTCCTCTTCGTCCAGATCCTCGTTGAGCAGCGATTGACCCGCGCCGAACTCGTCCGCCATTCTCTTGGCGTCCACAATGGTGGTAATGCTGTCCAAATAGGCAACGGCGGGCAGGTTCGCCTGCTGCTGGGTGCCGTCGAGCATACAGATGGAGCCGGCGATCGGACCGGGTTCGCAGATGCCGGAGGCTTCGATCAAGATATAGTCAAAGCGCCTGGACTTGGCAAGCTCGATGATCTGTTTCATCAAATCCACCTTGAGGGTGCAGCAAATGCAGCCGTTTTGCAGCGGAACAAGGTTTTCGTCCTTCTGGGTTACGGCACCGCCCTTGGCGATCAGCGACGCGTCTATGTTGACCTCGCCGATGTCGTTAACGATAACAGCAACCTTATAGCCCTGTTGGTTGGCGAGAATATGGTTGAGCACGGTGGTTTTGCCCGCGCCCAAATAGCCTGTCAGCAACGAAACAGGCACCAGCTTTTTTTCCTTTTTCTTAAACATGTTGATTCCTCCTGATTTCATTTTGATTGTATCATACCGCCAATCGCCAAAAAAGGCAAGTTGTCAGGTGCGTAATCTTTTAAAAAAATCCTTGAGCAGCGTTGCGCATTCCTCCTGTAAAACGCCGCCTTCATACTGCGGTTTAAAGTTGTAGGGCATTTCAAACAGATTCGTAATGGTGCCGCAGGAGCCGTTTTTAAAGTCGTATGCACCGAAGAACACCTGCGGAATGTGCGCATTGAGTATCGCCCCGGCGCACATGGGGCACGGTTCGAGCGTCACATAGATTTCGCAGTTCCACAGCCGCCAGCCACCCAGCGTGCGGCACGCGTTGTTGATCGCGTCGATTTCAGCGTGCAGCAGCGCGTTTTTGCTTTTTTCGCGGCGGTTTCTTCCCGTGGCGATGATGCTGCCGTGTTGCACGATGACCGCGCCCACGGGGACTTCACCGTCGTCAAACGCCTCCTGTGCCAGCGCCAGTGCGGCGCGCATAAACGCTGTTTTATCCATGTTATCATCCCATCGGAACAAGGTTGCTCACCATTTCCAGCACGAAGAGGGACAGGGAAATGATGATACCGGGTGTCGTACAGCCGGCAATCATTTTTTCTTTCAGGGTGAGCAGGCTTTTTTCGGCATAGGGGCTCGGGTCACCGTCGGCGATACGGAAGAACGCCGTGTCGCGCTTTGCCAGGTAGATATACGACAGAATGCCCAGCAGGCAAAAAACAGCCACCACAATGATGTGGATAGCATTGACGGCAGTGTCGCCGATCTCGGTGTTCGTACTCAAAATATCGCTTGCTACTGCATAGAAGTTGTTGATAAAGTGGATAATAACCGAGGGAATAATGGAATTGGCCTTGCAGTCCACAAAGGCGAATATCAAACCGAGAATAAAAGCAAACACGATCTGTGTGGTGTTGCCGTGCATGGCGCCGAATAAAACCGCTGAGGTGAGAATGGCAAACGCGTCGCCGTATTTGCGCATGACGTTCATGAACACACCGCGGAAGGCGAGCTCCTCGGCAAAGGCGGGCGCCACCGCCGTGGACAAAATGTAAAGCAGCATTTCGGGCACCGACTGGGTGCGTGTAGACTGTGAAACCGCGTTTTCCAAATAAAAGATAGAAATGTTTTGGTCAAACAGCGATGCCAGCTGATTGGCGATCATCGCGGCGCCCATGCCGAAAAACACCATCGGCACCAGCATGTCGCGGTTGATGCGGCTTTTGGAAAAATGATCACTGAGCCGTTTGCCGGACATGACGCGGTAACACCCGACTGCCAGCAGCGAGGACATCACGCTTGCCAATATTTCCAGCAAAAACGTAAATATGGTCTGTTCTTCTTCGCTCAGGTCGAATGTCTGCCGGATCGCGATGCTGACAGCGATCGCCACCACCTGCATGATGAGAAAATAGGCGAGAATAAAAAAGCCCAGTCCGTTGGCGGTTTTGCGCAGCGCGCGACGCTGCAGCTGCTTGGGGTCGGGCGGAGCAGGCGGATAATAGGGCGGGTAGCCGGGAGGTGTTTGCGGATAGGTATGATTTTGATAGGGATAGTTTTGATAGGACATTTGTTATCACTCCGAACCCATTGTATCATATAATAAGTGAGTTTTCAAGTCAAAAATCGCTGCCGCAGCGGACAGCGTGTTACAAGAATGTAAATTGACAAAGCGGTGATTTGGTGGTAGAGTGGATTATAGATTATTATAGTTCTTTTCAAGTGATA
Source organism: uncultured Clostridia bacterium (assembly GCA_946414505.1). GTDB lineage: Bacteria > Bacillota > Clostridia > Oscillospirales > Acutalibacteraceae > Ruminococcoides. The sequence goes on along the minus strand of CAMKOU010000112.1, from coordinate 2,806 downwards.
CAATATTGCGCTGCAAAACGGCGCCCGGAAAAAGGAGAATCACAGATGGTTACAGCTATGCTATTTGCCGGCGGCAGCGGCGTGCGGATGGAATCATCCGATTTGCCAAAGCAGTTTTTGGAGGTCGGCGGAAAGCCCATCATTATCCATACCATGGAGCATTTTGCCAAGCATCCGATGGTGGACGCCATCGTTATCGCCTGCAAGCAGGACTGGATAGACTACCTCAACAACCTGATCGTGCGGTTTAATGTGCCCAAGGTAAAAAGCGTTGTGCCCGGCGGCGAAAACGGCTTTCAGTCGATCCATAACGGTGTGGTTGCCACCGCGGCGTTTTCGCTTGACGGCGAGGATCTGATCCTCATTTGTGACGGCGTGCGCCCTATGCTGAGTGAAAAGCTGATCACCGACTGCATTGAGCACACGCGCCGGTATAAAACCGCTGTGCCTGTCACGCCCAGTATCGACTCGCTGCTGTACAGCACCGACGGTGAAACCTGCGGCAAAAGCTACGCGCGCAACACCATGTTTATCACGCAGGCGCCGCAGGGCTATACGATGGAGCGCATTTTGTGGGCGCACGAGGAGGCGTACCGCCGCGGCATCCTGAATCCCGTCTCCTCGGGTGAATTGTTTATCGAGCTGGGCGAAAAGGTGCATTTGTTCCGCGGCGAGCGCTTTAACATCAAGGTCACCACGCCCGAGGATTTGATCACCCTGCGCGCGCAGTTTTATTATGAGAACTACAAGCGGTTTGCCAAGGAAGAGTTGAAATATGGAATTTAAGGTACAGGATTGCGTGACAAAACAGGTATACGCCGATTTGCATGAAATAGCGACAGCCCCCTTGGATTTTGCGATGCTGCGCAATGCCACGGTGCTGATCACCGGCGCGGCGGGCTTTATCGGCTACTATCTCACCGCCGCTCTGTTGCTGCGCAACGATTTGTACGGCGACGATATTCGTGTGCTCGCGCTGGTGCGCAACCGCGACAGGGCAGAGGAAAAGTTCGGCGAGCTGCAATTCCGCGACGATCTGCGCTTTTGCGTGCAGGACGTCACGTCGCCGATCCATGCGCCGCGCGCGGATTATATCATCCACGCGGCGAGCCAGGCGAGCAATATCCAATTTGAAACCGACCCCGTCGGCACCATCAACGCCAACCTGACCGGTACCGCCAATGTGCTTGGCTTTGCGCGCGAATGCAGGGCAAAGGCAACGCTGGTGGTGTCGAGCCTGAAGGTGTACGGCACCGTGTACGGTGCGCAGGAAAAGCTCACCGAGGAGGACAACGGCTACATCGATTTCACCTCCTACCGCAATTGCTACGCCATGGGCAAGCGGGCGTCCGAAACCCTGGCGGCAAGCTTTTGCCGCGAATACGGCGTTCACGTCAAGCTGGCGCGCCCCGCTTATATTTTCGGCGCGAGCTCCCTGAACGATGACCGCGTGTGGGCGCAGTTTCTCGCCAACGCGGTGCGCGGCGAGGATATCCTGCTGAAATCCAACGGCGCGGCAAAGCGCTCGTTTTGCTATGTGACCGATACCGCTGCGGCGCTGTTGACCATCTTGCTTGCAGGCAAGGACGCGCAGCCGTATAACATCGCCTTTGAAGCGTCGGACACGACCATACGCGGCTTTGCCGCAGCCGTGTGCGCAGCGTTCCCCGAACGGCATCTGCAGCTGCGGTTTGCCGATCCCGCCGACGCGGCGGAGCCGGAGGCGCCGGTCACCCCGCTGCGGCAGGTGCCTGAAATCCTCGACAGCGGCAAGCTGCGTGCGCTCGGCTGGCAGCCAAAGGTGGACTTGGCGGAGGGCATCCGCCGTTCCGTGCGCACGCTGGAGGAAAGAAGATAAAATCCGGAGGAAAGAAGATAAAATCCGGTTTCTTGACAAGTGCATACCGGATGTGCTATGATATACAGAAACGCTTTACAAGATTTGTTTGCTATCAGTGAAAGGGTAGGGAGATCATGAATACCGCTATTATTCTCGCAGGCGGCGTGGGCACCAGAATGGGACTTGATTGCCCCAAGCAGTTTTTGCCGGTGGAGGGCAAGCCCATCATTGCCTACTGCTTTGATATTTTTCAAAAGCACGCCGAAATCGATAACCTGGTAGTGGTTGTCAGTGAGGAATGGCAATCCTTTGTAGAGGAAAACGCCGAAAAATACGGCATTGATAAGATCCGCGGCTATGCGCCTGCGGGCAAAACGCGGCAGCATTCTATTTATAACGGACTGAAATGTATCGCGGCGACCTGCCCCGGTACCGATATCGTCATCGTCCACGACGCGGCGCGTCCGCTGGTGTCGGATGAGATCATCTCCGCGTGTATACAGGGCGCCACCGAATTTGACGGCGCGATGCCCGTGATCTCCGTCAAGGACACGGTGTACCAAAGCAAGGACGGTAAAACGATCGACCGTTTGCTGACGCGCAGCGAGCTGTTTGCCGGTCAGGCACCCGAAAGCTTCCGCTTTCAAAAATACTATCAAATACATAACGAGGTCACCGATGCAGAGATCGGCGCCACAGCGGGCAGCAGCGAGATCGCTTACCGCCACGGCATGGAGATCCGCATGGTGCCGGGCAGCGAACGCAACCTGAAAATTACGACAATTGAGGATTTGGAAACCTTTGAAACGATTTTGAAAGGCGGGATGTAATGTGAAAACCATGAAAGCAAGGGTGTTGAGAGAAGTCGGCGATCTGGAATACTGCGACTATCCCATGCCCGCCGTCAAGCCGGACGAGGTGCTGTTCCGCGTGCGCGCCTGCGGCATTTGCGGCTCGGACATCCCG
>CAMKOU010000111.1 GCA_946414505.1 uncultured Clostridia bacterium | reverse complement strand
TCAAATACCACGGGATCATGTCGGGCAGCATGGCGCGCGCTTCGGGGTGTTCCTCACGCATGACGAACCACATTTCCGACGGTGCGCCCCGCCGTCCCGTGCGTCCCATCCGCTGCAAAAAGCCCGACACGGTAAACGGTGCGTCCACATGAAATGCGCGTTCCAGCTTGCCGATGTCGATGCCCAATTCGAGCGTGGCGGTGGCGCACACGCTCAGCAGCGAGTCGTCGTCCTTCATTTCTTCCTCGGCGCTTTCGCGGTAGGATGCGGACAAATTGCCGTGGTGGATCAAAAAGCGGTCGGGCTCGTGCTGGACCTCGCAGTATTGCCGCAGGGCTTGACACACCGCCTCGCATTCCTCGCGCGAGTTGGTGAAAATCAGACACTTTTTGCCGCGTGTGTGTTCAAAAATATAGCCCATGCCCGGGTCGGCGGCTTTTGGGGCGGTGTCGGTCGGCGCTTCGGCAACGGCGGCAGCAACCATATCCTTGCCCTCGTCCGCTTGCGGTGCAGTGTTGAAAAAATGCTCCATGCTCAGCCGCCACACATCTCTGCCGCCGTCAAAGCGCGAAATCACCGTGTTTCGTCCGCTGCCTGCCGCTAAATATTTGCCTGCGTCTTCGGGATTGCCGATGGTGGCGGACAGTCCGATGCGGCGCGGTGTGCAGCCGGCGGTTTTGCACAGGCGCTCTATCAGGCAAAAGGTCTGCATCCCCCTGTCGCCGCGCAGAAGGGAATGGATCTCGTCGATCACAATAAAACGCAGATCGCCGAAAAGCGCCGGGATCTCCATATGTTTGTTGATCAGGAGCGATTCCAGCGATTCGGGCGTGATTTGCAGCACGCCGCGCGGATGTTTCAGCAGCTTGCGCTTGCGGGACGGCGCTGCGTCGCCGTGCCAGCGCGTGACGGGGATGTCCGCCTCCTCACACAGCTCCTCCAGCCGGCCGAACTGGTCGTTGATCAGCGCCTTCAGCGGCGCGATATACAGCACGCCGACGCTGTGCGGCGGATTTTCCTCCAGCAGGGTCAGCATTGGAAAAAACGCCGCCTCGGTTTTGCCCGACGCGGTGGAGGCAGTCAGCAGCACGTTGTCGTCCGTGCCGAAAATCGCTTCACCTGCGGCGTTTTGGACACCGCGCAGGCTTTGCCAGCCGGCGCGGTAAATAAAGTCTTGGATAAACGGTGCGTATCGGTCAAATGCATTCATATCGTAAACTCCGCATAGGTTTCATCTGCCCGGTTGGATACCGCCTCCGACGGCGTGTAAGTAAACTCTTCCGATTGCAGCAGCTGTGCGGCGGTCATGTCCGGGTGCTGGTACAGCAAATCGAGCAGCTCGATAAAGTCACGGATCACCTCGCGCGGCGTGATGTTTTGATCGGCGCCGATACGTGCGAATTCCAGCCGGATGAAGCTCGCCAGATCCTCTGTTTCCACCAACCGTTCATAGCCGTACAGTCCCGCGTGCATATCTGCAAGCTTTTCGCACAGCACTAACATTTCTTCGGCGTTCAGCGGTTCTAAGCGGATGACGGGCGCCAGCAGGTCGCGCGCGCCGGGCTTGGAAAATCTGCCCTCCGCGAGCCGCGACCGCAGCGCCTCATAGCTGTAAATGCCGCGCCGCTTGTCCTCCAGCGCCTGCGGCGTGGCGCCCATGAGGATGCCCAGGTACTTCGCCTTGCCCTGCAAGGTGTCGTTGTACATCGTCAGCAGCTTTTCGTAGTTATATTGCCGCGTGACGGTATGCGGGATTTTATAGAGATTCACCAGCTCATCTATCATGATCATCATGCCGCTGTAGCCTGCCATGCGAAAAAACGCCGCGAACAGCTTTAAGTAGTCGTACCAGTCGTCGTCGGTGATGAGGATATTCACGCCCAAATCCTCTTTGGCTTCGCGCTTGAGGGTGTATTCGCCGCGAAACCAGCGCACGACCTTTGCTTTGGTGGTGTCGTCGCCGCTGACATAGGCGTGATAGTACGCCGACAGCAGCCGCGCAAACTCAAAGCCGTGCACCATCTCGCTGACCGAGGCGGTTACAGCGGCGATTTTGCCGTCCACCGCTGCGGTCAGAGCGGGATCGCCAAACGAAAGCCCTGTTTCCTGCGCCGCCTGCGCCTGCACATTGTTGATCCAGCGGTCGAGCACCAGTGTCAGCGCACCGCCCTCCGGCTTGGTTTTGGTGGATAGATTACCGATCAATTCGCGGTAGGTGGCAAGTCCCTGCCCGCGCGTGCCCTGCAGCCGCCGTTCGGGTGATAAATCGGCGTCCGCGACGATAAAGCCCCTGTCCATCACGTAGTTGCGGATGGTTTGCAGCAAAAAGCTTTTGCCGGAGCCGTAGCGCCCGACGATGAAGCGAAACGACGCGCCGCCCTCGGCGACAATATCCACATCATGCAGCAGGGCTTCGATCTCGTTTTTGCGCCCCACGGTGATATAGGGCAGTCCGATGCGCGGCACAACGCCGCCCTTCAGCGAATTGAGTACCGTCTGCGCGATGCGGCGCGGCACCCTTTGGCGGTTAGCTTCCATGCCTGTTCCTCCTTATGTAAACAACGGGAGCAGATCCTCCCGGTACTCTTCTATCAATGACAGTTTGTCGTCCTCACACAGCACCACTGCGTCGCCGATCTCGTCAAACAGCGCTTCGTTGATGCCGTCGGCAACCACCGAGGGCATCCGGTGCTGCGCATGTACGACCGCAAGCGCTTCATCCTTTTTGTCGTTCAGCAGCAAGCGCAGGATTTGTGCCTGTAAAGTGTCGAGCGGCACATCCGGTTCGGCTTTCTGCGGCGGCGTCGGCGCTGCGGCGGCAACAGGCGTATCGTCCCGCAATTCTTCCTCGGTCAGCAGGCTGTCGCGCGTGGCGACCGCATCCTCCCGTATTTTATCCAGGCGCGAAAAATCCACGCTGACCGCTTGTACGGCTGCCTGCGCCTTGGCGTGTTTTTCATCCGCCAGCACGGCGGCAAAAACAGGATTTGCCCAAGCTTCCTCCGGGTTTTCGCGCAAATACCGTTTGGTGCGCAGGGCACGCCGCAAAAAAGCGTCGGCGGCGTGCAAAAAGCCGTTGAACCGCTTTTTGTCAAAATAGAGCTTGTCATATCGCTCGCACAGCCACGCCACACCGCGACAGTGATAGCTGCGGCAGCTGTTGAGCACATAGGTGCCGTTTTGCGGTGCGGGCGGCGGACAGAGTGCGTCAAACAGCGGCCGCCACGCGAGTATTTTCTTTTCGCCGAAGCACAGGGAAAACCAGTCCTTGCCGTTTTCCCGAACCGTTTCCGTTGCCTTGCGCCATGCCGCGCTGAACAGGTGTTTACCGCCGTGTCCGACGACGGGGGAATCGGCGAGCTTGTTTTTGTAAAAATAACACAGTGCCTCAAACACCGCATCGTCATCATGATCCTGCGGTGTGCGCAGCGCGGTCAACGCTTCGTCGCTTTTCCGGATATCCTCCGGTGCGCAGGAAAACGCAATCTCCGGCGGAAAATGGTGAACGATAGCGTATTCCATTCGCCAGCGCTGCACCTGCTGCCGCATCCGCTCATCGCCGTAGCCTGCGTCCAAAAAACCGTGTGCAAACGCGTTTAGTTTTGCGAGCACATCCTCCGGCGACGCCGCACCGATGCCGCACAGCAATTCGTATACATATAAATATGCCGCAGAGGTGGCGATCGGCTGAAAATCGCCGCGCCGCACATGTGTGCGCCACGCAAAATAGCCGCGCTGCTGGGCGGTGGTCAGGTCTTGATAGGTGGGGTAGAGGCTGATAAATGAAAAGTCCCACGGCGCTTCGTCCTCATAGCGCTCCATTAGCTTGGCTTGTCGGAAAAAGCGGTTGCACTTCGCCTCAAACGATTCGCTGCCGTAATCATACAGGCGGTGCAGCCGGCGCAAAATGTCCGGGGTTGCCGCATTGGCAGGACGGTTATCAAAGGAAAGCGGCGTGTCGCGGTAAATGTGCTGTTGCGGCTGTGCAGGCGTTTCGAGGATCACGGTATAGCCGTGCGTATCCTCCACGCCCATCGCGCCGTCAAACAGGCGGCGCACCACCGTTTCGTCGGTTTCCCACGTAAACGTCACGCCGACCCAATTGCTGCCTTTCATGTGCAAAGGAGACGAAAGGTAGGGGAGAACGCGGTATTCGATCGGCAATTCACGGCACTTGATGTCGCATTTTTCCACCATGACGCCGTGCTCGCTGTCCCATAGGCGTATCAGCACCGCTGCCCACCGGTTGGTTTGCGGGTTCGTCAGCACGGAAAAGGTGGGAAACTGCATCCATTTAAATTCCTCCCGGATGTGGTACCGCTTTTTCGCATATGCCGTCAAATCCTTCAGTGTCACCGTTTCGCCCCCTTTTTTGTACAAATATATACCTTATTATAGCATGTTTCCCGATGAAATCAAGACCGCAAAGCAGCGCCGCCGGTTAAGCCGTCTGTTTTGCCGGCGGCTGCGGATGAAAACCGCGAACGTAAAAAACAACAGGGACGTGTGATGAAGCTACGCCCCTGTTGGTAAGTCTTATTTTGTTTTGGTGTCTGCGGCGGTCGTTTCCGTTTTGTCAGCTGCCACAGCTTCAAATAATTGACTGTCTGCCAGCTTTTCACACGCCTCGGCGGCCATTTTGTAGTTTGTTTTTCCGTTGGCTGTCCAAACATACAGGTTATAAATGATCAGGCGCTTATCCTTATCAAAATAGCCGGTAGAGTTGTCGCCCTGCGCCTTTGCCTTTACCTTTTGCAGCTTGGCAAAATAGGCGTCGTAAAAATCCAGAACTTCTTTTTCGGTTTTATCGGTGGTCAAATGGAACACCATGTTGCCGCCGGGTGTTTTGTTGGCGGTGACATATTCGCTGTTGCCCACCACTTCGATCACCGCTTTGTAGCCGTCATCGTAGGTATAGGGCAACTCATAGCCCTCGGACGTCAGGTGTCCGGGATCGGACAGCATCATCGAATTGGCAGGCGTCACACTGACCTCTGCCTGTTTTTTGCCGCAAGCTGTCAGAGAAAACAGCATAACAGCCGCACAGCCCATACAAATTATTCTCTTTATCATATACTTTAAGAACCTCCCATCTTGGACTATCTCAATTTTAATATAATTGCACGAAAAAGTCAATCGAAAAATAGTTAAATTCACATAATTCCGGATAAAGGACAGAAAAAGTCAAATTTCACTTGACTTTTCTAAAAATTGGTATACAATAGTATTAGCACTCAGGATAGAAGAGTGCTAAAATCATGTATTATAAAATAGGAGGCTATTTTTATGAGTATTCAACCCTTGTTAGACAGAGTTGTATTAATGGTAGAGGAAGCAGAGGAAAAAACCAAAAGCGGTATCATCCTTTCTTCCGCTGCGCAGGAAAAGCCGCAGTTTGCGACCGTTGTGGCAGTCGGCCCCGGCGGCGTTGTGGACGGCAACGAGGTTAAAATGTATGTAAAGGTCGGCGACAAGGTCATCGCGAGCAAATACGCAGGCACCGATGTCAAGCTCGACGGCGAGGAGTATACCATCGTTCGTCAGTCCGACATTCTCGCCACCGTAGAATAATTTTTTGGGAGGTAATTGATTTATGGCTAAGCAGATTGCATATGGAGAGGACGCCAGAAAGGCGCTCATGAAGGGTATCGACCAGCTGGCGGATACCGTGAAGATCACCCTCGGCCCCAAGGGCAGAAACGTGGTGCTCGACAAAAAGTTCGGCGCACCCCTCATCACCAATGACGGCGTGACCATCGCCAAGGAGATCGAGCTGGACGATCCCTTTGAAAATATGGGCGCACAGCTTGTCAAAGAGGTTTCCATCAAAACCAACGATGTTGCCGGCGACGGCACCACCACCGCGACCCTGCTCGCGCAGGCGCTGATCCGCGAGGGCATGAAAAACGTCACCGCAGGCGCCAATCCCATGATTTTGAAAAAGGGCATTGCCGAGGCAGTCAACGTTGCGGTGAAGGCAGTCATCGACAACAGCCAAAAGGTGGCAGGTACCGCCGACATCGCGCGCGTCGCGACCGTTTCCTCACAGGATGAGTTCATCGGCAAGCTGATCGCCGAGGCAATGGAAAAGGTCACCACCGACGGCGTGA
>CAMKOU010000110.1 GCA_946414505.1 uncultured Clostridia bacterium | reverse complement strand
CGTCAGCGATCCCGGCGAGCAGTCGCGGGCATTGGAGAAACAAATCGAAAAAGACGGCGGCAGGCTGGAATATGTCCTGCTGACCCACGGACACTACGACCACATCTGCTATGCCAAGCAGCTTGCCGACAAATACGGCGCGAAAATCGTCACCGGCAGGCACAATGCGCCGTTTTTGCGCGACACCCGCCTCAACGAAACGGCAGTCAACGGCATTCCGTTTACACCGTTTGACGCGGATATCCTGCTCGGCGACGGCGAAACGTTCCGTCTGGGCGACACCGTCATCACCTATCTGTATACGCCCGGGCATACCGCCGGCTGCGGTGTGTTTTTGTTTGACGACATCATGCTCGCAGGCGACCTGCTGTTTCAGGAGTCCTACGGCAGGACCGACCTGCCGACGGGCGATATCGACCAAATGATACAGTCGCTCCGGCGCGTCAAAAATCTCGACGGCGATTACACGGTCATTACCGGTCACGGTCCGCTGACCTCGCTCGCGCACGAGCGGCGCTATAATCCCCTGATGAGGCGGCTGTAACATGAATGTGTACATCAAAAACCACACCTTTTGGTTTGAGGTGGAAAACCTGACGCGTTTGTTTTTTCCCAACGAAAAAATAACGGTGTACAAGGCATTTTCCGAGGTGTCGGCGCCGTATATTTATACCGAGCTGGGCGCAAATGTCACCGTGCGGGTAAAAACCGGCGCCTTTGCCGCGGAGCGGCACGCTCCGCGGACGGAAAAGGATGCGGACAATGAATTGACGACCGTGCAGCTGCTGTATCAACTGCTGGTACAGCTGAGCGGCATACAGCAGCCGTGGGGCTTGCTGACGGGTGTGCGGCCGATCAAGCTGCTGCGCAAGCTGACCCGCGAGCAGGGAGAGGAAGCCGCCCTGCGGCGGTTTGCGGAGGCATATTATGTCAGCCCCGAAAAAACCGCCCTTGCCCGGCAAACCGAGGCGCACGAGCAGCGCATTATCTCGCTGTCGCGCCCCGATTCGTTCAGCCTGTATGTCGGCATTCCGTTTTGTCCGTCACGGTGCAGCTACTGCTCGTTCGTCATGGCGTCGGTGGAACGCGCCAAAAAGCTGATCGCGCCCTATGTGGGCAAGCTGTGCGAGGAATTGAAGGCGACTGCGCAGATCGCGTCCGAGTTGGGCTTGCGCCTCGAAAGCGTCTATTTTGGCGGCGGCACGCCCACCACCCTCAGCGCAGAGCAGCTCGATGCGGTGCTCGGAACCGTGAACCGCTGCTTCAATCTGTCGCATTGCCGCGAGTTTACCGTGGAAGCCGGCAGACCGGACACCATTACAAAAGAAAAACTGAATGCTATCAAAGAAAATAACGTGAACCGCATCAGCATCAATCCGCAAACGCTCAGCGACGAGGTGCTGCACCGCATTGGCAGAAAACACACCGCCGCGCAATTTTTGGAGGCGTTTGCGCTGTCGCGCGCCTGCGGCTTTACAAACATCAACACCGATTTGATCGCCGGTTTGCCGGGCGACACGCTGCAAAGCTTTCGGCATTCGCTCGACACGGTGCGCGGCCTGGGCGCGGAGTGCATCACCGTGCATACCCTGTGCATGAAACGCGCCGCCCATTTGACCACCGAGGGTAAAACGCTGAACAGGGAAGAGGCGCTCACCGCGCGCGCCATGCTCGACTATGCGCAGCAAACGCTGACAGCGCACCGCTACCTTCCGTATTACCTCTATCGCCAAACGCGCATGGTGGGCAATTTGGAAAACGTGGGGTGGTCGCTGCCGGGCAGTGAAAGCCTGTATAACGTGTATGTGATGGACGAAACCCACACCATTCTTGCCTGCGGCTGCGGCGGCGTGACCAAGTTGAAGCATCCGCACTCCGATTTTTTGGAGCGCGTATTCAATTTTAAGTATCCGTATGAGTATTTAGACAGATTTGACGAATTGCTCAACAGAAAAGCGCAAATCGCGCGATTTTACGGACAAATTGCGGTTGATTATTCCGGAAAATAGTGGTATAATACTAACCGATAAGTAATAGATATAACAACCAAGGAAAGGTGATACCCATGAAAAATTTTGACTCTATTCTCGGCGACGTCAAAGAAAATGCCAAAAGCGCGGCAGCGGCAGTTTCACAGCAGGCGGCTAAGATCTATGACGCTTCCAAACAGAGAATTTCTGCGGAAACCATCAAACGCAGCATCGGTAAGAAGCTGATCGAACTGGGCAAGCTGACCTACAAGGCGACCACACAAAATGAGGATCTCTCTGAGGATATCGCGTTGGTGGTGGAGGAGATCACCGAACTCAAGCAGAATCTGGCGCTGGTGAACGAGCACATCGCAGCGATCAAAAACCAAAAAATCTGCCCCGACTGCGGTGCCAAGGTCAGCAAGGAATCCGTGTACTGCAACATCTGCGGACACAAGTTTGACATTCCCGAGGAGCCGGTTTCCGCAGAGGAGGAAGTTACCGAAGCGGCTGCGGAGGAAAAAGCGGCTGCCAATCCCGACGACATCGTGGTTGCGGCGAAGGAAGCGGTGGAGGAGATCTCCGAGGACGCTGCCGAAGCATTGGCGGACGCAGACGACACAAAGGCGTAATAAAGCATATTAAATCGAGTAATAGCAACAGATTTCATAGGGGCGGCAGTTTTGACGCCCCTATTACATCGTCAATTACGGGTGGTACAATTTGAGAAAAACATACAACGCGGTCAAAAACTTTGAACAGAATGTGTCCACATCCTTTATCAAAGGCGCCGCCATTCTTACCATCAGTATGGTGATTGTCAAGGTGTTCGGCCTGCTGAACAAAATCATACTGGTGCAAATCCTCACAAACTACGGCATCCCCGGCATGGCGTCGTTTGGCATGGGCTTGTATGCCAACGCCTACGAGCTGTTTGTCGTGATTTTTACCGTCGCCACCGGCGGTCTGCCGATCGCCATTTCGCGCCTGGTGTCGCAAAACATGACCCAGCGAAGGTACAAGGACGTCAAGCTGATACACAAAATCTCCGTGCCGTTTTTCACGGTGCTGGGCTTGGTGTGTTTTTTGATCATCGTCGGCGCCAGCTTTCCCTATACGCAGTTTGTCATCAATTCGCCGTATGCGCTGTACGGTATGATCGCCCTGGCGCCCACCGTGTTTTTCGGCTGCCTGGCGTCCGCCTATCGCGGATACTACGAGGGACAGCGCAACATGAAGCCCACCGCCGTGTCCGAAATCATCGAGGCAGTGGTCAAGCTGGTGATCGGCTCGGCGCTTGCCTACGCTATTTTGATATGGGGCATGGAGTCCAACGCGGCGACGCATTCCTTTTTGTGGATGCATTTCCACAATGAGGAGGAAGCGCACCATACCATTTTGGCGCTGTCGGTGGCAGGTGCCATTATCGGCATCTCGCTGAGCAGTATGCTGTCCTGGCTGTATTATTTTCTGAAATTCAGGATCCAGGGGGACGGCATTCCCCGGGAGTACTATGAAAATTCCATTGACGCGCGTGAAACCCGCGAAACCTTCATCACGATCATCAAAACCGCGCTGCCGATCGCGGCGGGTACGCTGGTGATGAGCCTTGGCTCGTGGGTCGATTCCATCATCATACAAAATGTGCTGCTCAATTTGGCGCACACGCACGAGCACGCGCTGGCGACGCAGTACGGCGCGTTCTATGCGCCCGACGTGTTCCACGGCAAGCACATCACCATTCACACCAACCTGTGGGGCTGCTATTCCAACGCCCTGACGCTGATGCAGCTGGTCACCGCCGTGACGCAGGTGTTCGGTTCGTCCGCGATGCCCAACGTCACCAGCGCGTGGACAAAGGGCGACAAAAAGGAGCTGCGGCAGTCCGTCAACACCGTGCTGAAAATGACGATGATGTTCACGCTGCCCATGTCGCTCGGCCTGTGTGTGCTGGCGCATCCGATTATGGAGCTGGTGTACGGCAGAAGCGCCGAGATCATGGAAATCGGCGGCAACGTGCTCACCGTGATGGGCGTCACCACGATATTCACCGCGATCATCACCCCGATTTGCTCGATGATCAACGGTATCGGCAAGGTGAAGATCCCGATGATACTCTACACCATTTGCATGATCGTCAAAATCGGCACCTCTTGGATTTTCGTCAGCATCCCGTCCATCAACATCCAGGGCGCTACGGCAGGCTCGATGATCTCCTACGCGCTGATCTGCGTCATCGGCATGTTCCTGCTCATTAAGTACAGCGGCGTGGTACCCGACTTTTTCGGCACCACTGTCAAGCCGCTCATCGGTGCGGTGGCAAGCTCGCTGGCGGCGTTCGGCTGCTATCATTTGCTTTCGCACAATTTCCGCGCAGCGTCTGTTTGCGTGGCGGTTTTGGCGGCGATTATCGTGATGGTTGTGGTGGTGTTTATCGGTCATATCGTGGCGGGCACGACGCCGGTCGGCCGCCATTTTGCGAGTGAAAACGCACGGCGGCACTGGGCGGTTTCCATACTGGTCGGCCTTGTCCTCGGCATCGGCGCGGCAGTTCTGACGTTCCGTTTGGTCGGCGCGCTGCCGCCCGGCTTCTTCAGCCGCGTGGCGACCGTGTTTGCCGTTTTGTTTGCCATGATCGTTTATGGTGCAGTTTTACTAATAATTCGTACCTTTAGCCCCGAAGAAGTCAAGTTTCTTCCAAAAGGTGAAAAAATCGCAAAAACACTTGAAAAATTCCACTTAATTGGGTAAAATAGAATGCGGCGTTATGCAAGCGACAGGAGTGAAAAAGCATGACAGACTATCCGCAAAAAGACAAATACGGGTTTGACGACCTGGTGGAGATTGTCAAAATTCTTCGTGCGCCCGGCGGCTGTCCGTGGGACATGGCGCAGACGCACCAATCCATCCGCTCCAATTTTATCGAAGAAACCTACGAGGCAATTGAAGCCATCGACACCGGCGACACAGCGCTGCTCAGGGAAGAACTGGGCGATGTGCTGCTGCAGGTGGCGTTGCATTCTGAAATGGAGCGTGAAGCAGGCAGCTTCGACATGAATGATGTGTGCGACGGTATTTGCAGAAAGCTGCTGATCCGTCATCCGCATGTATTCGGCGATAAAACGGCTGCCGATGAAACGCAGGCGCTGCAAAACTGGAACGCTGTAAAAATGGAAACCAAGCACCAAAAAACGCAAACCGAAGCCATGCAGAGCGTTTCGCGTGCCTTGCCCTCGCTGATGCGCAGCGAAAAGGTGCAGCGGAAGGCGGCAAAGGTCGGCTTTGACTGGAGCGCGGTGGACGGTGCCCTCGAAAAGGTGTATGAGGAATACAGCGAGCTGAAGGTGGCGGTGAACCACGGCAGCATCGAAAACAAAACCGAAGAATTGGGCGATCTGCTGTTTTCGGCGGTCAATGTGGCGCGGTTCCTCGGGATCGACAGCGAACACGCATTGTCGCTTGCCTGCGATAAGTTTATCAAGCGTTTTTCCATGGTGGAACAGCTTGCCACGGAACGCGGCATTGACATGCAAAATGCCGAAGTAAACCAACTTGATTTCCTTTGGGAGGAAGTTAAGATATTACAAAAGGAAAACTTAAATGGAGGTAATCATAATGAAAAAGACAGAATTAATTGATGCGATGAAAGAAAACGCAGGTATTTCCAAAAAAGACGCCGAAAATGCGCTTAACGCCGCTCTCGATGCCATTATCAACGCAGTTGCCGCGGGCGATAAAGTTCAGCTGACAGGCTTTGGCACATTTGAACAGCGCCAGAGAAACGCCAGAACCGGTGTGGATCCCAGAACCGGCAACTCCATTGATATCCCTGCCTCCAAGGTTCCCGCTTTCAAGGCAGGCAAGGCGTTTAAGGACATTGTTAATCAGTAAGTTTATCCAATGAGAGCCGATGCTTCGGCTCTTTTTGCTTTTTGGAAGAGGTGAAAACCATGCGACTCGATAAGTATTTAAAGGTTTCGCGCCTGATCAAGCGCCGTACCGTAGCCAACGAAGCCTGCGATGCGGGCAAGGTCGTTGTCAACGGCAAGCCTGCCCGTGCGTCCTATGACGTGAAGGTGGGCGACGTGATCGAAATCACCCTCGGCGCGCGCAGCGTCAGGGTGAAGGTGACCGAGGTGAAAGAAACCGTTCGCAAGGAGGACGCCGCCGCGATGTATACGGCGGTGTAAGGCGGAAAGTGAATACACGAAAAAGGGGCTGGCTCAAAACTCATTTTATGAGTAAGAGCCATGCCCCCGTTTTTGTT
>CAMKOU010000109.1 GCA_946414505.1 uncultured Clostridia bacterium | reverse complement strand
TGTCGGTGGCGGTGACCATGGTGCCCATGAGGAACGCCTTTTTGACGACCTCGGCAACGGTGGCTTTCAGGCGCAGCGCCAGCTCGTTGACGGTGATCTCATCGGGGATCTGCACGGTGATGGGCTTTTGCTTGCGCTCCAGCGCGATACGCTTCAGGCGCTCCTGCTCGGTTTCACGTCTGCCCTGCCGTCTGCCGCGCTGCTTTTGGGTGCGGTTGGCAAATTTTTGCTTTTTGGTGGTATGGTCACGATCGGTGCTGCGGGACTTGGAGGTGCCGCTTGCCAGATCGTCGTATTTGGAATTGTAGCGCTCCACATCCACGTTGGTGGCGCGGGTGTCAATGACCTTGCGCTTGCGCTGGTGGTTGGGCGATTCGCCCTTTTGCTCCTTGGACGCCGCTGCCGCCGGCTGCTGCTTGCCCTCCTGCGGCTTGCTGTCCTTTTTGCCGTTCTGCGGCTTTTGCGCAGGTGCTGCCTCCTGCTTGACCGGCGCCTGTTCCTGTTCGAGCTTTTGGTTGCGCACCGCAAAATACGCGTCAAAGCTCGGCACGCTGTTTTCCCTGGTCAACACATCAAACAACACGTCCAGCTCGTTGTCCGCCAAGGTGGTCATGGTCTTTTTATCTACACCGCAGTGTGTTTTGAGAATCTCCGTAATTTTTTTGTTGGGCACGCCGAAATCAGCCGCCGCGTCTTTCACCTTGTATTTAATCATCAAATTCTCCTCTCTATACTGACTCTGCATCGAGCATTTGGTTCAGCTTGCCGGCAAAGCCTGCGTCCTCCACAGACACCACCGCGCTCAGTTTGCCGAGTGCAAGGCTCAGCGCCTGTTTGTCGCGGGGCAATTGCCGCAGGGCAACGCCGTGTTCTTCGCACGCGCCGCGCACGCGCCTGAGACTGTTCGGCGCCGCGTCGGATGCGTACAGCACCAACAGGGATTTGCCCTCCCTGACGGATTTTTCGGCTGTTTCCGCGCCGATGACAAGCTTTTTTGCCCGTCTGCACAACCCTAAAAATGACAATAATCTGTCGCTCATAAACCCTCTGTCTGCGCGTCCTGCAATTGCGCGCTCATTTGTTCATACACTTCCGCAGGGATCTGGCAATGCAGCGAACGCTCAAAGCGCCGCGCCTTGCGCGCCTTTTCAAAGCAGGCGATATTTTGGCACACATAAGCGCCTCTGCCGGCGCCCTTGCCCGTGATGTCCAGCGAAACGGCGCCGCTTTTGACGGTGTTGCCGTTTTCGTCTGTTTCATCGGGCGCCCGTACAACGCGGATCATCTCGCGCTTGGGCTTCATTTCCCCGCAGCCGGTGCATTTTCTCAACGGTATCTTTTTCATATATCAAGCTTCCGTTTCTGCCGCCGCAGCCGGTTCTGCTTCTGCGGCAGGCTCCGCTTCCGCAGCAGGCTCTGCTTCCGCAGCAGGCGCTGCTGCTTCTTCTACGGCAGGTTCGTCGTCCTCGTCCTCACCGTAAAAACCGCTTTCGGGGCGGATGTCGATGCGCCAGCCGGTCAAACGCGCTGCCAAACGGGCGTTTTGACCCTTGTTGCCGATGGCAAGCGACAGCTGGTCGTCGGGGACGGTCGCCTTGCAGCTTTTGGTTTCCTCGTCGATGATGTCCACCTTGAGGACGGTCGCAGGCGACAGCGCCGCCGAAATATATGCCTGCGGATCGTCACTGTAAACAATGATGTCGATTTTTTCGCCGCCCAGCTCGCTGACGATCGCGTTGACGCGCGCGCCCTTGGGACCGATGCAGGCGCCGATGGCGTCGATGTCGGGGTTGTTGCTGACCACCGCCATTTTGGTGCGCGAGCCTGCCTCGCGCGATACAGACTTGATCTCCACAATGCCGTCGTAAATTTCAGGCACTTCCTTTTCAAACAGGCGGCGCACAAAGCCGGGGTGCGAGCGCGAGATGATCGCGTGCGGTCCGCGTTCGTTGTCCTTGACGTCGGCGATATACACCTTGACCATGTCGCCCTCGTGCAGGGTGTCGATGCCCACCTGCTCCGCCTTGGGCAGCATGGCGGTGCTTTTTCCGATACGGATGGTGGCAACGCCGGTTTTCATGTCGATGCGCTCGACGGTGGCGGTAACGATCTCGCCGAGCTTGCTTTGGAACTCGATCAGGCTGACGCCTTTTTCACCGGCGCGAATGCCCTGACGAATGACGTTGCGTGCCGAGGAGACCGCGATCCTGCCCAGACGCTTGGGGTCGAGCGGCACTTCGATCTCATCGCCGACGGCATACTTTTTGCGCTTGTTGATTTGCGCGGCTTCCTCGACGGTGACCTCAAAGTTGGGATCCATGACCTCATCGACAACGGTTTTCACGAGCTTGACGTCAAAGCTGTTTTTTTCGGGATCCGCCTTGAACACCACGTTTTCGTTGCCGCCGTAGTAGCTTTTGCAGGCGATCTCGATCGCCTTTTGTATTTGCTGAAGCATGTAATCCATCGGAATGTCCTTTTCCTTTTCAAACATCCTCAGCGCGTCAAACAAATCCTTGTTAATCATTTTTCCAACCATTCCTTTCTACTGCTATGGGAGAGTACCGGACAAACGGAACACATCCTTTTCGTTGTAGGGGCGTGCATTGCACGCCCGCCATGCCGCGTTTTCCTTTTGTGCCGCCGTTATACCGGAAATGTGTGATTCCCTGTCCCGGGCGACCAATGGTCGCCCCTACAACTCTAAACTCTATTTAAAAGTCATCCAATTTGATCCATGCGGCGTCCTTTTTGGAAAAGGTCAGCTCGTTTTCGCCGCTGTGGTCCTCCACCGTGACGCTGCCGCCGTCGTATGCCTTTAGCCTGCCGCAGAATTCCCTGCCCACGCCCTCGACGGGTCGCCGCAGTTTTACCTTTACATCCGCGCCGATATACTGCGCAAAGTGCGCGTCGCGCACCAGCTCGCGCTCCACGCCGGGCGAGCAAACCTCCAAACAATAGGCGTTTTCGATGGGGTCGAGCGCGTCGATCGGGTCGTTGACCGCGCGCGACACCGCTTCGCAGTCGTCGATGCCGACGCCGCCGGGCTTGTCGATGTAAATGCGCAGGAACCAATCGGCACCCTCCTTGACGTAGCGCACGTCCCACAGCGACAGCCCTAAGCCCGTCACGATCGGCTCGCACAGCGCCCAGACCTTGGCGACGGTGGTGCCGCCCTTACTTTTTGCCATTCCTGTCCCTCCTGTTCGTTGTCCGTTGTCAGCGATCCGCAGCCGGCTTTTCGCTAAACAACAAGGAGCGGGTCGCTTGCCCACTCCTTTAGTTTCAAGTATTTACAATGTGATTATAGCACCGTTGCACCGGAAAATCAAGTGTTTTTTTCGGATTTGCCTGCAATTCCGGCGTTTTTATCGGAAAAACAGCCAGCATTCCCTCCCCGGCAAGCGTCACCGGGCGATAGCAACGCTTTTGCGCGGGATTCTGCGCTGAACATGCTGCCCGCTTTTCACGCGCGGATCGGATCAAGCGTCACGCTTGCTGCGTCACCGGGTGATAGCAACGCTTTTGCGTGGGATTCGGCATTGTCCATGCTATCGACTTTTCACGCGCGGATTGGATCAAGCGTCACGCTTGAAAAAACGGTTGTATTCCCGCGCAAACCTTGCTATAATAGGATCATAATAGTTATCGAAAAGGAGCGATTGGATGAAACTTTCCGCATTATTACAGCATGTCAGCTATGTCACAGTGCAGGCGGGCGACCCCGACCTGACCGATATTGTGTACGATTCCCGCAAGGCGGCGCCCGGCACGGCGTTCGTTTGTCTGAAGGGCTACACCTCCGACGGACACAAATTCGCCGCATCCGCCGTAAAGCAGGGCGTGTCGGCGCTGGTCATCAGCGACGATCTCGATGCAGCGGTGCCTGACGGCGTTGCCGTCGTCAAGGCGGACGACACACGCGCGGCGCTGGCGCACATGAGCGTTGCGCTGTTCGGCGACCCTGCCGCGGAGCTGAAAACCGTTGCCATCACCGGCACCAAGGGCAAAACCACCACCGCTGCCATGATCGCCGAGATCATGGAGCGTGCCGGTGTCAAAACCGGCACCATCGGCACGCTGGGCATCGTGTACGGCGGCAACACGTACAAAACCGACAACACCACGCCCGAAAGCTACGAAATCCAACGGGCCATGCGCGACATGGTGAACGCCGGCTGCGGCGCGATGGTGATCGAGGCGTCGTCCATCGGCCTCAAGCACCACCGTCTGGACGGCATGACCTTTGACGTGGGCGTGTTTACCAATTTTTCACACGACCACATCGGCGGTGTGGAGCACAAGGACATGGAGGAGTATTTATACTGCAAAAGCCTGCTGTTCCGTCAGGTAAAAAACGCCGCCGCCAACTGCGACGACCCTGCTTACAAGGACGTTACCAAGGACTTCAAGGGCACGCTGTACACCTTCGGCTTTTCCGAAAACGCCGTGCTGCGCGCCGAAAACGCGCATTTGCTGTCGGAGGACGGCTTTATCGGCGTACACTTTGACGCAAGGGGCAGCAAAAACCTGTCGGTGAACGTGGGTGTGCCGGGTGTGTTCAATGTGTACAACGCGCTTGCCGCGATGAGCGCGGTCAGCTTTTTCGATGTGCCCGACGACGCGATGATCGAGGGCTTGAAGGCGGCGCATGTCAAGGGCAGAGTCGAGCCGGTGCCGGTGCCGGGCAACTACAGCCTGCTGATCGACTACGCGCACAACGCGCTGTCCATGGAAAACGTGCTGACCACCCTGCGCGCCTACGACCCCCACCGCCTGATCACCCTGTTTGGCGCCGGCGGCAACCGCCCCAAGGTGCGCCGCTATGAAATGGGCGAAACCTCGGGCAGACTGAGCGATTTGTCGGTCATCACCGAGGACAACTCGCGGTTTGAGGATGTGATGGACATTATCGAGGACATCAAAACCGGCTTGCACAAAACCGACGGCAAATACGTCGTCGTGCCCAACCGTAAGGAAGCCATCCGCTACTGTATGCTCCACGCCGAGGACGGCGATATCATCGTGCTGGCAGGCAAGGGGCACGAGGACTATCAGGAAATCAAAGGTGTGAAGCACCACATGGACGAGCGCGAGCTGATAGCCGAGATCATCGAGGAAGAACACTTGCGCGATTGACCGGCAGGCGTCAGCGGTTCGCGGCAGGCGCAGTCAACCGAAAGCCAACCACGCACCCTTCCCGATCGGGTGCGTACCGCGCCGCTCCTCACAAGGCGCCATATCTTCGGTTGGGTACTCTACTGCTATTGTCCCAACAAAACCTGATCGAATTCAAATAACACTTCGTTAATGGTCATCACGTCGTAGTTCTTGTTGCGGATAAAATATTCTCTGATAATATAAATCGGCATTACCGTTCCTCCGGATCTATTTCTGTTATCGGTATTTTCATTATAATCCATACCGTTTTGACCGTCAATATTTTTTGAGAACGCAGCGGCGCTGTGAAGAAACGAAGTCAAAAGCTTCCCTCTTCACAGCGCCGCTTTTTGCGTATCACACAGCCCTTTGGAGCCTGTTTTGCTTGTTATAAAGCTTGCGGAGGTTAAAGCCGACGCAAACCGGATGCAGCTCCGGTTTGACCTGTGCCGTACTCTTCCGTATAGCCCATGTATCGTTTCATCACTCGCCTTTATAAATTTCTAACAATCATGTTACGTGCTAACAGAATGCAAACTGGTTCCATTTGGATTATAAATACAATACTGTCCTAACAAATTACCATTTGAAGAATATCCCCTTCCAAAAGAGCTTGTCGAAAACGTCAAGACATCCAGCGGGGTTTCAGGTTTATATAGCGTCACAATAACGCCATCACCCCAACCACATGTTTCATCTGTTTTTACATATTTCTTGCCATTAACAATTTCTTCATGTCCGGTATCGCTAACTATAGATAAATCGCTAACTGTCATAGAATAGGAATATGCATCTATCTCCTTAACGTTTGTAAAACGACCGACAAATTCGGATTCGTATTGGGTTCCGGATGGATAATCATCGCCTTTTTTTCCTTTCAACGCACTATGATATTCCGCACGGAAACCACCATTACTATCAATATACATGATGACGCCCCAATTATATCCACCAAAAGCGAATTTGTTCGGCAACCTCCCAAACAACGCTCCGGTATCCACTGCTGAATTTCCGTTTCCTCCATTGCCGCCGTTATTTCCGCTATTGTTTCCGCCGCTGTTGCCGCCGTTACTGCCGCTATTGCTTCCGCCGCTGTTGCCGCC
>CAMKOU010000108.1 GCA_946414505.1 uncultured Clostridia bacterium | reverse complement strand
GTCATAGTAGGGGTTGCAGGCTTCTCTTGCCTGGAAGAAGATATCGTCGTTCTGCGCGGTACCTCTGGTGACGGGGTGCTCGGGGTTGAGGGAGCGGCGGCGGAATTCTTCCACAGCGTCCCAGTCGAGCATGTCGCCGAGATCCTCATAGTCCCAAGCCTCGATCTTCTGAATCTCGTGGGAGGTACGGAAGCCGTCGAAGAAATGCAGGAAGGGCACTCTGCCCTTGATGGCGGTCAGGTGGGCAACGGCGGTGAGATCCATACACTCCTGCGGATTGTTGGAGCACAGCATGGCGTAACCGGTCTGACGGCAGGCATACACGTCGGAGTGGTCGCCGAAGATGGACAGCGCGTGGCTGGTCAGCGCACGTGCGGAAACGTGGATCACGCTGGGCAGCAGCTCGCCCGCCATTTTATACATGTTGGGGATCATCAGCAGCAAACCCTGCGAAGCGGTGTAGGTGGTGGTCAAAGCACCGGCTGCCAGTGAACCGTGAACCGCGCCGGAAGCGCCGCCCTCGGACTGCATCTCGGTGACCTGAACTTCTCTTCCGAACAGGTTTTTCTGTCCTGCCGCCGAAAACTTATCGGTGAGGTCAGCCATAACGGAAGAAGGGGTGATGGGGTAGATAGCAGCAACGTCTGTAAACGCATAGGAAACGTGCGCAACAGCGCTGTTACCGTCCATGGTTTTCATTTTTCTTGCCATTGGAAATCGTCCTCCTTTTTGTTGAAGCGGCAAAAGGGAAGTTGCCGCCGTGTATTCTGATACACAATATATCACATTAGATTGTACCACTTTCGGGCGGTTTTGTAAAGTGGTTTTGGTTATTTAATCACATTAGCGCATAAATTGTGCGATAAAAAGGGAAAAGGGTCGGCTCAAAACTCATTTTATGAGTAAGAGCCAAACCCCTGTTTCAATCTCGTTGTATAACAGTGGGCGAGCATCTCGCCCACGGATAGGAAACCACTGTTTTCCTATACAAAATCGGTTTGACAGGACAGCACGGCGCAGCGGGCGAGCGATGCTCG
The DNA here is from genome assembly GCA_946414505.1 of uncultured Clostridia bacterium. Taxonomy (GTDB): domain Bacteria; phylum Bacillota; class Clostridia; order Oscillospirales; family Acutalibacteraceae; genus Ruminococcoides. Next base: position 5,289 of record CAMKOU010000108.1, on the reverse strand, counting down.
CCCCTACCACCTTGTTTCATCCATCCTTTTGAGATTTGGGTTGGACTTTTGTGCCGGCTCCCGCAAAAAGAAAAAGCAAACGCCCGTCAAACGCTAAAATCTGCAAACGCCGGGGTGGGCAGCAGCTCCGCCAAATAGCGCTGCAGCTTGGTGGCGTCGTCAATGTCAATACACTTGTTGTGGTTAACGTTGCCGCGGCACAGCTGATAGGCGTCAAACGCCTGCAGATCCGCCAAATGGCGCTGCAAAGCCGTCACATCGTTGATGGTCACCTTGTCGTCGCCGTCCAGGTCGCCCCATGTATAGCGCAAATCCGCCTTTCCGACCACCTGCGCCTCAATGGTAAACCGCGCTTTGTCATTCACAAACAGCTTTTCCGTTCCAATGGAAGAAGCGATTTGATCCATCAGTGTGATGGTACCCTCGCCGCCCCTACGCACCTTGAGCGTAAAGGAGGCTATTTTGGTTTTTTCGGTCAAATCAATGACGTTTTGCGCATTGGTGGCAGTATATGTATAACAGTCTGTCATCCGGGTGGGATTGCTTTCAGCACCGCTAAAGGAGGTCAGTACATTCGCGCCGAGGAAGGGTTCGATGCTTGCGATCGCCCCGCTCCTGACGGGGGCGTACCAGCGTTCATAGCACTCCAGCAGTCCGTTCTTGTCGCCCGTCGTGAAGGGTTCCCATTCCACAGGGCGGTTGCTGTTCTGCATGAAATAAACCGCTTGCTGCGTGTTGCAAAAGCGCGGATACGCCGGATCCGTTGTTTGTCCGTACAGGGTGACCTCCAGCACGTCGTTGACATGCGCGGTAACGGTGCCCAGATCCTCCGGTGCGTCTGTCGTCGAATCTTCGTACTCCTTCACGCGGTTAAGGTGAATGATCGCCGTGTCATTGCCGGCAACGCTTTCGCAAACCGTTGCCGCCGACGCGCCGCCGGCTGCCGCGCCGCAAAGCAGTACGGCGGACAAAACACCTGCTGTGACGGCTTTCATGGTTAAAATGATTTTTTTCATATTTCTCTCTCCTTTTTGTTTTTGGGGATTTCCCCTTTCACTGATACAGACGAAGCAAAAAACAAAAAGGTTTGATCATTTTTAATTTTTACAGCACGTGGATCAATTCCGCGAGATACCGCTGCACATCGGTGGCGTCGTCAATGGTCACCGCGCCGTCGCCGTTCACATCCGCCGCCGCAAAATCCTTTACGGTGATTTGCTCGGCGATATGGCGCTGCATATGCGTCACGTCGTCAATGGTCACCGCGCCGTCGGCATTGGCGTCGCCCTTGCGCCGCAGATCAAACAAGACCGACTGCGCTTTGCCGTCCACGGTCACGCTGCGCTCTCCGGTGACACAGCCCGGCTTGGCGGCGCGCAGCAGGTAGGCGCCTGCCGGCACGCTCTTAAACAGATGTCTGCCATTTTGGGTGGTGACGGCTGCATACGGCTCCGTTTGTCCCTGCGGCGTCAGCGTGAGCGCCGCCTCGCCGTCGCCGCCCGTCACGACGCAGGTGACGGCAGCCGGTTCGCCTGTCACCGTCACCGAGCCGTCGGCGCACTTGAACGGCACCGTGTGCAGCTCCTTGTCGTACAGCTCTGTCACAGCGGTGTTCCAGCTGACGGGATAGGTGCCCGCAGGCGCGTTGTCGGCGATCTGAAAGCGCACGATCGCCATCCTGCCGATGTCCGTGATGTTCCGCTTTGCCAGATCATTGACCCACGACAGGTGACAGGGCGACGAATGCCTGTCCGCGTGCTCCGGCGTGAGATCCGCCGACAAGCCGAGGTCAGTCACGCTGACCGGCGTCAGCACACTGTCGTCATACACCAGCTCCATTTCCGCTGTGGCAAAGCCGGGATTGCGGTTGACGCCGACAATGATGTCCACGGTGCTGCCGCGCTTGCCCGAAATGTGGTTCAAAAACAGCTGCAGCCTGTCCTCCGCCGCGCCTTCGACGTTCTTGGGCAGCGAGCCGTAGCCCTTCATGCGCTCGATATGCCGCGCGAGGATGATGCGGTCCTTGGCGTTGACGTCGCCGTCTGCGTTGACGTCCGCCTGTGCGGTGTTGACGGTCTCATAGCCGGGCGTGCGCGACACATAGCCCGCCAGCAGCGCGTTGTCCATCGAGGTGACATAGCCGTCGTTGTCCAGATCGCCCAGCACATTGGTCGGCTGTCCGGCAGTGACGGTAACGGGGACTTCCACGGAAACGCCGCTGCTGCTCTTCATGGTGATAACGGCGGTGCCGGGCGACAGCGCCGTGACCCTGCCGGTCGCGGCGTTCACCAGCGCCACAGAGGGCTTGGAGGAGGTGTAGCTGTAGGTGTCCGCCGTTTGCAGCGGCACCGGGAATTTGGACAACCGTGTCGCGCCGCCGACGGGCAGCGTCACCGAATAGGGCTTCGGGGTAATAGAGGAGAGGGCTTGGCTGCTGTAGGTGTTGTCGCTGTAATTGCCTCTGCCGTAAAAGGAAATGCCCCAGCTGCAATTTTGAAACAGGTTTTCCTCTGCCAGCAGCAGATAGGAATCGGCGGAAACATACAGACCGCCCGCGTCGTTGACAAACCGGTTGCCAATCACGCGGTAGGAAACATTCGCGCCGTTGTACAGGCAAATGCCGACGCCTGCGCCGCGCACCTCGTTGTTGCTGAGGGTGGTCACCAGCGCGCCGTCCAGACCGATGCCGTAATAGCCGGGAGCGTACACCTCGTTGTCGTTGACGTCCTTTGCGGAACAGCCGCTGCCGATGCGCACGCCGATGTTCGGCGGATCGGTGATGTGGTTTTTGCGGATGTTGGCAGCCAGCACGCTGTTGAGCAGCGACACGCCGTTGTTGTTATTGTTGCCGGCGACAGCACCGTCGTGCTGCACCACATTGTTTTCGACGTCAACGTTGCGGCTGTATTCCACGTGCACGCCGTCGCCTGTCACCGTGATCAGGTTGTTGGTGACCTTGACGCCGTCGCACCAATACTCGCCCTTGGGCAGTCCGCCGCCCTGTGAGCCGTCCCCCGTCGAGCCGCCGTACTGCGTGGAATTGACCACGCGTGAGCCGAGCACCGCGATGGCGTATTTCGGCGCCGCGGCATCATAGGGATTGTTGATGTTGCCGGCGGTGATGATGTTGTTGTCTATTTTCAGGTTGCTCACCGGCGCCCGGTAGGTTTCGGAATAATGCGCCGTTGTTGCCCAGCCCGACTCTGCGGCGATGACGCCGGAGCGGTAGGTGCCCCTGCCCTCCTCCACGATCTCGCGCACCACGATGCCTGCTGCGGCATTATGGATCACATTTTCACCGATGGCGCTGTCTGTCCAGCTCAGGGTTTTGACGGCGGACACGCTGATGTTTTCAAAGCGGTTGCGGCGGATCACCATGTTGCGGTGCGGCGCGTTATACACAGAGGTGTGCGAGCCGATGCCGGTGGGACAGTTGCGGAACGTGCAGCCCTCGATGGTGACGTTTTGCAGGGGCAGATCCTCGTTGAGATAGTGGTTCATATGTTTTTTCTGGCACACGTCGAGCTGGATCGCCTCTTCGCCTGCCTTTCCCACGTCGAGCCTCTGGGTGTCAAAGGTGCAGCCCGTCATGGTCAGGCCGTCCACGGCGGCAATTTCCATCATATGCGCGTTGTAGGTGTTTTTGATGGTGACGTTGCGCATCATCACGTTGCGCGCGTGTCCCAGCTTGATGGTCGTCACGCTTTGGTATGCCTCGCTTTCAAAGGTGCCGCCGTCAATAATGACGTTGCGGGTGGCATAGCCGCTGATTTTACTGCCGTTTTTATCCTTGTAGGCGGTGCAGAGCATGTTGTAGCCAATGCCGCGGCGCAGCGTGACGCCGTTGAGCACCAGCCATGTATTACTGTACAGATACGGGACGTTGTAGTCCACGCTGTCATCCTCGTTCTCGCAGGAGACCGTGTCCTTGAGCACATAGGTGCCCGGCTCCACGATGATCTTGTAGGGGTTGGCGTCGGTGGCGTTGTCGCGCGCCTGCAGCAGCGCGGCGTTGATCGCCTCATACGCGCCCCTGCTCCTGATTTGCGCGGCGGTCACGCGGATGATCGTGTATCCTGCGTCCGTCGGCTCCGACGCGATCTCTGCGGCAAGCGCAGGCTGCGCCGTGCCGAGCAGCAGTGCCAGCACAAAGCAAACCGCCGCCGTCAGTTTTTTTATCCGTTTCATCTTTCCATCCCTTTCGGAACTGTGATATTGCCATTATAGTACAGATCGGCAGGAAAATCAATAGCGCTGCGCCGGCGCCTTGCTTTTTCCGGAGCGGAGCGGTAACGATTTTTTACCCCCGCCGGCAAGCGGTTGCACGGCTGCTGTTTTTGCGGTTGTACGGTTAAGATTTTGCAACCGCAGCACCCGAAATGGTATCAAATTCTTTCACGGGTTTACAAATTTTTAAACACTTTTTACAAAAAGCAACATAATGCTCTCAGTTTCTTTACAGTTTGCTTTTTTTATTGCATTCGTAGCACCCGTGTGCTACTATAATGATACCGAAAGGAATCTGTGCAGGGGAGATCACCGGAATGAAAGCTGTTGTTGCCGTCGCCAAAACCACCGTTGCCGCCGCGCTTGCCGCGACCGTCGCCGTTGCCGCGTCCGCTGTCGCCGTGCCAGCGCAAATCACCGCCACCGTGCCCGTTCCCGTCAACACCGCCGCACCGGCAGTAAAGACAACAGAAAGCACCTCCGCCGCACCGCAGGCAGCGCTGCCTGCCGCACAGGAAACGGATGACGCCGTGACCGGCACGATTCGTTTTGAAGCGATGCAGCGTGACGCCGCACCGTCCCCGGCGGCCGAAACCGGCGAAACACCCAAAGCGGAAACCGACGACACAGCGACCGACAGCGAAGAAGCCGGCGAAGCCCCGGCGCCTGCGTTTGACCTCACCGACGGCGTTTGGCTGGAATATTATGTGGACGGCTTGTGCTTTAACGCCTACCGCTTTGACGCGGACGGCACCTACACCATGGAATTTTATCAGTTTTCCCGCGATTTAAACGACGCGCCCAAACACACGCCGGAATACGACCGTACCGGCGCCTATACCGTTGACGACGACGGCGTGGTGTATGTGGATGATGAAGCATGGACATACCTTGAGGAGACAGATCGTTTCAGCCATTATCGGACGTTTTATTACTTTAACGCGCCCGACGGTCCCGACGCGTTGCTCAAGGAAGACTTCCTTTTCCACCACCCGGATATCCCTGCCACCTCCGCACAGGCAGCGCAGGAGGGCGTGGAAAACCGCGATCATATTTAAAAAT